>NZ_JABWQR010000002.1:0-285834 GCF_014270125.1 Pseudomonas sp. SWRI99 | reverse complement strand
CGATAGCGGTGTATCAGGCGCCGCATAGGTTGCCTGACACACCGCCATCGCGAGCAGGCTCACTCCTACAGTTGAAACCGCATACCAGACAACAAAAACAATCGGACGCCCATCGGCAGTCCGCCTGGAGAAAAAACCATGAGCCTCAACGTATTGGAGGCGGGCGTGAATCCGTCCGTCGATCACGACGCCGAAAAAGCCCTGATCAGCAAAGTCGCCTGGCGCCTGATGCCGCTGATCATGGTCTGCTACCTGTTTGCCTTTTTTGATCGCATCAACATCAGCTTTGCCAAATTCCAGTTGCAGACTGACCTGAGTCTGAGCGACACCGCTTATGGCCTCGGCGCCGGGCTGTTCGTGGTCGGTTACGTGCTGTTCGAAGTGCCGAGCAACATGATGCTGTACAAGGTCGGCGCGCGGCGCTGGATTGCACGGATCATGATGTCGTGGGGTGTGGCGACGGCGTTGATGGTCTTCGTCACCAGCGAATGGCAATTCTACGCGTTGCGCTTTCTGATCGGCGCGATGGAAGCCGGGTTCGCCCCGGGTGTGCTGTATTACCTGACACTGTGGTTTCCGCAGCATTTCCGAGGCCGCATCACGTCGATGCTGTTTCTCGCCTCGGCGTTCGCCGGACTGGTCGGCGCGCCGTTCTCCGGGCTGGTGCTGCAACACCTCGACGGCGTATTGCAGATGCGCGGCTGGCACTGGCTGTTCCTGCTCGGTGGCGTGCCGTGCATCGGTCTTGGGTTTCTGGTGCTTACGCAGCTCAAAGACCGCATCGAGGATGCGCACTGGCTCACCGCTGACGAAAAGAAACTGCTCTCCAGCCGCATCGCCCATCACGAGCCACACAAGAGCGGCGGCTCATTGCTCGCGGCGCTGAAAATTCCCGGTTTCCTGACGTTGGGTTTGATCTACTTCCTGATTCAGGTCGCGTCCTACGGCCTGAATTTCTGGGCACCGCAATTGATCCGCAGCGCCGGCACCGAAAGCCCGGTGATGATCGGTCTACTGACCGCCATTCCCTACATCTGCGGTGCGATCAGCATGGTGGTGATCGGACGCCTGTCCGACGCCACGGGTGAGCGGCGCAAGTTTGTCGCCGGGCTGGTGGTCGTCGGCGCGATAGGCTTCTTCAGCGCGGGGATCTTCGCCAGCCACACGACATTTCTGATCGTCGCTCTGGGGCTGCTCGGCGCAGGCATCATCGCTTCGATTCCGAGCTTCTGGACCCTGCCACCGAAATTGCTGGCAGGCGCCGGTGCCGGCGCGGCAGGCGGGATCGCGGTGATCAATACCCTGGGGCAATTTGGCGGGATCGTCAGCCCGGTCATGGTCGGACGCATCAAGGACCTGACCGGCAGCACCACCCCGGCGCTGTATGTCATCGGCGTCGCGGCGCTGATTGCGGCCGCTTTGCTGCTGTGGGGTTTGCCGCAGAAATTGCGCACGCTGGACAAGTATTGAGATTGGCGGCGTCTGTGAAGACGCCTTCGCGAGCAGGCTCGCTCCCACTTTTGGAATGCGCTTTCGCAATTTGGAGTTGGATTGTTGAATCACAGGGTAGAGCAGTGGATAGTACGCCGCTGAAACCGTTATCAAGGAGCGGCAAAGTGACAGCGAAGTCCAGGTGGTTCGGCGGTGCAGTGCTCTGCGGGTGTTTGGTGGCGGGGCAGGCGCCGGCTGATTGCACACCGCCCGCCGTGTCGGGTGATCTGGATTTTTCGGTGTGCAAGGAATGGCCGGCTTATCCTGGACAGACCATCAGCGCCAAAGCAGGTTTCAAGCCCTCCGCTGATGACGGCGAAGGCGGCACGCACGGGTTCTATGATCTCGACTTGTCTGTTGCGCAAGACGGGCAAAGCAACCCTGTCGCCACTTATGGTCAAACTTCTGCATACGAATCGGATGGCGTAGCGTTATCGCAGATGTCACTCGATACGGCACGCTACACACTCACCACCGACCTTCGTGCCTTCGGCGTGCGCGCCCGTTTTACTAACGCATCGCGGCTCAATCCGCTGGAAGAAGTTCAGCTTTCGCTCTACGTCAAAGAGGGCGCAACGTTGCGCCCGGTCTTGCAAAAATTATTGGTTTACCAGTTCAGCGGTGAATGGGACGACGATTGCACCGGTCAGCGAAGTGAAATGACCAGAACGGTGGAAGTGGCAAAAACCAGCTCTCACGGTTACGCGGACCTGATCGTCAAGACTCAGCAGACTGGCACAACCAGTGCGGGAAAGGGGGAGGCTTGTAAGGACAGCTCCACAGTTTATAAACCTGCCCTGACCACATTGCGTTATGACGGCAAATCCTACGTGCTGCCGCAAGGCTTCAAAGGCTTGTAACCGGCCTGCTTCAAACGACTTTTATCAAGGAAGAACACCATGTTTCCCCGTGCCCCTCTGCTGATTGCCCTAAGCCTTCTTGCCCTGGCCACTCAAGCCCAGGCGTCTTGCGACATCAAAGCCTTCGATGGCAAATCCCTGTCGCGCTGCAAGGTCTGGCCCTCCATGCAGAATCAGGCGATTGCCGCCAAATCCACTTATCTGGCGGATTCGGATGACGAAGACGTCGGGGTGTTCGATCTCGATCTGGCAATCGTCAATGCAAGCGACGCCAAGCCCATCGCCACTTACCGCAAACCCGGCGCTTACAACTCCGACGCGATTCGCTTCGATGACCTGCGCATCGACACCGGGCGCTATTGGCTGGCGTCGGATGTCAGGGCCTTTGGTGTGCGTTCGAAATTCGCCCACAGCTCTCGCGCTATGCCGTATGAGAAAACTGATCTGGCGCTGTATATCCGCGAAGGCAATGAGTTGCGACCGGTGCTTGAAGGTTTGGTGGTCTACAAGAACAACGGTGAATTCACCGGCGACTGCGACGGCTATGTCAAACAGGTTCGCCGCACCGTCGAGATTGGCCCGGCCAGCCACCATGGTCTGGCTGATCTGCTCGTCATCAGCAACGGCACCCGTGTGAAAAACACCCGGTCAGGCAAAGAGTGCCTCTCGAAAACCACGCACCTTAAACAAACCCGAATCACCCTGACCTATGATGGCGAGCAATACACTGTTCCCGAAGACCTCAGAGGTTATTGAATCGATGCTCACCGGCCTCAACCACCTGACCTTGGCAGTCAGCGATCTGAATCGCAGCCTGCGCTTCTATCGCGATGTGCTGCAACTGCGCGTCGAGGCCACGTGGGATAGCGGTGCTTATCTGTCCTTGCGGGGGCTGTGGCTGTGTCTATCGCTTGATCCGTTGCGCAAGACCGAGCCCTGTGCCGATTACACGCATTACGCCTTCAGCGTGAGCGCGGCGGATTTCCCGGTTTTCGTGCAGCACTTGCGAACGGTCGACGTCGAGGCGTGGCGGGATAACCGCAGCGAAGGCGCGTCGTTCTACTTTCTCGACCCCGACGGACACAAACTGGAAGTGCACGTCGGCGATCTCGCCTCGCGACTGGCGGCCTGTCGGCAGAAACCGTACGCCGGCATGCGTTTTCACGACGAACCGTGATCCGGCGCAGTCGGCTGATATAGACTGGCGGCCACGTGTTCTGGCACTTGCAGGTTTTCCATGACTCCATCGTTGCTTATGGCCATTCTGGCCTCGGGTTTCATCTACGGCATCACGCCGGGGCCAGGTGTGCTGGCGGTGTTCGGCATTGGCGCCGCTCATGGGCGACGGGCCGGGGCCGGATTTCTGTGCGGGCACTTGCTGGGCGATGTGGTCTGGTGCAGCACGGCGCTGATCGCGATTGTCGGCGCCCGGGAAATCGGCAGCACCGCGTTTGATGTACTGGGTGTGCTCAGCGGCTTGTATCTGTTCTGGCTCGGCTGGCGCGCCGTGCGTGCGCGACGGCGCAACGGTGACGAGCCGCAGGGGGCGGCGCGCAACCCGTTCTGGCACGGCATCGTATTCGGGTTGACCAACCCCAAGGCCTACCCGGTGGCGGTGGCAACGTTTACCGCGTTGCTGTCGAGTCGCGCCGAATTGCTCAACTGGTCGATGCTGCCGGCGCTGATTGCCCTGAGTTTTGTCGGTGGCGCGCTGGCCTACGCCATCCTCATCGGCGTGGTCGGGGCGCAGCGGGTGCGCACGGTGTATCAGCGTCACGAACTGCTCATCACCCGGTTGTGCGGAGTGATGTTCATCGGTTTTGCTATCAACGCGCTGATGCACGCGCTGCCGGGGCTGATGCCGAACAAGGCGTGAGGTCCGGCAGAAAGCTGTCCGGCGACGCGCGGGCGCGTTCACTGACGGCGCCGTTCGTCGCGGCCCGGAGGATTTTTCTAAACCTTTGACCGCCAAAGGATTCCTAACTGAGGCGGGCGTTGGCTCGCCACGAACATTTCAGCCGCAGGGCGCTCCAGTGCCTGCTTGAATTTTCAACGAAGGAGGGCGCGACCATGAGCCGGATGGCCACCCGTATACGCAACGTCAGTTTTGTCGCCCTGTTCAGCCTGTGCGCGAACAGTGCCTTTGCCCAGTCGCCTGCCGAATTCATCAACGATGCGTCAGCCAAAGGCATGGCCGACATCGAGGCCAGCCGCTTGGCCCATGGCAAAGCCGAATCCAAAGAGGTCAAGGATTACACCATCGTCGTCATCAACGACCGCACGACTGCCAACCAGCATTTGGCGAAAATCGCCAAGAAGCTCGACCTGCCTGTCGCGCCCCGCGAAGAACTGGCCGACAAGGCCAAGGCGCTGATGCCGCAAGTGCAGGACGGCGCCACGTTCGATCAGGCCTACGCCGCCAGCCAGGTCAAGGCCACCGAAGAGGCCATCACCCAGATCGAGCAGCAGGCGAAGACCACCGACGTACCGGAAATCAAAGCCTTTGCCGATGAGACTTTGCCGAAACTGCAGAGCCATCTGGAGAAGGCCCGCGCGTTGCAGGCCAGTCGCTAATCTCACCGAATGGTTGTAACGCGGCCCGAGCCTTCGGCGGTACCTGCTTGATGCAGGCACTGCCGAAGGTTTTTTGCGCCCGCCAGTTGAAATGCGATGTGTCCCCTATGGGAGCGAGCCTGCTCGCGAAGGCGGAGTTTCAGGCGAACCACTATTCGCTGAAACACCGGCTTCGCGAGCAGCCTCGCTCCTGTCTGTTGCCCTCACTTGAATTTGCTCAGCACTCATTCAGATTCTGTTTCGACTTGCTCTTGTCCCCCAGCCCGTCAAGATTGAACACCTCGCTTTCGCCCAACGAACGGTAATGCCGGCGCAACGCCTCCAGTTGCTTGAGATCCAGCGCCTCCAGCCCGAGCATTGCGTTCTGCGCTTCCTTGTTCACCCGCAGCAATTCATCAAGCTTTAAATGCAGAATGTCGGTGTCACGGTTTTGCGTGTTCTGAATCAGGAAGACCATCAGGAACGTAATGATCGTCGTCGAGGTATTGATGATCAGTTGCCAGGTATCGTTGTAGCCAAAAATCGGTCCACTCAAACCCCACAACCCAATCAGGATCAACGCCCCCATGAACGTCTTCGGGCTACCGGCCCACAGGGCAAGTTTCTGGGCAATTTTTGCGAATTTCATGATGGAAGTCCTTGTTTTTGGGAGCTTGAAATTCAGACAGCGACGTTGCGCTGAAAATTCTGTTTACAAATCACGTCTCAGGACTTTGGTAGGGAAGGCACGCCGCGCGGATCGCTGTATCGTATCGGCAGCTGTTTTTCCCACGTTGCCAGAACGTCCCGACAGGAGAACGCCATGAGTTGGTCTGCCCAGCAATACGTCGCTTTCGAAGATGAACGCACCCGCCCGGCCCGTGATCTGCTGGCGGCGATTCCCACAGCGCAGGCGCGGGCGGTGGTGGATATCGGTTGTGGGCCTGGTAATTCCACGGAGTTGCTGGTGCAGCGGTTTCCCGAGGCGAATGTCAGTGGTCTGGACAGTTCGGCGGACATGATCGATGCCGCGCGCAAGCGCCTGCCCGGGTTGCAGTTTGCGGTGGCCGAGATCGACCGATGGGCCGATGCCGGCCCGTTCGATGTGATCTTCGCCAACGCGGTCCTGCAATGGGTGCCTGATCACGCCTCGTTGCTGCCAGCCCTGGTGAGCAAACTTGCCGCCGGTGGCAGCCTGGCGATCCAGATGCCGGATAACCTCAACGAACCGTCCCACCGCTTGATGCGCGAAGTGGCCGCCAACGGGCCGTGGGCGAGCAAGCTCAGCGGCGCCGCCGGGCAGCGCACCGACATGGCCAGTGCCACTGAGTATTTCTCGATGCTGCGGCCGCACTGCAACCGCGTCGATGTGTGGCGTACGACTTATCACCATCAGTTGCCGGGTGGGGCGGCAGGGGTAGTGGAGTGGTTCAAGGGCAGCGGGTTGATTCCGTTTTTGAATCCGCTGACCGAGGAGGAGCGGGCGCAGTATCTGGAACGGTATCTGGCAGCTGTTTCAGAGGCTTATCCCGCATTGGCTGATGGCTCAGTGCTGTTGCCGTTTCCACGGCTGTTTATTGTTGCGACTCGGTGAATGACGCGTCTCTCTTTTTAGTTCGGCAGGTTGTTTCAGGTCGGCGCGACTCTGGAAAAGAACTCAGTCGGTTCCTTCTCCCTCGTGAGAGGGCCAGGGTGAGGGGGCGGGTGGGCAGCGCTGATTTTCGGGCAAAAAGAAACCGGTCATTGCGACCGGTTTTTTATGCGATATCTCTCTGCATCAGACACTGGCGAGCAGGCATTCATAAGGAATACACAAGCCATCGTGCAGACGTTTGATCATTGCCAGACTCAGCTTGCGCTTGCGGTTCAACACTTCCGAAACACGGCCGCTAGTGCCGATAAAGGGCTCAAGATCCCGCGGCGTCAAACCTTGCTGATCCATACGAAATTTGATGGCTTCAATGGGATCAGAAGGCGGCATCGGAAAATTCTTCTCCTCATACTTTTCAATCAGCAGCGCGAGAATTTCCAACTCATCGCCTTCCGGCGATTCGATTTCTGCACCCCACAGCTGTTCCATGCGCAGCAATGCTGCGGTCAGGTCTTCCGGGCTACGAATGGGTTTGATGTTCATTAAACGGTCTCCGCGTTGATCTGGTCGTATTGAGCGTGGGTCCCAACGAAGCGGATAAAGCCGAGTTGCCGTTGGTAGTCGATCGCCAGAATCACTCGATATTTATTCCCGCCGATATTGAATACCACCCTGGCTCCCCTGAGGACACTGGCCGTTCTCAGCTCGGCTTTAACCTCTTGCGGAGTTCGATAAATCGCCTTTTCCATATGGCAATACCATTCAACAAGCGGTGTTTTAGCATCAGCATGAGCTGGTGTGCTTTCCCAAAATTGTCTTGGCGTCGCTCTTGCAATTATCCGCATCCATGCCTCCTCCCGATATGGGAGATGCTAGTCGTTACTGACTGGAGAGGCAATCTTGAATGCGCCTTTCGGACGGGCGTTCAACATTGAATTTCAAGGCATGTACTGGATGCATTGGTGCAAGCTTCAAACATGAAAAAACCAGCTACTGAGAGCCGGTTGGTCAGTAAGAGTTTTTTAACCTTGCTGCAATACCTTCAACGCCGCCGAAGCCAGAAATCCCGATCGGCTTTTTTCCTCTGGATGATGCAACACGTATTCATCAATGCGATTGAGCAAGTGCCCCGGCAGAGTGATGTTGAGCTTCTGTGCTTTGCCAAGGTATTTGACCACGTCGATATCCACTACCGCCCACGCGCATCCGGCGTACTTCGGATTGGCGACATGCAGGCCCAATTTGCTGGCCGGTGGAATCGGCGCACCGTCGTCTGCCAGAATTTCGAAATGACCTTCGATCGCCTCGCGCGCCATGGCGACGGCGTCATCGAGGTCTTCGCCGGCAGAAAAACAGCCGGGAATGTCCGGCACCTCAACTCCCCAAGCGTGTTCCTCATCGCCTATTGAAATCGCAATCGGGTAAAGCATGTTCGTGATCCTCCATGGCAGCACTGAGAACGGATTCAGAGCATGGCCTGTTGCAAAATACTGATGGCCGTTTTTTTGAGCAGATCCTTTTTCGGATGCGGCACCGTTACCAGTCCAGGTTTGGTCGGATGCTTGAAGTGATGATGGCTGCCCCTGATGCGCACCAGAAACCAACCGTCTGCGACGAGTTGTCCGATTAAAAAACGGCTATTCACAACACCTCCTTGTGGTGTGCTTGGTGGTTACTATACCTACTGATATGTACAGATCAATAGACTTGCTACCGTGCGGCCATGGGTGCCCGTCCAGCAAGGTGGTCAAGTCAGTCTAGGCCGCGCATATTTCGAGGAGAGGTGGGTGTGTTGCAGTGTTTTGCCATGAAAATTAACGCGGCAAAACGAAGGCGCATCAATCAGCCTGTAGCGACTGGTTGAGCGAACGTAGCTGTCGGTTCAACGAAGGAGGGCGGCGTTGATATCGATCCTGTTTTGAATGACTTGCAAAGTCTCTGGGGTTATCTCGTTCGGAAGCAGCTCGGCAGCAATTGTCGAAAACCGGCTGGCAACAGCGCAAATTCGATCGATCACGTCCTGCGCTTTGTGGCTGGAGACTTCCGCTTCTTGCGCAAGCCTCAGCATCTCTTTGCGGCCAACCTCCAAAGCTTCACCCATGACATCCATTTGGTGATAACCACCGGGCCCTTCGCAAAAGGTTACGTCGAAGGCAGGCGACAACTTCCACTCGCCGGCAGACGACATGAGGTAGGCAAAATTCTTCGGATGATCATCCCGGTTGTTGAACGCGACGTTGAAAACCGCACGTTCGAAGGCCAGCGCTTTTTCGCGCACGTCATTAGTGCAGTGATGGGTAGCGCGGAGAAAGTTCACGTAATCCAATGCGCCGGGGGATCGAAAGTCGGCTCCCGTCAGGGCTGCCAGACTCTGCATGGGGATGCGCAGGCCGTTCTGTCGATCAAAGCGTTTGCTGGCGAAAGCGGCCATCCCGTCAGGCAGGCGGAAGTGTTGGCTATCAGGCGTCTCAATGCCGCACAAACGCAGGCATTGTGAATAGGCCATTTCGACTGCGCAGACTTCGGGATGCTCGCCCTGACCGGGGAATTTCACCAGCCAGGCTTCGAATCCAGAAGCAGCCGCCGTGGTAAACGTCCCGGTTTCGGGATCGCGATATACCAAACCCTTGGGTCTGGCACCTTGCGGCGAGCCACCCACCAACAATAATTTCTGCAGCAACTCTGTACCTTCACCGTTGAGCACTTCGCGTACTTCAGCCGCCAGCACTTCAATCGGGCCATGGGTAGCCGCTACCAGTAGCTCGGGAGCGACAGGCTCGAACGACATGGCGCCCATCGCGTTTCCGCCGACGTAGGCCAAACGCTCCAGAGGACCAATGCGCGCAGCGTTGAGGCCGCGACGTTTGAACAAGCGATCCATCAGAAGCATGCCCCAACCATCCGGCAACGCATCATATACAGGGCCGGGAAGACCCATTTGATGCGATGGAAAATCTCGCCGTAGTTTCCCACCCGCTAAAGGGAGGCGAAGGGAGGACAGTTCCAAGCCTTTTTTCTTTGCCTCGTCGCTGTACTCGAACACGATCAACGGACGCCCGGTCAAGGCTGTGGTGGAAACAAGCGATCCCCACAGCCAGCGCTCACCCCAACCGTCGTAATAAACGTCAACTCTTTCAAGCATTGTCAGGTTTCCTTTTGATGCGCTGACGCTTGGCGCTGTTTTCGTAACGCAGAATATCTTCCAGGGTTTCGAGCTTCGGCTGGAACAGGTCTTCGAGTTCTCTTCCTCGTCCGAGCACCATTGCAACGCGCACCAGACTCTCGAAACCGACGTTACGTCCAGACTCCAGATTGGATACGGTGTTTATTCCGATACCGGCGCGTGCAGCCACATCAGCCTGAGTCATTTCCAAAGCGAGCCGTTCCTTACGAAGCCGACCGCAGATGCGTTTGACGATTTCGGCGGGTGTGCTGAGATCAAGGTCCAGCATGACAGAATCTCTTAATGAACAAAGGAACGTCTGAAGTATAGGATAAATCCAAAATAACAGATGTTACGTGCCATCGATTCAGATAAAACACGAAAAAATGGATTTAATTTATTCGGAATGTGTTCTTTTGAAACTGAAAGGTTTTCCCTGAAATTGTCTTCTACCAAATTCCAGACACAAAAAAACCGGCCATCAAGGCCGGTTTTTCTATTGCTGCATCCCTCGTCAGACAACACAACGCGAGATCAATATTCGGTGGAGCGGGTAGAGGGAATCGAACCCTCATCTAAAGCTTGGGAAGCTTTCGTTCTACCACTAAACTATACCCGCTCAGAGCGGCTGACTTTGTACCAGAGTCGGCCACGGATTTGAAGTTTTCTTTTCTATCCGATGGCTTTTGTACGCACAAAACGGTCAATCGCGAGCAAGGGCTGCGCCGGTGCAAACAGACACCTCAAGCGTGCAGCCCTGCCCGTGATGACGCTGTTTCAAATGGCCAATGCATGTTGATCCTGCACAAACGAGTAGCGCGTTCGGCTGGCCTGCGGCGCAGGTTTCAGAAAGCCGAGCAGGGCGTTCTGGCTGTCGCGGCAGGCGGCTTTGTGCTCCATGTCCAGAAAGTGCCCGGTGGCTTGCAGAGTCATGAAGCTGCTGTGCGCCACATGGTTGCCGAACAGGCGCGCGTCTTCGGCGGCGGTGTATTCGTCCCATTCGCCGTTTAAAAACAGCACCGGTACGTTGATCTTTTTCGCCGCATTCAAATAGCACTGCCGATCGCTGTGCAGCACGTCGTTGATGTGGAAGTGCATCTGCCCGTATTCATGCTCGGCCAGGCTGCTGACGTGGCGGTAGTTGAAGCGTTTGAACAACGACGGAAGGTGTTTGCCGATGGTGTTGTTGACCAGATGGCCGACCCGGTCGCCGTCCCGGCTGCCGAGGTAGTCGACGCCGCGTTCGAGGTAATCGAGCATGTGCGCGTTGATTACTGGTGAGAATGAGCTGATCACGGCTTTTTCGATGCGTCGTGGCTGCTGGGCGAGGGCGACCAGCGTCGCGGCGCCGCCCCAGGAGAACGACAGCACGTGTTCGGCGGCGAAGTGATCGATCAGCTCCAGCAGAATCTGCCCTTCGACTTCCTTGGTCAGATGTTTCTCGTGCAGGTTGTGGGATTTGGACCGTCCCGCGTAGGGCTGGTCGTAGCAGACCACGTTGAATTGCGGGTGCAGGTTTTTCACGGTCTGTGCAAACGACGCAGTCGTGGCCATCGAGCCGTTGACCAGAATGATGGTCTTTTCTGCGGCGTCTGCGCGATAGAACTCCGTGTAAACCCGATACTGACCCTGTATATCCAGCACAGCGATTTCTGGCCTCATGTCATAAGACTCCTGGCAAGCAAGCGGGTATGCGCGCAATCGAGATTGCACGAGCTTTGTGACAGGTAGGCATACGCCTGGAATTTGCTGGCCCATGTCGATCCGGTACGGCAGGTCGACGGGTGTTGTTATTGGCGGGCAGATTGCCGGCTGAGGCGCAGTCCTTGGGACTGACGACCGGCAAAAAGTTTCTTGGAAGTATGTGGTGACTCATCGGTCACATTTCGGCCGACGTCCTGATTCAAGCAGGGGACTCAGGATCACGCAAGTGCCGTTGGCAAATTGTTCGACAACTTCGGCTGAGCGGTCGCCGGCTTAGAACAAATGGATCTCTTCGGTGCGCAAAGCGCGGTATTCGCCCGGTTTTAGCGCGTTATCCAGGGCCAGTTCGCCCATCGACTCGCGGTGCAGGCGCAGGACTTTGTTGTCGAAGAAACCGAACATGCGCTTGACCTGATGATAACGGCCTTCAACGATGCTCAGCCGCGCCGAGCGTGGGCCGAGCAGCTCGAGCTGCGCCGGTTGCGTGGTCAGGTCCTCGAAGGCGAAGTAGATGCCCTCGGCAAATTTCTGCGCATAGTCCGCGCCGATGTCCTGCTCGGTCTCAACGTAATAGACCTTCGGCAGTTTCGTTTGCGGCTGGGTCAGGCGGCGCGACCAGGCGCCATCGTTGGTGATCAACATCAGACCGGTGGTATTGAAATCCAGACGCCCGGCAATGTGCAGGTCGTCCTTGTCCGGCTCATCGAACAGGTCGAGCACGGTCATATGCTGCGGATCGCGGGTGGCGCTGACGCAGCCTGGCGGTTTGTGCAGCATGAAGTAGCGCGCCGCCTTGCCGCTCTGCAGGACCTCATCGTCGACTTCGACCCGGCTGAATTCCAGCACTTCACTGTGCGGATCGCTGACGATTTTTCCGTCGACCCGCACGCGCTTTTCCACCAGCAACAGGCGAACCTGCTGGCGGTTGTAGCGGGGCAGATTACTGAGGAAACGGTCGACGCGCATGGTCAGATTTCAACGGATAAAGGGCCGCGCATCTTACGGGATCGCTGGCTTGGCCGCTTGCAGTTGCGCCTCGACCTGGGCGCAACGCGGACACAGGCAGGACTTGTCGCGTAATGCTGGGGGCAGAGCTTCAAGCACGGCCGGGTCGATCGTCACGGCGTAGCACCAGCATTCGCGGTCGGCGGTACGCGGGTCGGCGAGGCTGCAATCGTTGCGTGCGCCGCAGGCCGGGCAGTGGTCGGGTTTGACGTCGGTATCAGGCATAGGTCGAGTGCGGCATTTCCATGCAGGTGCGGTTGCGCCCGGTTTGTTTGGCTCGGTACATCGCATGGTCGGCCCGGGACAGCAGACTGTGCAAGGTGTCCTCGCGTTGCAGGGTGGTGGCACCGATGCTGACGGTCAGATGAAGGCTGTGGCCGTTGTAGGCATATTCGTGTTGTTCGACGTGTTGACGGATCTTCTCGGCAATTTTCTGACCGGTGTCACCGTCGGTGTCCTTCAACAAAACGATAAATTCCTCACCGCCCCAGCGGCAGACGATATCGGCATGGCGCAGACAGCTTTGCAGATCCCGGGCGAAACCGATCAGTATTTGATCGCCGGCCATGTGCCCATAGGTGTCGTTCAACGCCTTGAAGTGATCGAGGTCGAGCAGCAACGCGGTCAGCGGTCGGGTCTCGCGTTGGGCTTCGTGCAGGGCTTGCACAGCGAGAATGTCGAAGCCGCGGCGGTTCGGCAGTTCCGTGAGGCTGTCGAGGGTGGCCTGGGCGTGGATTTTGCTCTGGAAGCGCTTGATCACGCGGTTGAGCAACGCCAGCACGCTCAACGTCACCAGCAGGCAGATCAGCAGATTGAGATACAGCGACTGGCGGATTTCACTCAGCGCGCCGTCTTCGCGTTTGTCGACAAACAGGTACCAGTTCAACTCGGGGATAAACCGCACGTTGAGAAAATGCCCCTGGCCGTGGGTGGAATATTCGTAGCTGCCGCTGTGCGGTTTGGGCAACTGGCTGACCAGACTTTTCATGCTCTCCAGTTCGCCGAGGCCCTGACCAATGCGCGCACCTTCCGGGCCACCCTCGGCGCCGGTCAAGACGAGGCGGCCGAAGGTGTCGACGAAGTAAACGCTGCGTTGATAACGCTGTTGATACTTGTCGATCAGTTTGATCACCGCATCGACGGTCAGGCCAACGCCTGCCGCGCCAATGAATCGGTTGTGATAGTCGTAGACCTTGTAGTTGATGAAAAAGGTCAGGTTGTCCTTGTTGGCCAGATCCGGGTCGACGTTGATCTCGTACGGATCTTTCATGTCGCGCACGCGGAAGTACCAGGCATCGCGCGGCTCATCGATCTTGACCTGCTTGAGCACGCCTTTGGCGTGGTAATAGGTCAGGCTGGTGTTGGATACGAAAAACGCGGTGTAGGCGCCGTAATGGGTCATCACCTCGTCGAGGTAGCGGGTCATCTGCTCGGGGTTCTGCTCACCGTTGACCACCCAGTCGCGCATGAAGGTGTCGCGCGACATCATCGAAGAAATCAGGATCGGCCGGACCAGGTCTTTCTGAATTTCCGAATAGACCGTGTCGGACGTCAGCGGCAGTTCGGTGTTGACGATATTGTCGCGGATTGACGCGCGCGAGGCGTAGTAGCTCAGCAGCGACGTGGCGAGAAACCCGGCGCCGAGCAGGGTGACCAGGGTGAGCACCAGTGAGCGTTGCGAGTACAGCGAAGAACGAAGCGGCATGGCAGTTCCGTTGGCAGTGGCCCGATGGGAAGCATTCTAGTGGCACAGCGCGCAAATAACTGCTCCCTGTGCGGCGCGAATGGTCGTTCCTGCGTTCGCTGGCCAAACGCAACCCTGTGGGAGCGGGCTTGCTCGCGAAGGCGGTGGGTCATTCAGCCGTGATGTGGCTGACCTGACGCCTTCGCGGGCAAGCCCGCTCCCACAGGAGTTTTGCAGTGTTATTGAATTATGTGTTCAGGGTTTTCAGATACGCCCGCCATCCCCCCAAATGGCTGATATCCACCGCACCCTCCAGTCCATACGGCTCACAGATAAACCCGCTCTCCCAGCGCCCGTCCGCCAGTTGCACCTTGCCCAACCCCAGCGGCGCTGGAATGCCGGTGAGGAACGAGCCCAGTTCGCTGCTCAGCAATTCCCAGACCTCCACGGCAATCGCCACGCCGCCGTCCTTCACCCGCACCATGCCCGGCCGCAGCGGAGGGCCGCCGGCCAAGGCGTGCAGTCGATAGTCCGGCGAACTGAACGTGGTTTCCATCAGTTTCCCGCCACGCTGGGTCAACTGCCAGTTCAAGGCCAAACCTTGCAAATGCGCGCCGCAGACCACGAGCCGCGCGCGGTCATTGCGCGCAGTATTTGCTGGAGTTGGCAGTGCGGTTTGCTGCTGACGCTGCAACGCATCCGCCACGCTCAGCAAGTATTGATCGGTAAACACCCGACCAAACAACGTCACGCCCCACGGCAAACCGTTGCTCATGAATGCGGTCGGCACGGCAACGGCAGCGTAATCGAGCAGGTTCATGAAGTTGGTGTAGTAACCCAGCTCGGAGTTGCGCAGCACCGGTTCGGCGGCAAGCTCCGCCAGCGTCACCGGACGGCCGATGGTCGGCGTCAGCACACAGTCGAGATTTTCCAGTGCCTCATCGCAAACGGCCTTCAAGGCCTGCAATCGATACTGCGCGCGGAAAGTCTGCACGCCGGTCACGGCCGGCGCCTTCGCCAGCACCGCCCGGATTACCGGCAGCACCGCTTGGGGATTTTGTTCCATCAGTTCACCGGCAACGCTGTAGCGCTCGGCGACCCACGGCCCGTCATAGAGCAAACGCGCCGCTTCGAGGAACGGCGACAGGTCCAGCTCGACCGCTTTGCCACCCAGGGCCTTGAGCCGTTCGACCGCGTCTGCGAACAATCGCGGGCCTTCGCTGCAACCGAAAAACTGCAGATCCTGCGCCCGTGGCACGCCGAAGCGAAACGGCCGTGGTGCGCCGAAGGCCGAGCCGTCATTCCATGCAGGATTGGGGCGACTGTATTCATCGCGAGGATCGGGTTTTGCCGTCAGCGCCAGCAACTGACTGGCCTCACGGGCGGTGGCGGTGAACGTGGTTACGCAGTCCAGCGTGCGGCACGCGGGCAGCACACCAGCGGTGGAAATCAGCCCTTTGCTCGCCTTCAAACCGACCAGATTGTTCAGCGCCGCCGGCACCCGGCCCGAGCCGGCAGTGTCGGTGCCCAAGGCAAAACTTGCCACGCCCAGCGCCACCGCCAGGGACGACCCGGCGCTGGAACCGCCTGATGGATATTCCTTCAACACGCTGTTGGGGCACGCACCATAAGGTGAGCGACTGCCATTGAGGCCCGTGGCGAATTGATCAAGATTGGTCTTGCCCAGCGGAATCGCGCCCAGCGCCAGCAGTTGCTCGACGATGGTCGCCGAACGCTGCGGCACATAAGCAAACGCCGGGCACGCGGCGGTGGTGGCAATGCCGGCCAGGTCAATATTGTCCTTGATCGCGAACGGCACGCCGTACAGCGGCAGGCTGTCGAGGTCGCGACCGTCGAGAGCGGCGAGGTAGGGTTCCAGTTCTTCAATGCTGAGCAGATGAATGAACAGGTGGTAATCCGGGTTCAGCGCAGCGGCTTTCTCCCGCAGTGCCAACAGCAATTGGCGCGGTGTGGTCTGGCCATTGCGATAGGCCTGGCGCAGTGCATCGAGTTGCAGATTCATCAGTTGGTCCTTATCCAAATGGCTTCAGTCGAGTTCCAGCACCACGACCCGTTGCCCGGCGCGTACCGCCGAACCCGGTTGCACGCGAATCTCGCGCACCACGCCGGCCAGCGGTGCGAGCAGGGGGATTTCCATCTTCATCGACTCGAGAATCACCAGTACATCGCCCGCCGCGACACGCTGACCGGCCTCGACCTGGACCTGCCAGAGATTGCCGGCGATGTGGCTGTCGACGCTGTGCTGATCGCTGGCCAGTGGCGCGTCTTCGTTTGCTTCCGGCACCGCTTCTTCGCTGTCGAAGTGAGCCTGGCCGCTGGCGATCCAGCGTTCGCGTTCGGCGTTGAAGGCGCCCTGTTGCTGCGCGCGAAAGGCGCTGATGCCCTCGGCCTCCTGGCTTAGAAAGGCCTGATAGTCGGCGAGGTTGAGCTGGCTGTGCTCGATGTTCAGGTCGAAGCGACCGAGCGGGAAGTCGCGGCGAATACGCAGCAGTTCTTCGGCGCTGACCGGGTAGAACCGAATCTGATCGAAGAAGCGCAGCAGCCATGGTTTGCCATCGAACGCGGCCACCTCGCGGTAGCGATTCCACATCTGCAACGTGCGCCCGACGAACTGATAACCGCCCGGACCTTCCATGCCGTACACGCACATATACGCACCGCCGATGCCGACCGAATTCTCGGCGGTCCAGGTCCGCGCCGGGTTGTATTTGGTCGTCACCAGACGATGGCGCGGATCCAGCGGTGTGGCCACCGGCGCGCCGAGGTAGACGTCGCCAAGGCCCATCACCAGATAGCTCGCATCGAATACCGTGCGCTGCACTTCGTCGAGATTCGGCAGGTCGTTGATGCGCCGGATGAACTCCAGATTGCTCGGGCACCATGGCGCGTCCTTGCGCACGGTGGTCATGTATTTTTCGATGGCCAATTGGCAGGCCGGGTCATCCCAGGACAGCGGCAAATGCACGATACGCGACGGCACTTGCAGGTCCTTGGCGGCGCACACCGCGTCCCATTCGCCGGCGATGATGCCAAGCAGATCGGTCAGCGGCAGTTGCTCGGGTTGGTAGTGCACTTGCAGCGAACGAATGCCCGGGGTGAGGTCGATCACACCGTGCAGGGTTTTGCTTTCCAGCGCTTGCATCAGCGCGTGGGCGCGGAAGCGCAGGACCAGATCGAGTTCGGGCGCGCCGATTTCCAGCAGCAGATGCGTGTCGCCAGAGACCCGCCCGACAAGCCGCCGATCCCCATGACCCAACTCAAGAACCACAGGCGACACGATCCCCTGTAGGAGTGAGCCTGCTCGCGAAGAGGCCAGATCAGACACCGCGTGAACTTCATCGCGAGCAGGCTCACTCCTACATTGATCCCATTTCAGGGCAAGATCGCGGGCGTCAGTCAGAGCGACGGGGATGAACTGGATTTTATCGCCGGCCTTGAGCTGTCCCAACTGCCACAGATCGGCCTCAATCACCGTCACCGGGCAGACAAACCCGCCCAGACTCGGGCCATCCGGGCCAAGAATCACCGGCATGTCCCCGGTGAAATCCACCGCACCCATCGCATACGGATTGTCATGAATGTTCGACGGATGCAGCCCCGCTTCGCCACCGTCGGCACGCACCCATTCCGGCTTCGGTCCGATCAGGCGCACGCCGGTGCGGCTGGAATTGAAGTGCACCTCCCATTGCGTGGCGAAAAACGTGTCGATGTAGTTTTCCGTGAAATATTCCGGCGCACCGTGCGGACCGTAGATCACCCGGATCTGCCGCACGTCGGGCAACGCGGTGATGTGGTGTTCGGCGAGCTGTTGGCCGGCGCTGCGGTCGGTCAATGCCGGCGCATGCAACACGTCGCCGGCGCGTAACGCCCGTCCGCCGTGACCGCCAAACTGGCCGAGGGTGAAGGTGCTTTTGCTGCCCAGATAATCCGGGACCTGCAAGCCGCCGCGCAGGCACAGATAACTGCGCGCCCCGGCACCGTCGAGGTTGCCCAAATGCAACGTCGCGCCTGCCGGGATCAGCAGCGCGGTGTTCATCGGTACGTTTTCACCCTCAAGCGCCAAGGCGATCGGCGCGCCGGTCACGGCGACCACGGCATCGCAATTGAAGCGCAGCAACGGCCCATTCATGGTGATTTCCAGCGCGGCTGCGCCTTCTTCGTTGCCGAGCAGGCGGTTGCCCAGGCGCAGCGCATGACTGTCCATCGGACCCGAAGGTGGCACGCCAACGGCCCAGTAACCGAGGCGCCCGGGATAATCCTGCACCGTGGTCTGCGTGCCGGCACTGAGCACCTCGAAAGTGTTGGCGCGGTAGACAAGCTTTTCCAGGCAACGGGTCCACGGCTCACCACTGGCGAACGGAGCGTCGAGCAAAATCTGGCGTAGGTAATCGCGGTTGGTTTCCACGCCGTACAGCAGGCTGCCGCCCAGCGCTTGATGCAGTTCGGCGCGCGCCTGTTCACGGCTCGGCGCCCAAGTGATGACCTTGGCAATCATCGGATCGAAATACGGCGGGATCTCGACGCCGGCCTCGACCCAAGTGTCGATGCGCAACTCAACACCGTTGGCCGGCGGGAATTGTACAGCGGTCAGCAGGCCCGGACTTGGCTGAAAGTCGCGCCCCGGGTCTTCCGCGTACAGACGGGCCTGAATGGCATGACCCTGCGGATCCAGCCCTTGATACAGCTCGTGCAGGGGCGGCAGATCATCGGCGGCCAGTTCGATCATCCAGCGCACCAGATCCACGCCCCACACCTGTTCGGTGACGCCGTGCTCGACCTGCAACCGCGTATTCACTTCAAGAAAATAGAAACGCTGCGCCTCGCTGTCGAAGACGAATTCGACGGTGCCGGCGCTGCGGTAACTGACGGCTTTGGCCAGTTTTATCGCCGCAGCGCACAGCTCATCGGCCATGCCCTCGGGCAGGTTGGGCGCCGGGGTTTCTTCGAAGACTTTCTGGTTGCGCCGCTGCACCGAGCAGTCGCGCACACCAAGGGCGATGACTTCACCGCGACCGTCGCCGAACACCTGTACTTCCAGATGCCGCGCGCGCTCGATGTATTTCTCGATGAACACACCGGCGTCGCTGAAATTGTTCTGGCCGAGGCGTTTCACCGCGTCGAACGATTCGCTCAATTCGCTGGCGCTGCGGCACACACGCATGCCAATGCCACCGCCGCCAGCCGTGCTTTTCAGCATCACCGGGTAGCCGACGTGTTCGGCGGCGGTCAGTGCGGCGTCGAGGCTGTCGAGCAGGTCGCTGCCTTCGAGCATCGGTACGCCGTGCTGTTTGGCCAGCGCGCGGGCAGTGTGCTTGAGACCGAACACCCGCAGTTGCGCAGGCGTCGGGCCGATGAAGGCGATGCCCCGGGCTTCGCAGGCTTCGGCGAAGGCTGCGTTTTCCGACAAGAATCCGTAGCCAGGATGAATGGCCGTCGCGCCGCTTTGTTGGGCAATCGCAAGAATTTTGTCGACCGCCAGATAGGTCGTGGACGCCGCGCCTTCGCCGAGACTGTGCGCTTCAGCGGCTTGGGCGATGTGCAGGCTGGCAGCGTCGGCTTCGGCATACACGGCGACGCCTTTGGCTTTCAGCACGTCAATCGTGCGCAGGATGCGACAGGCAATCGCGCCACGGTTGGCGATGAGAATTTTTTCGAACATGGCATAACCCCTGAAGGGCAAGCGGGCCGTCCCGCTGTTTTTCGACAGACATCCGGGCCGTCCCGGATGGAAAGAACATCATTCAAACTCACCGCAAACTCCTGTGGGAGCTGGCTTGCCAGCGATGAGGTCGGCACATCCAACATTGTTGGTGACTGAAACACCGCAATCGCTGGCAAGCCAGCTCCCACAGGACTATCAGTGTCTTGAAGCTTTCAGGCACTGCCCGGACCGCGCCTGGCACAGTGCAAAAAGCCAACGCCGCAAACGGCTGATTTTCAGTTCCATACCAGCAACTCCGCCGGTGTCGGGTTGTAGGCATTGCACGGATTGTTCAACTGCGGGCAGTTGGAAATCAGCACGATCACGTCCATCTCCGCGCGCAAATCGACGTACTTGCCCGGCGCCGAAATCCCGTCCTCGAAGGTCAGCCCGCCATCCGCCGTCACTGGCACGTTCATGAAGAAGTTGATGTTCGGCCCGATGTCGCTTTTGCCCAGACGCCCGTCGTGGGCGCAGGCGCGCAGATAGTTGTCGCGGCAGCTGTGCATGTAGCGTTTTTCCAGGGCGTAGCGCACGGTGTTGCTCTCCTGCGCGCAAGCTCCGCCGAGGGTGTCGTGGCGTCCGCAGGTGTCGGCGACGATGGTCAGCATCGGCCGGCCGAGGTTGGAATACAGCACGCTGCCAGTGCTCAGGTAGACGCTGTTCTGCCGGCGCAAGGTGCGTTGCACGTCATAGCGTTCCCTGGGATTGGCGAGGCTGTAGAACAACGTGTCGACCGCTTGATTGCCCTCAAGGTCGAGGATACGCAGGGTCTGGCCGGCCTTGACTTCCATCAGCCAGGGTTCGCCGGCAGGAATGGTCGCGCGGTAGATCGCGCTGTCGGCTTGCTTTTGCGAAGTGGCGATTGCGAGTGACATGGCAGCGATCCTCAGGCGAACAAACGGTCGGTGTTGATGAAGCCGCGCTCGTTCTCCGGGCGCGAGGTGCGGCAGTGTTCGGCGACGCTGGCGTCGGCGTTCATCCAGCTCAGCTTCAATGGTTTCGGTGCGTAATCAGGGGACGGATCCATCGGATGTTGCAGGGCGGTGAGCACCACCAGCGTGTCCATCGGCGCGTACAACTCGATGTAATCGCCGGCCTTCGAATGACCTTCGACGAAGTGGAAGCGCCCGGCCTCATCGACGTTGACCCGGCTGAACAGATTGAGGGTCATCAGCAGGTCGGACAGGCCCAGGCCCCACTTGCCGAGTTCCACCAACAGGTTGTCGGTGCCGTTGCGGAAGAAACCGTTGCGCAGTTCCTGGTAACGGCCCTGACCGTACTTTTCGGCGACTTCCTCAGCGCAGAGCACGCCGCCGAGGCTGTCACTCCAGCCGCAGGTGTCGGCAGTGATCGCGGCCAGGACGCGGCCCATGTCCGAGTACAGGCAATGGCCGGCGGTGAGTTTGGCGGTGTGTTGGCATTTGAGGCTGTCGGGCAGGTTCAGCCGCTCGGTTTTTTCATTGGCGTTGAGCAAAGTCAGGCTGACGTTGGCGCCGCCGCGCAGGTCGGTCAGGCGCAGCAATTGTCCGCGCTTCAGTACGAACGAGCGGTGGCCGCCACCCGGCAGCAGTTCTTCAGCGAAGGGCGGAAACAGTTGGGTCGAATCGGTCATCGGCTGGTTCATCAAAGCAGTCCTCTCAAGCAGTGCGAAGGGTGCCCGCCAGCGGCAGCGGCAGGGCCTCGACGGCGGCGCGCCGGGCGCGGCGGTCGCTGTTCAACGGGATGTCGTAGGTGATGCGTGCGCCATAGGCGCCGGGGGCGTGGGGGTCGAGGCGAACCTTGTCGAACACCAGCAGGCGTGTGCCGAGATTGAAGCCCTCGGACAAGTCGTGAGTGACCATGAACACCGTCAGCCGGGTCTCGCGCCACAACTCCAGCAGCAGCGCATGCATGTCTTTGCGGATGCCCGGATCGAGTGCGCCAAACGGCTCGTCAAGCAGCAACACGCGCGGTTTCATGATCAGCGCCTGGGCAATCGCCAAGCGTTGCTGCATACCGCCGGACAGTTGCGCCGGGTATTTGTCCAGGGCGTGGCCGAGGCCGACTTTGTCCAGCAGCGCCGCTGCCTGCTCGCGGACCTCGCGTTTGGCGCTACCGAACAGCCGACCCAGCAATGGCGCGCGCGGTAATTCGAGGCCAAGGGCGACGTTGTCGAGCACGCTCAAATGCGGGAACACCGAATAGCGCTGGAACACCACGCCACGACTGGCATCGGGTTCGCTGGCCAAGGGTTGGCCGTCGAGCAGGATCTCGCCGCGACTGGCAGTTTCCTGGCCGAGCAGCAGGCGCAGGAAAGTCGATTTACCGCATCCGGACGCACCGACCAGGGTGCAGAACTCACCCTCGTTGACGCTCAGGTTCAAGCCTTCGAGCACCACTTGATCGGCGTATTGTTGCCAGACGTTTTTCACCGTGATGAAGCTCATTTTGCCGCCCCCTCGTACCAAGGAAAGGCCCGGCGGGTCAGCTGTTTCAAGCCCCAGTCCATCAGCCAGGCGAGCAGGGTGATCCACACCACGTACGGCAAAATCACGTCCATCGCCAGGTAACGGCGCACCAGAAAGATCCGGTAGCCGAGGCCATCGGTCGAGGCAATGGCTTCGGCGGCAATCAGGAACAGCCACGCCGAGCCGAGCATCAAGCGCAGTGAGATCAGCAAGCGCGGCAACAACTGCGGCAGGACCACGCGCAGCATCAGCGTCCAGGTCGAGGCGCCGAGCGTCTGTGCCTTGATCAGCAGTTCGGCCGGGATGTCGCGGGCACGTTGTTCCAGATCGCGAGCCAGCGCCGGAGTGATGCCGATGACAATCAGCATGACTTTCGACAACTCGCCCAGCCCGAAGACGATGAACAGAATCGGCAGGATCGCCAGCGGAGGCACCATCGACAGCACCGTCAGCAGCGGCGACAACGGCGCGCCGAACAGCGGCAGAGTACCGGCGGCGATGCCCAGGCACAGCCCGGCCAGTGCGGCGATGCCGAGGCCGATGGCCAAGCGCCGCAGACTCGACGCGGTGTCTTGCCACAGCAGGTATTCACCGGTGCGGCTGTCGGCGTTGAACGCCAGGCGTTTCACCGCGTCGCTCATCTGCACGGCGCTGGGCAGCAGTTTGTCGTTGGGGTTGTCCGCCAGGCGCTCGGCCGAGCCTGTGAAGTAGGCGAACAGCACAAGCGCGAACGGCAGGATCACCAGCAACAGGCGACTCGGGCGATCGGGGTGGCGATTGATCAGGCGCATGGCCAAATCCTCCGTGGCTTACAGCTTGGCGTCGGCGGCCATCTGCACGTAGGTCGGATCGAAACGCAGCTTGATGTTGGCGGTGTCGCCGCTGGTCACGCCGTTGGCGAAGCTCATGCCGACCGCGCTGGAATCTTTCGCGCCTTCGCCAAGCAAGCCGTGTTCGAAGGAGAACTCGGCGACCTTGCGCAGGGTGTCCGGCAGTTGCTTGCTGGTGGCGAAACTCAGCGCTTCGCTCGGTGTGGCGAACAACCTGGTGGTGTCCAGTTGCGCCTGGAATCCGGCCAGATCGGTGCCCGAGGCCTTGGCCATGTGTTCCAGCGCGGCTTTGCTCGCGGCGTTCTTCGCGTTCATCAGAGCGACCACTTCGAACCACGCACCGGTCAGGGCTTTGCCCAGCGCCGGGTTGTCTTTGAGGGTCGCGCTGTTGACCACCATCATGTCCATGATCTCGCCGGGAATCTGGCTGGAATTGAACACTTCGGTGACGCCGGGTTTGGCCTTGATATCCGAGAGCATCGGGTTCCAGGTGGTCACGGCGTTGACTTCGTCGGTGTTGAAAGCGGCGGCAATGTCGGCGTCGGAGGTGTTGACCACTTTCAGGTCTTTCTCGGTCAGGTCTACCGAATCCAGCGCACGGGCCAACAGATAATGCGAGACGGACAGCTCGACCAGATTGACGTCCATGCCCTTGAGATCGGCGACTTTCTTGCCTTCGCCCTTGATCACGATGCCGTCGTTGCCGTTGGAGAAGTCGCTGACGATCAGCGCAGTGCTGTCGACGCCACCGGCGGCGGGAATGGTCAGCGCGTCCATGTTGGTCATGGTGCAGCCGTCGAACTGGCCGGCGGTGTACTGGTTGATCGATTCGACGTAATCGTTGAGCTGCACGACGTCGATCTTGATCCCGTACTTCTTCGCCCATTTGTCGACGATGCCTTGGCTGCCGGCGTATTCCCACGGCATCCAACCGGCGTAGATGGTCCAGCAGACGCTGAAGTGGTCTTTCTGTGCGGCGAAAGACTGGGTGCTGATGAGCGCGGCGAAGGCGGCGGCGAGCAGGGCGGGTAAACGTAGTCGGGTCATGGCGGATTCTCCAGTTGATCGAGGGCGGACAGGAAGGCAACGCGGCACCGCGAACGGTGGCTTGTCTCCCGGGCTTTTGTCCCGCCGTGTAACCTCAACTGGAGGTCGCCAACTCTCGGACCAGCCACTCGCGTTTGCGAGCCGGAACCCTAGTCAGCCATTGCAAATTGTGGTGCCGCGAACCTGTGATGACTCCTGCACGGGTTTGCTAAAGCGAGAGACGTGCCAAGTCCGGCCGAGGCCTCTGGGGCGGGGATCTGCTGGATTGCCGAGGTGGGCGGGGCGATCGATGGCGCATCGTGGTGGTGCGCGGTTGCACCGTCATGCAGCGTGTCCGGGGTTCAATTGATCGGCCATTTGCGGATTAACAAGATTTCATAATCACTTGTTTCAACTTGTTGCAGGAACGCACCAGATTCCGAAATCGCTGTCTGATTCTTCGACAGTCACCCAATTGATGATTGTCGCCTGCCAGCGTCGCTGGTGTGGCCAACCCGCGGTCCAGGAGGCCGCCATGTATCGCCGAATCCTAATGCTTGCCGTGATGCTTTTTTCCCTTGGCGGATGCGTCCCTTATTCCTATGGAGACAGCTATTACAGGTCAGAGGTCTACACATCACCCGCACCGGGGTACTACAGCGGTGGCGGCTCTTATTACCGCAGCGGCGGCACCTATTACACCCAGCCGCGCTACTACCAGCCGGCGCCGCGGTACTACCAGCAACCGCGTTATTACCAGGCGCCACGTCACTATCAACCGGCCCCGCGTTATTACGAAAGCCGTCGCTGGCACGGCAATGATCGCGGACGCTGGGAAGGCCACCGTCGCGGTGGCTGGGACAACGACCACCGGGGTCGCGGCAACTACGACCGCCACAGCAATCGTCGTGACCACAACGGCCGTGGCAACCGTTGGTAAACAACCGCAAATAAAAAAGCGGCGCATGAAGCGCCGCTTTTTTTTGCCCGGCGAAAAGTGGTTACGTTTGCCATCTCCTAAGACATTCCCGGAAGCGTCCTACAGTTTCATTTCGTGGCATTTGTTAGCGTTTGTCGATGCCGGACGAGGCGAGAAATCCTTAGCTCGATAGCGGCGATAAATGGACGTTAGCGCTATGAAGCTTCTGGTTATCCATCAAAATTTTCCGGGTCAGTTCCGTCATGTGGTGCTGGCAGCGATGGCCCGACGTGATGAGGTTGTGGCGATAGGCCGGGACACAGCGCCGGGCCTCGTCGGGGTGAAAACCCATCGATATCGAGCGACCAGCCGAGCGCCCGGCAATATTCACCCGTATCTGATCCGCTACGAACAAGCGGTGATTGACGGGCAGAAGGTCTTTGAAATTCTGAGCAGGCTGAAACGTTCGGGTTATCAGCCCGACGTGATTCTTGCTCATCCCGGATGGGGCGAAACGTTGTTCGCCAAGGACGTCTACCCCGATACGCCGCTTGTTCACTATTGCGAGTATTACTATCGAGCGCAGGGCGCCGATTCCGGCTTTGATCCTGAATTTCCGCGTGCCACAAGAGAGTCATCAAGGCTGCGAGTGCTCAATTCGCTGCATCTTCTGAATCTTGAGCAGTGTGACTTCGCGATTGCGCCTACGCAGTGGCAGCGCAGCCTGTTTCCCGCAGCTTATCGGTCGGCGATTCGGGTTATTCACGAGGGCGTCATTCAAAGCGCTGATCTGGACGAAGTTGTAACAGTCACATTGCCCAATGGCGCCGAACTGCGAGCCGGACAACCGATCGTTACTTATGTCGCCAGAAACCTTGAGCCTTATCGGGGCTTTCATAGTTTTATGAGAGCGATCCCGCCTATTCAGGCGGAGTGCCCCGATGCGCAGATCATCGTGGTTGGCGGTGATGACGTCAGTTATGGGGGGAGGCCTCTTGGATTTGCAAATTGGCGCAGCAGGATGGAGGCAGAGGTGAGTTTTGATCACTCCAGAGTGCATTTCACAGGGAAGCTTCCTTACCAGACTTACCGAGCGGTTCTGCAGTGTTCGAAAGTCCATGTTTATCTGACGTATCCGTTTGTTTTGTCATGGTCGTTATTGGAGGCGATGGCATCGGGTTGCGTGGTAGTAGCGTCGGATACGGCACCGGTAAAGGAAGTGATCGTTGATGGGGTTAATGGCGTGTTGGTGGATTTTTTTGACCATCACGGAATTGCCAATAGTGTATGCAAGGTTTTGAAGTCTTCTGGTAATTACGACTTTCTTGGCTGCGCTGCGAAGTTGGCGGCAGCTCGATTTAGTGTGAAATCTGGCGTGAGCCAATACTTTGAGATTTTTGAAAGCGCGATGTCCGCGCATGGCGATAAAAAAACCGTTCCCGAGTTTGATAGGGAGGTTTGAAATGTCCAGGACTTCGCGTAAGCAAGCGATCAAGTGGGTTAAAAGATTATTGAAGTATGGCCTGTTTGTGTATGCCTGTTATTGCGTTGCGGATTTTTATATTCGCAAAGAACAATCTGCCGAGTCGGCGGCTGTTCACCAGGCAGACGAGAAGGCCTGCCAGAACAAGCTGGCTAGCATGAAGCAGGTGCCCATACTGGGCGGCGCCTATGTGGATAAGACGCTGGTCCCTGAGTTTTACGTTGGCATGCCTGAATTGGTGAATAAAAAAGCATGCCTTGCAATCGCTCTCAAGGGGCTTTTCTGGTGGACGGGAACTGGGCTGCACCGATATCAGGATCAGCGCGCAGAGTCGATCCCAGAAAGTTGGCGGCTTTATAAATTGAATGCCGGGCTTTTTACCAGAAAGGACACCACTGAACCCCATGAACGGGGTTATCGACACGTCAACTGGCCGGATGAGTTGATTGTGAAGCTAAAGAATTATCCGGGGCTTGAGATTTGGCTGGACGCGCCTCCGCCGCATTTCAAGAATGAAGATTCGGTTAGAACGTTTGTCATTACTGGTTGGCCGCGGCGTGATGGCACTCCTCGGTTAATATACTGTGATGGTTTGATTCGCCCGGCTTCCGAGGAAAAACTGACTGACGAGAAACTGGCAAAGTTCAGAAGGGCTGAATTGGAAGATCTGGATTTTGGCAAGCTGAACTTCTTCTGCACTATCAACCTGGATAACTTCGACTTCGCTGGGGGGCACGGTAGTGTAAGCCTCGGTCTGTCGTCATTACGCGAAGCACCTGAGATGCTCAAGTATCTCAGTGATTATCTTTCACGCTCTGTTATTACAAGGAAGTAACAATGAGTTATGTTTTTAGCGATATGGAAAAATCAGAGATTTTCAACGCAGCCAATATTTGCAAGGGAATGAGGTTGCGCCCAAAAGAAATTCAGTACGATGCACTGAAATCAGCAGGGGCGATCTGCGCTCCTCTGTATCAAAAACTATTCGATATTATTGGCGGAAAAGTTTCTGAGGTTTTCGCTGCCGATAAAGAGGCTGGAAAAGTTCTGAAAAGCGCTAGGCTCTGGCTCGCCGTGGCAATAGATGCCAACGGTGGTAGCGGCGCCTACTCCGCCCTGATTCGCGGCTACACCTCGCGCCAAGGCGAACTGAGACTGAATAAAATTTTCAGTGACGACCTGATGCAGCTTTCATCCAACCAGGTGGCCGTTAATTTTATCAATACCCTGATCAACGGATCCCTTGCCGGTCAACTGGCACCCTGGACCGTTCCGTCAATCAGCCAGATCGCAGAAATCGACGCCAGCGCGATTGGCGAGGCGCTGTTTAAGGAGGCTTGCGGGGTGATACGGCGGTGAAACGAAACGCCGGCTGGTCCGGGACAGTCGGTTTCAGCTTGTTAGGTGGAAAGCCACCCTATGAAACCTGGAGGTTGATCTCCGCTGGTGATTCGAATGGGGAAGATGACGGCCCGCCGATTCACGCAAAAGCCAACAGGCTCGACGACTATAAAAACGTTCTCTTCGCCATCGATTCCTACAGCGTCGGCCTGCGAGCGGCGATCAGCAATTTCGGCATCAATCCACTGCAAAGTCTGCTTTCAGTGGTTCCGGAACAAATCAATATCGCGCTCGCCAGTGGCAGTGTGAATCCGCTGATTCAGTATGTAGTCAAAGGCACGCCTGTTGCCGCCGTGGTCGAGCTGATCTTGCGCCATGGTCAGAACGAATTTCTCGACATGTTCAAGCGCACCTACGACGGCGATTCAGCCGCTGCACCCACCACCAACGAAACCTTCGCCAGCAACGCCTACGCATTCTTCTCGGCATTTTCCCCAGAACAGTCGCAAAACATCGTCACCCGGACAATAGGCGAGTTCGGTAATGCCAATGCATGGGCAAAACTGGCAGGCGAGGCGACGCCTGTCGGCTTGGCGTTGCGCAACTCCCTGCAGCAACTCAGTGAAGTCGTCATTGAACGTGGCGACGGTTATCTCGGCCGCAAACTGGAGCTTTACGATCCGCTGACAGGAGAAGGCTTCATTACCGCGCAATGGCTGGCGGACCGTGCGCAGATGCTGGCCCGGCTGATCGCCCGAACCCAGGGCTCATTCGCAGAACACTCGCTGCAGAAGTTTTCCTACTCCGATCTCGCCTCAGGCAAACAGGCGCCGATGACCACCGGTGTGTTGAACCCGCTGGCACTGTTCGGTGACGACGGTGGGCGATCTTTCGCCGGTGGCGCAAATGCCGATCATCTGTATGGCGGCGTGGGCAATGACTCGATCAATGGGATGGCCGGTCACGATGTTATTGAAGGTGGTCGCGGTAACGACTCGCTTACCGGAGGTGACGGCAATGATGAGTTGTACGGGATGGCCGGTGACGATGTTCTGATCGGAGGAAAGGGTAACGATTCTTTGGTCGGGGGCGAAGGCAACGACCGTTATGAATTCTCCAGCGGCGATGGCCTCGACGAGATTCTTGATGCCAATGCCAATGGGCAGCTGTGGATCAACGGCGCACCGATTCCCGCACTCAAACGCCGCGCGCCGCTGAGCAATATCTGGTCTACCGAGGATCAGTCCATCACCCTGACGCTTGTTGAACACACCCTCAACATCAAATACGGCCAAAGCGATCTGGTGGTCATCAAGAACTTTCAACCCGGTATGCTTGGCATCCGCCTCCCTGAATATGAGGGGCAGCCGCTCACTGCTGCGGATCTGACGCTTCAGGGCGACTGGAAAGCAAAAGACGCTGATCCCACCGTCCCTGGCGATCAGCCCTCCTTTGATGAGCTGGGCAACGTGGTGCTGCTGCCCAAGGTCAAACAGAGCAACAAGGCCGACGTACTTTACGGTTCCGCTGCAGACGACATCATTCTCGGCCTGGGCGGTTCTGATCGATTGTTCGGCAAGGCTGGAGACGATCGGTTATTCGGCGACAAGCAGACAACGCTCGAAAAAGCTATGGCCGACGGTGACACCAAGGGCAAGGCGAATCGCGGAGACTGGCTCGACGGCGGGCAAGGTGACGATTTGCTTATCGGTACGGCATCCCGAGATGTTCTGCTCGGTGGCAATGACCGGGATACCTTGATCGGTGGTGCTGGCGACGATGTGTTATCCGGAGACGAAACCACCGGTGCGCTGGAACAAGGCTGGGCGGTCAAGCGCGCGGACGTCACCATAGCTGGCGGTGTGATCAGTCACCGAACGGTCTATTCAAAGGCCTCGATAAACAGTGCGCTCGAGGGCGGTGACGACGAGCTGTACGGGCAGGGTGGCAAGGACTTTATCGAAGGCGGCTGGGGTGAGGACCTGCTTGACGGGGGAGCTGACGACGATTTGCTCGAAGGCCAGCAAGGTCACGACACACTGGTCGGTGGCAGCGGCAACGACACGATGCTCGGTGACAACCTCGATTGGGGCGGTGGCCTGCCCAGCAGACACCATGGCAACGATGTGCTTGACGGCGGTAGCGGTGATGACTGGCTCGCCGGCAACGGTGGCAGCGACGCGCTGTATGGCGGCCTTGGCAACGACACTTTGCAGGGCGATGACGACGTAGAGGACGGCGTCGACGGTAATGCCGCGCACTTTTTCGGCGATGATCTGTTGGACGGTGGTGCCGGCGACGACCGGCTCTGGGGCGGCGGTGGCGATGATTTGCTCTTCGGCGGCGAAGGCAATGACGATCTGACTGGCGATAGCCCCGGCCATTCTGTTGGTTATCACGGCAACGACTTTCTCGATGGCGGCGCGGGGGATGACACCCTGCGCGGCATGGGCGGCGCGGATACGCTGGCGGGGGGCGCAGGGGCTGATTTTCTCGATGGCGATGTGTCTGACCTGGAGCCGGGCGGAATCAATAATGACGTGCTTCAGGGCGGTGAAGGAAACGATACGTTACAGGGTGGCTTCGGTGCGGACACCCTGTACGGTGGCGCGGGTGACGACATGTTGGCCGGCGATTACGAAAACAGCGCTGAGGCCGAGCAGAATGCCGATTATCTGGACGGTGGCTCAGGTAACGACACGTTGCTCGGTGGCGTCGGCAACGACACCTTGCTGGGCGGGGAAGGGACGGACTACCTGCGCGGCGATTCTGGCGACAACGTGTTTGATGGCGGACCCGGTGCTGACGTACTGGATGGCATGGATGGCGCTGACATCTACTATTTCGGCGCTGGCGACGGCCTGGATATCGTCACCGATGCCGGCGGCCGCAACATCATTAGATTCGGTGCAGGGTTTTGCGCGCAAAGCCTGAAGGCCGACGTTATCGAAGTTACCGTCGGCACGGTGTTGCGACTGGCCAATGGCACGGGCGACGCGATACTCATCAAGAATCACGAGCGGTGGAAGGATTCCACATTCAGTTTCAGCGACGGCGTGGTACTTGATTACGCAGATGTCCTGCGCAAAACACTGCCACCGATAGAGATGGCCGAGTCACCCGTACCAGAACGTGTTACCGCCCCAGCAACCACTGACAGCAAAGTTGCGGATCCGGTTAAGCCAGACGATGTAACCGCTGCGACGCAAGGCCCAGTGGCATCTGCTCAAGCCGTTGACTGGACCGATGAGTTCCTCGCGCAAATCAAGTCAAAGCGCTCCGCCCGCAGACACGCCACAGGTTTTACCTTGAATGAGCAAGGCGTCTGGGTTCGCAGCCATATCACTACCACCGACACCGGTTACACCACTCACACCGAGCTGATCGATGGCAGCGTCGAAGCAGGAACACTGTCTGAAACGCCGCCATGGATGAAGGCTGATGGCGGGCAAGCCGTAGTCAGTGAAAGGCAGTCGAAAACCACAACCCGCGTCGAACATAAACCGGTGAAAGCCGAGGGAGCAATGCCTTCCTCAGCTCAGGCGCCTCGCTATTATCGATCCGGCTCGGCCAGCGGGTTTTCATTCAATACGGGCGATGTATTGGTTGAAGACCGAAAGGAATCCGGCGCGCTTGAAGGCTGGTACGTCTATCCGGCGGCAAGCTTCGGTTCGGCCGGAACGGTGCGCAAGGAATTCCGCTGGGAGGTCGAAAGCACGACGATCAAAGGCAAAATCGTCCATGGCAACGATGCCGGCGGGCGAGTCAACGTCGAAGTGGAAAACGTTTTCCACGGCGGCGCGGGAGACGATCTGATCGTCGCTTATGCAGGCTCCCCAATTGACTACGGCACTGTCGGCGACAGAACACCGGGCGCGTTTTTATCCGCAGGTGCAGGTGACGATACCTTGCTGGGCTCCGAGGGCGCCGACTATCTGGTCAGCGGGGCAGGGGATGACTGGCTTTACGGCGAAGACGGCGCTGACACCTACATCGTGCAAGCGCACGCCGCAGCGACCACTACGATTGCGGATGTGCCGAACCCTGTTTTCCACCGCGCAGAAGTTGGCGCAGCGGAGTGGAAAGACGAGTACGGAGTGATCGATCAGGACACGGTCGTTCTTCCTGCAGATGCGCAGCGCGATGCACTGCAATTGAGCTGGGGTGCTGCGCTGATAGAGACCACCCATGTCGAGCTGGAACCCAACCCGGGTCGTGGGGCTTACCGCAACCCGCCGAGAGCGAAAATGCTTCATCCGACACTCGATATCCAATGGGGCGGGACACAGAAAGTCCGCATCGTCTTGCCCCTCAACGGTGAACTTGAGGGGGCCGGGATTGAGCTCTTGAAGTTCGCCGATGGGGCGGTCGTAAGTTTGAAGCAACTGTTGCAATCAACTCAGCTGGGACCTGCGCCCGAGACTTTTCATACGGGGGTAACCGTTAACAATTCAACGCGTTTCTCGTCTCTGCGAAACGGACAGGCGCTGCCGTTAGTCGGTGGTCGAGGCAATGACACGATAAGCGGCGCGGGGGAGATCCGAGGCATGCACGGGGATGACGTGCTCACAGGCAGCCCCGGTGATGATCTGCTGCTGGGTGGGCCGGGCAATGACACGCTGGCCGGCGGCGCTGGAAATGATATCTACCGATACGATGGCCTCGGCAGAGACGTGATCATCAACAATGGAGGCGGCCTGGATGGAATCGATTTTTCCGAACGCAGGCTGACGATCGACAACCTGAAGTTTCATCGTGAGCGCGAAGATCTGGTGATTGTGGTGGATTACGGCATGGCGCCGAAAATCCGGGTTTCCAGGCACTTTGCCGCAGGTGAAAGCGCTATTGGCTTCATAAGAGTCAGCGAAGGAACAGGGACTCAGGACTACAGCGCAACGCAAATTGCTGAACGTCTGCACCCGCTTCCGCCACTGAGAGATGTCGAAGACATGTTGATAAAGGGCGACGATGAAGCGCAGCGGGCGATGAAAGAAATCATTGAGTTCTACGAACTGAATGTCTGACAAGACGACCGGTTGAGCCGGCCCGCGATGGAAATCCAGTCGCCATCGCGGGCCTCGCGTCACCTCAATACTGGGTCAAATCCGCCAGCGGATGCCGCCCCTCCCAGACCTTGTGAAAATGCGCCTCGACCACCGCCTCCGGCACGTTATTGATATCCGGCCAATGCCAGTGCGGTTTCTGGTCCTTGTCGATCAAGCGGGCGCGCACACCTTCGCTGAATTCCGGGTGCCGGCAGCAATTGAGGCTCAGGGTGTATTCCATCTGAAACACTTCAGCCAGCGACATGTGCCGTGCGCGGATGATTTGTTCCCAGACCAGATGCGCGGTCAGCGGTGAGCCCTCGGCCATGGTTTTCGCCGCGCGGGCGATCAGCGGATCGTTGCTGTCGCGGTGCAGACTGATGGCTTTCCAGGCGCAGGCTACATCGCTGACGTCGAGCAGTTCGTCGATCTGCTGACGGCGCGGCAACCACTGCGCTTCGGGCATTTGTGTGAGCGCTTCCTGCTGCAGGGCCTTGAGCAGACTGTTGAGCTGCATGGCGGTCTGTTCCTGCCAATTGAGTTGCAGCAGGCCTTCGATCAGTTGCGGTTGTTGTTCGTCGAGCAGGAAACGGTCGGCCAGATCCAGGTCCAGCGCGTCTCGGCCATTGATGTGCGCGCCGGTCAGACCGAGAAACAGGCCAAGCTTGCCGGGCAGCCGGGCGAGAAACCAACTGGCGCCGACATCCGGGTACAGGCCAATGCTGATTTCCGGCATCGCCAGACGACTGCTCGGCGTGACGATCCGTGTGCTCGCGCCCTGCAGCAAGCCCATGCCGCCGCCCAGTACATAGCCGTGACCCCAGCAGATCAGCGGTTTGGGGTAGGTGTGCAGGCTGTAATCCAAACGATATTCGGCGCTGAAAAACTGCGCAGCCAGCGGCGGAACTTCACCGGGGTGCGCACGGCAGGCTTCAACCAGGCTGCGCACTTCACCACCGGCGCAGAACGCCTTGGCGCCGTTGCCGCGCAGTAGTACGCAGACGATTTGCGGGTCGTTGGCCCAGGCGTGCAGCCTGTCGCTCAAGGCATTGATCATCGGCAATGACAGCGCATTCAGCGATTTTTCAGCATCGAGGGTGGCGATGCCGAGGCGGGCGCCATCGGTGCCGGTGAGTTCTTCGAAGTGCAGATTCATCGTGACCTCGCTCGGAAATTTGAACGATCAGTATGATCGCTGCGTGGGAAAGTGCCTGATCTGCGTCAGATCAATTGACAAGCGTGGTCGGCTTTCCTAGGGTTCGCCCCATTGTTTTTGCCGGGTATGACCATGACTGCTGACGACCGTATCAAACTCGAACCAAGCTGGAAGGAGGCACTGCGTGCTGAGTTCGACCAGCCCTATATGGCAGAGTTGCGCAACTTCCTGCAGCAGGAGCGGGCGGCCGGCAAGGAAATCTATCCGCCGGGACCGATGATTTTCAATGCGCTGAATTCGACGCCACTGGATAAAGTGAAAGTGGTGATCCTCGGCCAGGATCCGTATCACGGCCCGGGCCAGGCCCATGGTCTGTGCTTTTCGGTGCAACCGGGCGTGCCGGCGCCGCCGTCGCTGGTCAACATCTATAAAGAGTTGAAGCGCGACCTGAACATCGACATTGCCAATCACGGCTATTTGCAGAGCTGGGCTGATCAGGGCGTGTTGATGCTCAACACCACCATGACCGTCGAGCGCGCCAATGCCAATGCGCACAAGGACAAGGGCTGGCAGCACTTCACCGACCGGATCATCGAAGTGGTCAGCGAAAAGCAGCCACACCTGGTGTTCATGCTCTGGGGCGCCCATGCACAGAGCAAGCAGAAGCTGATCGACGCGACCAAACACCTGGTGCTGACCTCAGTGCATCCGTCGCCGTTGTCGGCGTATCGCGGGTTTTTGGGCTGCGGACATTTCAGCCGCACCAACAAGTTTCTCGAGCAGAATGGCGAAACGCCGATCGAGTGGCGCCTTCCACCGATTTAACAGGCGAAGAATAGGTGGCGAGGGAGCTTGCTCCCGCTCGGCTGCGTAGCAGTCGCAAAGCCCGTGAATGCGGTGTGCCTGAAAAAACTGCTTGGCAGAAATCAGGTCTGCTGCGCCGCCCAGCGGGAGCAAGCTCCCTCGCCACAGTGATGCGGCTCTACTCTGGATTGCGGTTCCAATACTTGAACAACGGCTCCGCCAGAAACAGCACAAACAACAGCCGCATCACCTGCATCGCCGTCACCAGTGGCACCGACAATTGCAGGGTTTCCGCCGTCAGGCTCATCTCGGCAATTCCGCCGGGCATCATGCCCAGCGTCAGCGAACGCAAATCCAGATGGGTCAGGGCACTCAAGCCCAATGCCGCCAGTGTGGCGATCAGCATGGTCAGCGCCGTACCGATCAGCGTCCGTCCCATAAAGGACGGCGCGCGCCGGAAGAACTGCCGGTTGAAGTGACAACCCAGGCCGCTGCCGATCAGCCATTGGCCGATCTGGCTACCGCCGTCGGGCAAGCCGATGTGCAGATCCCAGCCGATGCTCACCGCCGCACTTACCAGCAGCGGTCCGAACAGCCACGGGTTGGGTTGGCGCAGACGTTGCCAGAGCCAGGCGAGCAGGGCGCCCGCAGGAAACAGAAGCGCCAGCCAGCGCCAATCGACGCTGCCGGCATGGGACATCGGCGTGCCGTCACCGAGCAGATACTTGAAGGCCGCCGGCACGCACAAAACCACCACCAGCACGCGCAAACTCTGCCCCGCCGCCACATGGCTAAGCAGAGCGCCGTTGCGCGCGCCGAGGTTGACCATCTCCCCGGAACCACCGGGCATGCTTGAGAAAAACGCCGTGGCGCGGTCCTCGCCGGTGCGCCGCATCAGCCACACGCCGACCACCGCCGACAGGCTGGTGACCAACGCACCGAAGAAAATCAAACCGAAATGACTGAGCACCTGCTCCATCACTTGCGGGGTGAAATGCAGGCCAATGCCGATACCGACGATCCACTGGCCGCACTTGCGGCCGCCAGGGATTTCGGCAAGTTGCCAGGGCGTCAGGCAGCGCACGAGGATGATCGCCAGCAACGAGCCGACCATCCACGGTAGCGGCCAGCCGATCTGGCTGGCGATGTAGCCGCCCAGCAGACCGACCAGCGGGGTGCCCCACCAGGCTTTCAGGGAGAGGCGATCAGACATCCGCGATGACGCGACGCGCAGCCGAACGTTTGCGCCAGATACGGATTATCGGCATCAACAGCATGATCGCCGTCAGTATCCAGCAACCGAAGGTGATCGGACTCGACCAGAGAATCTCCAGAGCGCCATTGGAAATCGACAGGGCGCGACGCAGATTCTGTTCCATCAGGCCGCCGAGGATGAAGCCCAGCAGCAGCGGCGACAGCGGGAAGTCCAGCTTGCGCAGGATGTAACCGAAGATGCCGATACCAATCATCAGGAACAGGTCGAAGGTGGTGGCGTGTACCGCATAAACGCCGATCCCGGTGATGATCGCGATGACCGGCACCAGGGCCCAGTTCGGCACGGCGAGGATGCGAGTGAACACGCGGATCATTGGGATGTTGAGGATCACCAGCATGACGTTGGCGATGAACAACGAAGCGATCAGGCCCCAGACAATGTCCGGTTGCTGTTGGAACAGCAGTGGACCCGGGGTGATGTTGTACAGCGACAGCGCGCCAATCATCACCGCGGTGGTGCCCGAACCCGGAACGCCGAGGGTCAGCATCGGCACCAGTGCACCGCACGCCGCGCCGCCGATAGCGGTTTCCGGCGCGGCGAGCCCGCGGGGGTCGCCTTCACCGAATTTACCGCTGGCGCCGGCGATGCGCTTCTCGGTCATGTAGGCCACGGCACTGGCGAGCGTTGCGCCCGCACCCGGCAATACGCCCATGATGAAACCGAGCACGCCGCAACGGACGTTGACCACGAAGACCGATGCCGCTTCCTTGAAGTTGAACATCATGCGGCCGGTGGCTTTCACCGCTTCCTGGCCGTGGTGGGTTTTTTCCAGCAGCAGGAGGATTTCGCTGATCGAGAACAGGCCCAGCACCAGCACGACGAACTGGATGCCGTCGGTCAGGTGGATGTTGTCGCCGGTGAAACGGTACACACCGCTGTTGGCGTCGATGCCGACGGTGGAAAGGAACAGACCGATCAGCGCCGCGATAAAGGTTTTCAACGGTCGATCGCCGGCCATGCCGCCGAGACAGACAATCGCAAACACCATCAACACGAAGTATTCCGCAGGCCCGAAGGCGATCGCCCATTTCGCCAGCAGCGGCGCAAACAGCACCATGCCGCAAGTGGCGATAAACGCACCGATGAACGAACTCCACGCCGACAGGGACAGCGCGACACCGGCCAGGCCTTTGCGGGCCATCGGGTAGCCGTCCAGGGTAGTCATTACGGTGGATGCTTCACCCGGAATGTTCAGCAGGATCGAACTGATGCGTCCGCCGTATTCGCAGCCCAGGTAGACCGCCGCGAGCAGGATCAGCGCCGACTCGGGTGGCAGACCGAGGGCAAACGCGATGGGAATCAGCAATGCCACGCCGTTGATCGGGCCGAGGCCCGGCAGCAGGCCGACGACGGTGCCGATCAGGGTGCCGCACAGTGCGGTGACCAGGTTGTACGGGCTCAGCGCAACGCCGAAGCCCTGACCCAAATAGCCAAGGGTATCCATATCAGTTCTCCAGGACGCTGAGCAGGCCGAGGGGCAGCGGAACATCCATCAAGCGATCGAACAGTAGATAGAGACCAATCGCCATCAGGCTTATGATCACTACACTCGGTAGCCAGCGGCCGCCGTACAGACGGGCCATCGGCACACCGGTAATGATGCTGGCGACGATGAAGCCAAGGGGTTCGAAGGTGCCGGCAAACACCAGCAACAACGCGACACAGATCGCGATCTTGGTCAGGGTTTCACGATCCAGTGGCGGCTCGTCGTCGCTGTGTTTGATCGGCGCCGGGCGGAACACCATGTACAACAGGGCCGCGCCCATCAGGCCGAGCATTAACAGCGGGAAGGCGCGAGGGCCGACCGGTTCGTAGGAAAAAGCCGCCTGGTACGGCCACGCCATCAGAGCCAGGCCGGCACACACCAGCAACAGCACCGAGGCGAAAATACGTTGAATAAGCATGGGAGCTCCTGTGCCGCGTCCCCGGAACCGGGAACGCAGCCGCTAGACAGAGACGATCACTGGATCAGGCCGAACTCTTTGGCCAGCACTTTGTAGTCCGCGACCTGTTTCTTCACGTAGGTATCCAGTTCCGGCCCGGTCATGGCGAACGGGAACAGTTCACGCTGATCGCGCAGGGTGGCGAACTCGTCGGAGGCCAACAGTTTGTCGAACGCGTCTTTCCACCAGGCGTAGTCTTCGTCGCTGACTTTTGGCCCGAGGTAGAAGCCGCGCACCACCGGCCAGACGATGTCGTAGCCCTGCTCGCGAGCGGTCGGGATGTCCTTCATTTCCGGCTCGTCGAGACGCTTGTCGGCGAATACCGCGAGCAGGCGCATGTCACCGCTCTGGATGTGCGGCATGGAGTCGGAGATGTCGGTACTGCCGACCTGGATGTGACCGCCGAGCAGGGCGGTGGCGATTTCACCGCCGCCTTCGAGCGCCACGTAACGCAGCTCGCGCGGATTGATCCCGGCGGCCTTGGCGATCAGTGCAGTCTGCATCCAGTCCTGGCTGCCGACGGTGCCGCCGGAACCGATGACTACCGAGCCTGGATCTTTCTTCAGGGCCTGAACGAGATCGTCGAGGGTCTTGTAAGGCGAGTCGCTTTTAACGGCGATGGCGCCATAGCTGGTGCCGACGGCCGCGAGCCAGCGCACGTTGGTTTCATCGAAACGGCCGAACTTGCCCTGAGCCAAGTTCAACAGCGAACCGCTCGACCAAGCGACCAGCGTGCCGGCGTCGGCCGGACGCTGCGCGACCACGGCGTTGTAGGCCACTGCGCCGACGCCGCCGGGCATGTAGGTCACGCGCATCGGTTTGGTCAGCAATTTCTGATTGACCAGTGCGCTCTGCACCAGTTTGCAGGTCAGGTCGAAACCGCCGCCCGGGGAGGCCGGCGCGATACATTCCGGGCGTTTCGGTTCGGCCATGAGTTGGCCGGCGAACAGCATCGCGCCAGCGGCGAGAGCAACTTTACGCAGTGATAAGTTCATCTGAGTCTCCTTGGGAGTTGTTGTTATGGACGTGCAGAATTACCAAAGGGCAACGCTTGGCTCGGCAACAGGCGCAGGTTTTCGCAGCGCGGGCGCATTGACGGGTATATCGGAAGGGAAATCGGCGTGGCCCGGCACGCAAATATCGGCCAGGGCGGGGTTGTAGCGGGGAGGGTGGGCCTGTGTGATAGCCCTGGGTTGCATGGACGGCATGCGGGTGTGCTCCGTTTATTGTTCTTATTGGTCGAAAACGCTTCGTGGCGTTCTTCGTGCGCTGTGTGGCAGCAGCGACGGCAGTCGAAACTGTCCGTAAACCGACTCTAACGGGCTAACCTTTCGCTAACCTTTCAGCCGACTTTCACGGTTTTCGGGCTTCACAGCGGCGGTTGCGGCTGTAAACTCCGCGGCAAAGCGTGGCGTTGGCCATCCCAGAACGAGGTAAAAATCCATGCGTGTCCTGCTCGTCGAAGACCATCTGCAACTGGCCGAAAGTGTCGCGCAGGCGCTCAAGAGCACCGGTCTGACCGTGGATGTGCTGCACGATGGCGTGGCCGCCGACCTGGCGCTCGGCAGTGAGGAATACGCCGTGGCGATCCTCGATGTCGGGCTGCCGCGCATGGACGGTTTCGAAGTGCTGGCGCGCCTGCGTGCGCGCGGCAAGAACCTGCCGGTGCTGATGCTGACCGCGCGCAGCGATGTGAAGGATCGGGTGCACGGCCTTAATCTCGGCGCTGATGATTACCTGGCCAAGCCGTTCGAACTGACGGAGCTGGAAGCGCGGGTCAAAGCCCTGTTGCGCCGCAGTGTCCTGGGCGGTGAGCGTCAGCAGCGCTGTGGCGTGCTGGCCTATGACCTCGACACCCGGCGCTTCACCCTTGGCGAAGAATTGCTGACGCTGACCTCGCGCGAACAGGCCGTGCTCGAAGCGTTGATCGCCCGGCCGGGGCGGGTGATGAGCAAGGAGCAACTGGCCGCCCAGGTCTTCGGTCTTGACGAAGAAGCCAGTCCGGACGCGATCGAAATCTACGTGCACCGGTTGCGCAAGAAGCTCGACGGCCATCCCGTGGCCATCGTGACCTTCCGCGGCCTCGGCTATTTGCTGGAAAGTCGCGATGCATAAGCCCAGCAGTCTGCGCTGGCGTTTGCTGTGGAACCTCGGATGGTTGCTGGTATTGCTGATGCTCGCCAGTGGCTTGAGTGCTTACTGGAACGGTCGCGAAGCTGCCGATACCGCCTATGACCGCACGCTGCTGGCCTCGGCGCGCACCATTGCTGCCGGATTGTCGCAACGCGACGGCAGCCTCAGCGCCGACGTGCCTTACGTGGCGCTGGACACCTTCGCCTATGACAGCGCCGGGCGCATTTATTACCAGGTCAACGACATCCATCAAAAGCTGATTTCCGGCTACGAAAACCTCCCCGGCCCGCCACCCGGCACGCCCCGCACCGACAGCTATCCGGCACTGGCACGCTTTTACAACGCCAAGTACAACGGCCAGAACGTGCGCGTGGTCAGCCTGCTCAAAGCCGTGACCGAACCGAACATGAACGGCATGGCTGAGATCCGCGTCGCCGAAACCGACGAGGCGCGGGTAAGCATGGCGCGCAGTCTGGCGGCCGATACTTTGCTGCGTCTGGGCATGCTGGCCGTGGGTGCGTTGTTGCTGGTGTGGTTCGCAGTCAGTGCGGCGTTGCGCCCGCTGGAGCGCTTGCGTACTGCGGTGGAAGAGCGCCAGCCCGACGACTTGCGCCCACTGCCGTTGGTGGAAGTGCAGCATGAGTTAGGCCCCTTGGTTCGCGCGCTCAACCATTTCACCGAACGCCTGCGCGGTCAGTTCGAGCGGCAGGCGCAGTTCATTGCTGATGCCGCCCACGAATTACGCACGCCGTTGGCGGCATTGAAAGCGCGGCTGGAGCTGGGCCTGCGCTCCAATGAGCCGGAGATCTGGCGCACAACCTTGGAATCTTCTGCGCAAAGCACCGATCGCCTGACGCATCTGGCCAATCAGTTGCTATCGCTGGCCCGTGTCGAAAACGGCGCCCGGGCGATTGCCGAGGGCGGCGCGCAGTTGCTTGATCTGAGTCAGTTGGCCCGAGAACTGGGCATGGCCATGGCACCGCTGGCGCACAAGCGTGGCGTGGCGCTGGCACTGGAGGCCGACGAACCCGTGTGGCTGCGCGGCGAGCCGACCCTGCTCAACGAGCTGCTGAGCAATCTTGTGGATAATGCGCTGGCGCACACGCCATCGGGCGGCAATGTGATATTGCGCGTGACGGCGCCGGCGGTGCTTGAGGTCGAAGATGACGGCCCGGGAATCCCGCTGGAAGAGCGCGACCGGGTGTTCGAACGGTTTTACCGGCGTAATCAGCAAGTGGCGGGATCGGGCCTGGGGCTGGCGATTGTCGGCGAGATCTGCCGGGCGCATCTGGCACAAATCACGTTGCATGATGGCGAGCGGGCGGGGTTGAAGGTGCGGGTCAGTTTTATTGCCGGGTGAGCGCCGTGTCCTCTTCGCGAGCAGGCTCGCTCCCACATTGAAAATGCATCGTTCCTGTGGGAGCGAGCCTGCTCGCGAAGGCCGCGCCTCAGTTTCGGATCAGTAAAACATCGTCCGCGATTCTTCCAGGTCCGCGCACAATTGCTTGTTCTCCGGATCAATCCGCAGCTTTCTGAATGCCGGAACACTCAACGGGTCAATCCGCGCAAACGGATGGTCGCTGTCCTTGTGGCAATACAGACTCGCGACCTGCACGACATCCACGTAATCAATGCTCGCCGAGTCGCGCTCGAAGTTCTGATAGAGCAACGGCAGTTGCACCAGACGTTCGGGAAACTCCCAGACCCGCAACAGCTTTTCACCCAGCAATGGATGAATCTGCTCGATCACATGAGTGAGGCTGACCGCATCCGAAAGCAGTTCGTTATGGTCTTCGGCGTACGTCAGAATCGGCAGCACACCAATCTGATGCACCAGCCCGCCGAGCGCCGCTTGATCGGGCTTGAGCTGGGTGTGGCGACGACACAGCGCATAGCTGACGCCGGCGATCTCCAGGCTGCTGCGCCAGACGTCGCGCATCTTCTGTTCGACCACTTCGGAGCGAGCGTTGAAAATCTGCTCCATCACCAGGCCGATCGCCAGGTTGCTGCTGTAATTGATGCCCAGGCGGGTGATGGCGGTGTGCAGGTCGGTGACTTCCTGCGCGGCGCGCAGCAACGGACTGTTGACCACTTTGATCAGGCGCGCGGACAGCGCCGTGTCACGACCGATCACTTTGCTCAGGTCGCTGACGCTGATTTCCGGATCCTCGGCGGCCTTGCGAATTTGCAGTGCCACTTCCGGCAGCGTGGGCAGAACCAGGTCATCGTTATCGATGGCCTCAACCAAATCCTGTTGGACCTTTTCCGCCAGTTCGCTCATTTAGACTCTCTAGGGTGTTGCAACAATGCTGCGATCAACGCTGGATTTCGCGGTCGCGATCCAGTTCGTAAGGCAGGTCGAGCACGCGCAACACGGGGCCTTCGAGGGCGCCCAGATGCAAATCGCCGGCTTCGGCAGCTTCGGCCTGCAACACTGCCAGGAGTTCAATGTTTCCTGCGGCACTGGCCGCAAGGACCACTTCACCGATCGCGCTGTTATGGCTCGGCGCGAACAGAGGCGTGCCCGGCTCGGGCAGCTCGGCGCTGTCCAGGCTCAAGCGATACAGGCGGCGCTTGAGTTTGCCCAGGTACTGCATGCGCGCGACAATTTCCTGGCCGGTGTAGCAGCCTTTCTTGAAACTCACACCGCCAACCGCTTGCAGGTTGAGCATTTGCGGGATGAACAGTTCGCGCGTGCTCGGCATGACCTGGCCGATACCGGCGCGGATCTGGCCGAGCAGCCATTGATTCAATTGCTCTTCAGGCAACTCGGCCGACAGTGTGCCTTTGATCGCGTCAGCTCGATCGGCAGGCACCCAGAGTTCGGCGCGCTCGGGCGAGACGCGAATCGCGATCAGGCCGTCGTTGCGCACGACGCTGTCGGTTTCGGCGGGCAGTTCCAGACCTATACCGGTCAGGACTGCGTCGCCATGCTCCACGCCGAAGCGCACCCAGGCGGCGCTTTCATCGGTCAGTTTCGATTTGGAGAACACCGCGTACTTTTTCAGGTCAGCCAGTTGCGGTTCGAGCAATTCGCTGGCCATCGCCAGAACCAACCCGTCACCCTCGAGCAGAATGCGGAAGCTGGACTGCATCCGGCCTTTCTGCGTGCAGCGGGCGCCGAGGCTGGCGCGGGTGTCACTCAGGTAATTGATATTGCAGGTCAACTGGCCTTGCAGGAATTTTCCGGCGTCCGCACCGCGAACCGCGAGTACGCCTTCATGAGACAGGGTGCAGAAAAAAGCAGAATCGGCCATGGGTCATCGCAGGGTAAATAGACTGGGGCACATCATAAGGGCGCGTTGTTGAAATGGGTAGTTGATAAAGGATCAAGGGTGCCCGACCAAAGCCGACTGTGCGGCCCGCGTCTGGGCTGTATACTGCCCGGCAAATTTGAGGAGGGCTCCATGGTCGAACAAGTTGAACTCAATCGCCTCTTTTGGCACAGCCGTCGCGGGATGCTTGAACTTGACGTGTTGCTGGTGCCTTTCGTGCAGGAGGTCTACGCGACGTTGAACCAGGTGGATCGCGATCTGTATGTTCGCCTGCTCGAGTGCGAGGACCAGGACATGTTCGGCTGGTTCATGGAGCGCAGCGAATCCGAAGATCCGGAGCTGCAGCGCATGGTTCGCATGATCCTGGACCGTGTCCAGCCCAAGTAATACGTTCGAGTGTCGCTGGCATGCCTCACGGCAGTTGCTGGCGGCGTATCTGCTGGCCCAGGCGTTCGCCCTGGGTGCTTTGTTTCTGCTGTCGATTCCGCTCTGGGCCAGTCTGCTCGCGGCGTCCGGCTGTGTGCTGCATGGCGTTTGGGTGCTGCCCAGGCAGATTCTGCTGAGTCATCCGAACGCTTTTTGCGGGTTGCGTCGTGACGCCGACGGCTGGCAACTGTGGAGTCAAGCCAATGGCTGGCAAGCGGTGCAACTGCGCCCGGACAGTCTGGCACTGCCGCTGATCGTGGTGTTGCGCTTTCGTTTGCCTGGGGAGTGGCGGGTCAGATCGATCTGCGTGCCGCGGGACTCGCTAGCGGCGGATGTGCACCGCCGCCTGCGAGTACGGCTCAAGTTCAGCCGACGTAGGTGGGCGGCACCAGAATAGTGTCGAGGGCCTCGGGTAGCAGGTTCGGGTAGTCGAGGGTGTAATGCAGACCGCGACTTTCCTTGCGCTCCATGGCGGAGCGGATCATCAGTTCGGCAACTTGCGCCAGGTTGCGCAACTCGATGAGGTCGCGGCTGACCTTGTAATTGCTGTAGAACTCGTCAATCTCGTCGAGCAGCAGGCGCACACGGTGCTGGGCCCGTTGCAGGCGCTTGTTGGTGCGTACGATACCGACGTAATCCCACATGAAACGCCGTAATTCATCCCAGTTGTGCGCAATGATCACGTCTTCGTCGGAATCCGTCACTTGGCTGGCGTCCCAGGCAGGAAGCGCGCTTGGCGCTGCGACTTCGTCCAGTTGCGCAAGAATGTCCGCCGCCGCCGAGCGCGCATAGACGAAACATTCCAGCAGCGAATTGCTGGCCATGCGGTTGGCGCCGTGCAGGCCGGTGAAGCTGGTTTCGCCAATCGCATACAGCCCCGGCACGTCGGTGCGGCCGTGTTGATCGACCATCACGCCGCCGCAGGTGTAATGCGCGGCGGGCACCACCGGGATCGGTTGTTGGGTGATATCAATGCCGAAGCCCAGGCAGCGCTCATAAACAGTGGGGAAGTGGCTTTTGACGAACGATTCGGGCTTGTGACTGATGTCGAGGTAGACGCAGTCGACCCCCAGACGCTTCATTTCATGGTCAATGGCGCGGGCGACGATGTCCCGGGGTGCCAGTTCGGCGCGCGGATCAAAGCGCGACATGAAGCGCTCGCCATTGGGCAGTTTCAGATGTGCGCCTTCGCCGCGCAGGGCTTCGGTGATCAGAAAACTCTTGGCCTGTGGGTGATACAGGCAGGTCGGGTGAAACTGGTTGAATTCCAGATTCGCCACCCGGCAGCCCGAGCGCCAGGCCATGGCAATGCCGTCGCCGCAGGCACCGTCGGGATTGCTGGTATAGAGGTAGACCTTGGCGGCACCGCCCGAGGCGAGAATCACGAAGCGTGCGCCGTAGGTGTCGACTTCGCCGGTGGCGCGGTTCAACACATAGGCGCCGAGGCAGCGATCGCCTCCCAGTCCCAGGCGGCGCGCGGTGATCAGGTCGACGGCGACACGCTGTTCCAGCAGTTCGATGTTCGAACGCTCTTTTGCCTGGGCCAGCAGGGTCTTGAAGATGGCGGCGCCCGTGGCGTCGGCGGCGTGGATGATGCGTCGATGGCTGTGGCCGCCTTCGCGAGTCAGGTGAAACTCGAAACCGCCGTCTTCGGTGCCGGACTGTTCGTCTCGCGTGAACGGCACGCCCTGGTCGATCAGCCACTGAATCGCTTCGCGGCTGTGCTCGACGGTGAAGCGCACGGCGTCTTCATGACACAGCCCACCGCCGGCATTCAGGGTGTCATCGACGTGGGATTCGACAGTATCGGTATCGTCAAGCACGGCGGCGACACCGCCCTGCGCCCAGAACGTCGAACCGTTTGCCAGATCACCTTTACTCAGCACGGCAATGCTCAGGTGACCGGGCAGGGTCAGCGCGAGACTTAAACCGGCAGCACCGCTGCCAATGACCAGAACATCGTGTTGGAACTGTTGGTTCATTTCAGGATTCCGCTCAAAGCGACCCGGGTCGGGGTTGGCGCAAGACAGCTGGATCGGCGAGTCAAGACAGCCACACAGCCCACTAGTATATAGAGGGGTTGGACGGCACAATAGCCGGGCCCATATGGCATTGTGAAACTACTGTGACGAAAAAAACCGCTTGCTTCGTCGGAAGGATTTTTCCGCAGCTTTGCGCAAAGACCGCTGTATCGGCGCTGAAACACGGTTTTTCGGTTCAAGGTCGTTCAATGTCCGGTGGGACGCCTATAAATAATTGGAACTTTTGCCAAAGGCCCAAGATCAATAGACGGTGCCAGAAACCAGGGACAGTGTCGGCTTCAATGCGGAATCTGCGGTTGGATTCCTGCCGGCGAAACCGATGACAAGATTATTCGCGCAGCCGGTTTATCCCGCGCTGCGTTTTTCGTGCGTGCCAAATCAGAGCCCGCAGGAAACTTGCTTGGAGGGGGAGAACTTTTGCGAAAAGCCCGAGTCTATGTTTGCAAGTCTGGTCGTTTAGTAATGCAAGTCTCCTTCGGGCTTATCGAGGAGTGTTCATGCTAACCCAGGAAGAGGATCAGCAGCTGGTCGAACGCGTTCAGCGTGGCGACAAGCGAGCTTTCGATCTGCTGGTGCTGAAATATCAGCACAAAATTCTCGGGTTGATCGTGCGTTTTGTGCACGACACCCATGAAGCCCAGGACGTTGCTCAGGAAGCCTTTATCAAGGCGTATCGAGCACTTGGAAACTTTCGCGGCGACAGTGCGTTTTATACGTGGCTGTACCGTATTGCCATTAACACGGCGAAGAATTACCTGGTTTCACGCGGCCGCCGGCCGCCGGATAGCGATGTAAGTTCAGAGGATGCTGAGTTCTACGACGGCGATCACGGCCTCAAGGATCTCGAATCACCAGAACGAGCACTGCTGCGGGATGAGATCGAAGGCACCGTCCATCGAACCATCCAGCAACTGCCAGAGGATTTGCGTACGGCTTTAACTTTACGTGAATTCGATGGTCTGAGTTACGAGGACATTGCGAGCGTCATGCAGTGTCCGGTGGGTACCGTGCGCTCCCGGATTTTCCGCGCTCGGGAGGCCATCGATAAAGCCCTGCAACCTTTGTTGCAGGAAAACTGAGACAGCGGCGACAGCCAAGAGAGGAACGCCATGAGTCGTGAAGCCCTGCAGGAATCGCTGTCCGCAGTGATGGATAACGAAGCGGACGAACTGGAATTGCGTCGAGTGCTCAACGCACTGGATGATGTTGAAACCCGTGAGACCTGGGCTCGTTACCAGATTGCTCGGGCAGCCATGCACAAGGATCTGCTGCTTCCGCGTCTGGATATCGCTGCGGCAGTGTCTGCTGCGCTGGAAGACGAAACGGCACCGGCCAAAGTTTCCCGCAGCCCATGGCGCAACCTGGGTCGTCTGGCTGTAGCCGCCTCGGTGACCGTTGCCGTTCTGGCCGGTGTTCGCCTGTACAACCAGGACGAAATTGCCGGCGTCGAACTGGCTCAGCAAAGCAGTCAGACCACTCTGGCTACTCCACAAGTCAAGGGTCCGGCTGTATTGGCAGGCTATAGTGAGAGTTCTGAAGCCACTGGTCCTATGGCCAACGGCGTATTGCAAGGTCAACCAGGCTGGCACGATCAGCGTCTGCCAGGCTATCTGCGCCAGCATGCGCAACAGGCTGCGCTGAAAGGGACTGAAAGCGCGCTGCCTTACGCACGTGCGGCAAGCCTGGAAAACCGTTAAGGAGGATCATGCGCGCCATACCTGTACTTTCGCTTCTGCTGAGTGGCTGGTTCATCGTTCCAGCCCATGCCGATGACGCCCAGGATTGGTTGACCCGTCTGGGCCAGGCCGAGCAGAAGCAAAGCTTCCACGGCACTTTCGTTTACGAGCGCAACGGTAGTTTTTCCACCCATAACATCTGGCATCGCGTCCAGAATGGCCAGGTCCGCGAGCGTTTGCTACAGCTCGACGGTTCGGCTCAGGAAGTTGTACGCATTGACAGACATACTCAATGCGTCAGCGGAACCCTGATTGCGGGTCTTGGAGATTCACCCAATTCGACCGCTCGTTCCCTCGATCCCCAAAAGCTGAAAAACTGGTATGACCTTGCTGTCATTGGCAAGTCGCGCGTGGCCGGGCGGGATGCGGTGATCGTATCGCTGACGCCTCGCGACCAACACCGTTACGGTTTCGAATTGCATCTGGACAAGCGAACCGGCCTGCCCCTCAAGTCGTTGTTGCTGAACGACAAGGGCCAGTTGCTCGAACGCTTCCAGTTCACCAGCCTGGACACTGATGAAGTCCCGTCGGATAAAGACTTGCTGGCTGACGCCGATTGCAAGCCGATTACCCTCGACAACAACAAAGCGTCTGCGGTGAAAACGGCGCAGGTCTGGCGCTCGGACTGGCTGCCACCGGGTTTCGAACTCAGCAGCAGCACCTCGCACAAGGATCCGCAAACCAAGACTCAGGTCAACAGCCTGATGTATGACGATGGTCTGGCGCGTTTTTCGGTGTTCCTGGAGCCTTTGAACGGCGCGACGGTCACCGATACCCGCACGCAGTTGGGTCCGACCGTTGCCGTCTCCCGTCGCTTGACCACACCGCAAGGCGAAATGATGGTCACGGTGGTGGGGGAAATCCCGATTGGCACCGCTGAGCGAATCGCCTTGTCGATGCGCAACAATGATGGCGCTGCGACCAGCAAGCAGTGAGCTGATTTCAGTCATTCCCACTTCGTCGTCGAGACGTAGAAATGTTTGCTGAGCATTTTCATTTGCAAATCACCTGAAAATTTTTTATAGGTCAGAGCCTCACGGCTCTGGCCTTGTTTGTTGTTCCCGGAACAAAAATGCCGGTCAGTGGTTTCCGGTGTTCCTTTGCTCCATATCGCTTAACCCTGCTCGTCGTAACGGGAGCTGTATGTCGATACCTAGTTTGAAGTCTTATCTTTCCATCTTCGCCACCGTGCTACTGCTCGGTCAGGCGGTCCCTGCTGCGCAAGCGGCCGATCTGCCTGATTTCACCCAGCTGGTCGAACAAGCCTCGCCAGCGGTGGTAAACATCAGTACCACGCAGAAACTGCCGGACCGCCGAGTGAATCAGCAAATGCCGGACCTGGAAGGTCTGCCACCGATGCTGCGCGAGTTCTTCGAGCGCGGTATGCCGCCTCAGCAACGTTCGCCGCGTGATGGTCGCCAGCGTGAAGCGCAATCGCTGGGCTCGGGCTTCATCATTTCTCCGGATGGCTACATTCTCACCAATAACCATGTGATTGCCGATGCCGACGAAATCCTCGTACGTCTGGCTGATCGCAGCGAAATGAAAGCCAAGCTGATCGGCACCGATCCACGCTCCGACGTGGCTCTGCTGAAAATCGAAGGCAAGGACTTGCCAGTACTCAAGCTCGGCAAATCCCAAGACCTCAAGGCCGGCCAGTGGGTAGTGGCGATCGGTTCGCCATTCGGTTTCGACCACACCGTGACCCAGGGCATTGTCAGCGCCGTGGGCCGTAGCCTACCGAACGAAAACTATGTGCCGTTCATCCAGACTGACGTGCCGATCAACCCGGGTAACTCCGGTGGCCCGCTGTTCAACCTCAACGGTGAAGTGGTCGGGATCAACTCGCAGATCTACACCCGCTCCGGCGGTTTCATGGGCGTGTCGTTCGCCATCCCGATCGATGTGGCGATGGACGTTTCCAACCAACTGAAGAGCGGCGGCAAAGTCAGCCGTGGCTGGTTGGGCGTGGTGATTCAGGAAGTGAACAAGGATCTGGCGGAATCGTTTGGCCTGGATAAACCGGCCGGCGCACTGGTTGCGCAGATTCAGGATGATGGCCCGGCAGCCAAGGGTGGCCTGCAAGTGGGCGACGTGATTCTGAGCATGAACGGCCAGCCGATCGTCATGTCCGCTGACCTGCCGCATCTAGTCGGTGCCTTGAAGGCTGGCGCCAAAGCCAACCTGGAAGTGATTCGTGAGGGCAAGCGCAAAAACGTCGAGCTGACGGTGGGCGCTATCCCTGACGAGGACAAGGAACTGGACGCGTTGGCGAAGTCTGGCGCTGAAAGCAGCAGCAACCGCCTCGGTGTGGCGGTAGGTGAGCTGACTGCCGAGCAGAAGAAAGCCTACGACCTCAAAGGCGGGGTGGTGATCAAGGAAGTGCAGGACGGACCTGCGGCCCTGATCGGTCTGCAGCCGGGTGATGTGATTACTCACCTGAATAATCAGGCGATCGGTTCGGCCAAGGAGTTCACCGACATCGCCAAGGCGTTGCCGAAGAACCGTTCGGTGTCGATGCGCGTCCTGCGTCAGGGCCGCGCCAGCTTCATCACCTTTAAACTGGCTGAATAAGCCGGCGGCAAGGTAAAAAGAAACCGCCTCGAAAGAGGCGGTTTTTTTGTGCTTGCAGCTTTTGTCTGACGCAGAAAATCTTCAGCCCATCATGTCCTTGATCATGCGTTCCTGCTCCATCAACTCCCGCTGGCGCGCGTCGATTCGCGAAGACAGCGGGAAGTTGTTACCCGCCTTGCGCTTGGCGAAGTCCAGTTGCTGAATGGCCTGACGGTAATCGCCGACCAGCGCGAAGTATTCGGCACGCGCCTGATGCAGGCCGATGATGTTGCCCGACAAACCACGCGTTTCGGCCACCTGATACCAGACGTCCGGATCATCCGGACGTGACTTGAGCAAACTGTCCAGGGCCTTCTCGGCATCGGCGGCACGATTCTGTTTCAGCAACAAATCGACGCGCACCTGATTCAGCGGATAGTTGCCCGGAAACTGCGTGAGCATGCGTTCAACCCGTGACTGGGCATCGGGCAGGCGATTATTGGTGATGTCCAGGTCGATCTGCGCGAGGTTGTAGATGATTTCGTTCGGCGATTTGGCCAGCAGCTGTTTGAGGTTTTCCCGTGCTTCATTCAATTGGCCGCCCTTGATCTGTGCGATCGCCAGGCCGTAGCGAGCGACGTCATTTTGCGGGTGTTCATCCAGTTGCGCGCGGAAGCGCTTGGCGCCCAGGCCCGGGGTTTCTTCGTAGATCAACTGTACGCGTGCGCGAATCAACTGATAGCGCTTGGAGTCCTCGATACCGCCCGGTTTGGCCTGCTCGGCACGGTTGCGGGTGTCGGCAATCCGCGACTCGGTGACCGGGTGAGTCAACAGGAACTCCGGCGGCTTGGCGTCGAAACGATACTGGCGCATCAGGCGTTCGAACATGGTCGGCATCGAGCGCGGGTCGTAACCGGCCTTTTCCAGGTTAAGAATGCCAATGCGATCGGCTTCCTGTTCATTCTGGCGCGAGAAGGTCCGTTGCGACTGGATCGCCGCTGCCTGGGTACCGGCGATGGTGGCAATCCCCGCATCGCCGCCGCCTGCTGCGGCAATGACGATCCCGGCCAGCAGCGCGGCCATCATCGGCACCTGCATCCGCTGCGAGGCTTCAACGCCACGGGCGAAGTGGCGCTGCGACAAGTGAGCCAGTTCGTGGGCCAGTACCGAGGCGTATTCGCCCTCGGTCTGCGCGTTGAGGAACAGGCCGCCGTTGACCCCGACAACCCCGCCGGGGGCAGCGAAGGCGTTGAGTTGCGGACTGTTGATGAGGATGAATTCAAGGCGTCGGTCAGTGACCTGGCTGGTCTCCACCAGCTTGTAAACGCTGGATTCGACATAGTCCTTGAGCTGTGGATCATTGAGCTGGGAAACCTGGCTGCGCAACATGGCCAGCCAGGCGCGCCCGAGCTGATATTCCTGCTGTGGCGAGACAATGGCAGAACTGGCGTCGCCAAGTGACGGCAGATCGTCGGCAAAGCCCGGTGAGGCGAGCAGGCAAGCGAGCGTCAGCAGGGTAGGGCGCAGAAAAGTCATGCACAAAGCCTTAGAAGACAAAGACCTTACTGTAGCCGGACACCGAAGCTGCGACCAGATATTCTAGGTGGCCCGAATGACCTGAACGGAGTGCCGCAATGACTGACGCTGTAGCCCATGACGTAGAACTGGACGCCAGTGGCCTGAATTGTCCGTTGCCGCTGCTCAAGGCAAAAATGGAACTCAATAAACTGCGGAGCGGCGCTGTGCTCAAGGTGATCGCCACGGATGCTGGCTCGCAGCGTGACTTCCGTACTTTTGCCAAACTGGCCGGTCATGCGCTGCTGCGTGAAGAAGACGACGCTGGCGTCTACCGTTACTGGTTGAAAAAAGCCTGAAGCGACCGCGTTAAAAACCGAAGGGATTATTGATGTTCAAAGTGTTACGCGACTGGATTCAGCGTTATTTCTCCGATGAAGAAGCGGTGGTGCTGGCGGTGCTGCTGGTTCTTGCCTTCACCGCCGTGCTCACCCTTGGCGGCATGCTCGCGCCCGTGCTGGCGGGGATGGTGCTGGCCTATCTGATGCAAGGTCTGGTGGTCACGCTGGAGCGCATGCGTGTGCCCGGCGGCGTGGCGGTGGGGTTGGTGTTTGCGCTGTTCATGGGCGTGCTAATGCTGTTTATCGTCGTGGTGCTGCCGTTGCTGTGGCATCAGTTGATCACGCTGTTCAACGAACTGCCGGGCATGCTCGCCAAGTGGCAGTCGCTGCTGCTCTTGCTGCCAGAGCGCTATCCGCATCTGGTGTCTGACGAGCAGGTGTTGCAAGCCATCGAAGCGGCGCGGGGGGAGATCGGCAAGTTCGGGCAGTGGGCGCTGACGTTCTCGCTGTCGAGCCTGCCGTTGCTGGTGAACATCATGATCTATCTGGTGCTGGTGCCGATTCTGGTGTTCTTCTTCCTCAAGGATCGCGCAATGATCGGTGAGTGGGTGCGCGGTTATCTGCCTCGCGAGCGCGCGCTGATCACTCGGGTCGCCCAGGAAATGAACCGGCAGATCGCCAATTACATTCGGGGCAAAGGCATCGAAATCGTGATCTGCGGCGGCGTGACTTATATCGCCTTCATCGCCTTGGGCCTGAACTATGCGGCGCTGCTGGCGTTGCTGGTCGGATTGTCCGTGGTGGTGCCGTATGTCGGTGCCGTGGTCGTGACCGTGCCGGTCATGCTGATTGCCTTGTTCCAGTGGGGCTGGAGCGATCAGTTCATCTACCTGATGGCGGTCTACGGAATCATTCAGACGCTGGATGGCAACGTGCTGGTGCCATTGCTGTTTTCCGAAGCGGTCAATCTGCACCCGGTGGCGATCATCTGCGCAGTGCTGTTGTTCGGCGGGCTGTGGGGATTCTGGGGCGTGTTCTTTGCGATTCCGCTGGCGACGCTGTTCAAGGCTGTGCTCGATGCGTGGCCGCGCAAGGAGCCGGTAGTCGCGCCGTTGTTGTAGCGGTGATCTGGAATTTTGTAGAGACGCTATTCGCGAGCAGGCTCGCTCCCACCATTGAAATGCAATCAACTGTGGGAGCGAGCCTGCTCGCGAAGGCGTCAGTGCAAACGACGCAAAAACTCAGGCTTTATTCAGAGCCTGAGCGGCAGCCAGCACGGCATCAACATGCCCCGGCACCTTCACGCCGCGCCATTCCTGACGCAGCACGCCGTTCTTGTCGATCAGGAAAGTGCTGCGATCAACGCCCAGGTATTCCTTGCCATACAGCTTCTTCAACTTGATCACGTCGAACAGCTGGCATACCGCCTCGTCCTTGTCGCTGATCAGCTCGAAGGGGAATTCCTGTTTGCCTTTGAAATTTTCGTGCGACTTCAAACTATCGCGGGAGATGCCGAAGACTTCGGTATTGGCAGCCTTGAACGCTGCGTATTGATCCCGAAAGCCCTGGCCTTGAGTGGTGCAGCCCGGCGTGCTGTCCTTGGGGTAGAAATAGATCACCACTTGCTTGCCCTTCAAGGCGGACAGGCTGACGGTTTGCCCGCTGGTGGCAGGCGCTTCGAAATCCGCAACCGGCTGGTCGATGACAACGGCCATTAAAGCTTCCTTACATTGGGTTTTGTGGGCGCCAGGGCTCGATCAGCGCATCCAGATTCATCGCATCGGCGAAATCGAGGAACTGATCGCGCAGCCAGCTGATCTGGGTGCCGGCCGGCAGGGTCACGGTGAATGTGGCGTTGAGCATGGTGCCGCCGGTCTGTGGCGCCTGGTACGTATCGCAGGTCAGGTTTTCCAGTTCGACGTTGTGATCCATGAAGAACTGGCACAGCTCATTGATGATGTCCGGGCGATAGGCCGAGCTGACGTAAGCCACGTAGGGCAGGGCCTGTGGACGATTCTCCAGCGCCGCGCTGCGCACCACGTTGACGGTGAAGGCGTGACGCTTGGCGAGTACCGGCAGGCTGCCTTCCAGGCGAGCCAGGGCGTCCCAGCTACCGGAGACTTCCAGTACCAGAGCGCTGCACTCGCCGTGGCGGGTCAGGCGTGACGTGACTACGGCGCAGCGGTTTTCATGGCTGGCGCGGCACAGGACGTTGGTCAGCTCCATGGGGTTGGCGCCGAGGGCACTGATGACAAGGAATTGTTCGCGAACTGTGGGGGTGGACATGCAGCATTCCTAAAGCGATGAGCGGTCGGTAGGTTTACGCGCGTTGTCCGTCGGGGAAGTGCCTGAGCGTGCCGTTCCGTCAGTCCCGGCTAGCGCTCGCGGTTCGCTCCACGATGGCGGGAGCGCGTCGAGGCGACGCAGGAACGGGGTCTGGGAGGCCGAAAAGGGAGGCTGGAACCCGGCGTACAAGCTGATCAGTACCGATCAAAGTCTGAAGGGTAGCGAAAAGCGGCGCCAAGGGGAATGGCGGCAGCGCAGTACTTCGCTTGTGCAAGCATCTTGGCGCCAGTACCATTACCGCTCTCTTTTTCCGGCAGGAGCGGTTTCATGATTGCGGGCAGTATGGTGGCACTGGTCACTCCCATGGATGCACAAGGGCGTCTGGACTGGGACAGCCTCAGCAAACTCGTGGACTTCCACCTCAAGAACGGCACCCATGCCATTGTCGCCGTCGGCACCACCGGCGAGTCGGCAACCCTTGATGTAGATGAACACATTGCCGTCATCAAAGCCGTGGTCAAACAGGTCGCCGGGCGTATTCCGGTCATCGCCGGCACGGGCGCCAACTCGACCCGCGAAGCCGTCGAGCTGACCCGCAATGCCAAGGAAGCCGGTGCCGATGCCTGCCTGCTGGTGGTTCCTTATTACAACAAGCCGACTCAGGAAGGTTTGTACCAGCACTTCAAACACATCGCCGAAGCGGTCGACATTCCCCAGATTCTCTACAACGTTCCCGGCCGCACCTCCTGCGACATGCAGGCCGAGACCGTGATTCGCCTGTCCACCGTGCCGAACATCATCGGCATCAAGGAAGCCACCGGCGACCTCAAGCGTGCCAAAGCGATCATCGAGGGTGTGAGCGAGGATTTCATCGTGCTGTCCGGCGATGATCCGACCGCTGTCGAGTTGATCCTGCTGGGCGGCAAAGGCAACATCTCGGTGACCGCCAACGTCGCACCGCGTGAAATGGCCGACCTGTGTGAAGCCGCGCTCAAGGGCGACGCCGACACCGCACGGGCCATCAATGAAAAACTGATGCCGCTGCACAAAGATCTGTTCATCGAAGCCAACCCGATTCCGGTGAAGTGGGCGCTGGTCGAGATGGGCCTGATGCACGAAGGCATCCGCCTGCCACTGACCTGGCTGAGCACACCTTGTCATGAAACGCTTCGCACGGCCCTGCGCCAGTGCAGCGTCCTGGTTTAATTGAGGAAGTACAACGCATGAAGCGAATGGCCGGACTTTCCGCACTTGCCTTGATTATCTCCAGCACCAGCGGCTGCGGATGGATCTGGGGTCCGGAAGGTTATTTCCGCGACCGTGGTAGCGATTACCTGCAAGCGCAACAGACTGCACCGATGCAACTGCCACCGGATGTCAGCACCTCCAAGCGTCTGGATCCGCTGTTGCCGATCCCGCGTAACGTCGCCGACGACACCGCCAAGGGCGAATACATCGTGCCGCGTCCGCAGCCGTTGTCCGCTGCTGCCGATGCCAGCGATTACTCGCTGCAAAAGAGCGGTGACTCGCGTTGGGTCGTCGCCCAGCACCCACCGGCCGAAGTCTGGCCTGTGGCAGTGCAGTTCTTCCAGGACAACGGTTTCCGCCTGGATGAACAGCGCCCGCAGACCGGCGAATTCACCACCACCTGGCAGCACTCCGATGAACTGTCGGCGTCCATGGCCAAGCGCCTGAGCGCCGCCGGCATTGCCAGCGACAGCGAAACCCGTGTGCGTGTGCGCATCGAACCGGGCGTGCAGCGCAACACCAGTGAAATCTACGTGGTCAGCGCCGAGCGTCCTGCCGGCAGCACGGCCGACGTCGCGTTCACCAACCGTTCGGTCAACACCGGCCTGGACGCTGCGCTGGTCGACGACATGCTCGCGAGCATGAGTCGTACTTCCGAGAAGGGCGGTTCGGTGTCGATGCTGGCATCGCGTGATTTCGACGCGCCGAGCCGTGTCAGCCTCAGCGAAGACGGCAGTGGCAACCCGGTGTTGAACGTCGGCACCGATCTGGATCGTGCCTGGTCGAGCGTCGGCCGTGCGCTGGAACAGGGCGAGTGGCGCGTTGAAGACATCAACCGCAGCCTGGGCCTGTACTACATCAACCTGGCTGAAAAAGCCGAGAGGAAAGACGACAAGCCTGGTTTCTTCAGCAGCCTGTTCGGCAGCGCGCCGAGCAAGGAAGAAGTCGAAGCCCGCGCCGAGCGCTATCAGGTGCGCCTGAGCAAGGTCGGCGAGAACATTCAGGTGACCGTCGAGAAAAACATCAACACCGTGGCGCCGGCTGACGTTGCCCGTAAAGTGTTGAGCGTGATTCAGGACAACCTGGGCTGATCGACCATGCGTTTTGCCGTTCTCGGCAGCGGTAGCCAAGGGAACGGCACGCTGATCGCCAGTGCTGATACGTATGTGCTGGTGGATTGTGGTTTTTCCCTGCGGGAAACCGAAAAACGCCTGCTGCGCCTGGGTGTGAACCCGGCGCAACTGAGCGCGATACTCGTAACCCACGAACATGCCGACCACGTGCATGGCGTGGGTTTGCTGTCTCGGCGCTACAATCTGCCGGTCTACCTCAGTCGCGGCACACTGCGCGGGATGCGCAAACCGATTGAACCCGCAGGCTTGCTGGCCGGCGGCGAGCAACTGCAGATCGGTGCACTGAACATCGGGGTCATTGCCGTGGCCCATGATGCGCAGGAACCGACCCAGTACGTCTTCAGCGATCATGAACAGCGGCGCTTCGGCCTGCTGACCGATCTGGGGTCCTACTGCGAGCGGGTGCTGGACGGTTATCGGGACCTCGATGCGTTGATGATCGAGTCCAATCATTGTCGCGACATGCTGGCGCGCGGGCACTATCCGTACTTTCTCAAGCAGCGGGTGGGCGGCGAGCTGGGACATTTGAACAACCATCAGGCGGCATTCCTGGTGGCCGAGTTGGGCTGGCAGGGGCTGCAACACCTGGTTCTGGCCCATCTGAGCAGCAAGAACAACCTGCCGCAGCTGGCCCGGCAATGTTTTGTCGACACCCTCGGGTGCGACCCGGACTGGCTGCAACTGGCCGATCAAGATTCAGGGCTCGACTGGCGCCACATCGCCTAGCCCACCTACTTAGCAAGCGGAGCCCATCATGGAAAAACGTGAAGAACTCTACCGCGGCAAAGCCAAATCGGTTTACAAGACCGACGACGCTGACCGCTTGATCCTGCTGTTTCGCAACGACACCTCGGCGTTCGACGGCAAGCGTATCGAACAGCTCGATCGCAAAGGTATGGTGAACAACAAGTTCAACGCCTTCATCATGCAAAAGCTCGAAGCGGCCGGCATCCCGACCCAATTCGACAAACTGCTGGGCGACAACGAGTGCCTGGTGAAGAAGCTCGATATGATCCCGGTTGAATGCGTCGTGCGTAACTACGCCGCCGGCAGCCTGGTCAAGCGTCTGGGCGTCGAAGAAGGCCTGAAGCTCAATCCGTACACCTTCGAACTGTTCCTCAAGGACGACGCCAAGGGCGACCCGTTCATCAACGAATCCCACGTCGTGGCATTCGGCTGGGGCACTGCCGAGCAATTGGCGCGCATGAAAGAACTGTCGCTCAAGGTCAACGAAGTCCTGAGCAAACTGTTCGGCGACGCCGGCCTGCTGCTGGTCGATTTCAAGCTTGAATTCGGCGTATTCAGCGACGGCTCCATCGTCCTGGGTGACGAGTTCAGCCCGGACGGCTGCCGTCTGTGGGACAAGGACACCAAGAAGAAAATGGACAAGGACCGCTTCCGCCAAGGCCTCGGTGACGTCATCGAAGCCTACGAAGAAGTCGCCAATCGTCTGGGTGTACCGCTTTAATCGACGCAAGCATCTGATAGCACGAAGAAATTTTCGAAAGAGGGTTTGCTTTCGGTAGAAGTGTTGTTATGATGCGCGCCGTTGGAGAGATGCCAGAGTGGCCGAATGGGACGGATTCGAAATCCGTTGTACCTTCACCGGTACCTAGGGTTCGAATCCCTATCTCTCCGCCATACATAGAAAAGCCCCGTAGATGAAAATCTACGGGGCTTTTTTGTTTTTGTTCGATGGCTGTCAGCCAACCGGGCGCTGACGTAGCCAGCGCCCACAGCGATCAACGCAAATCGATCTCGCTGAATTTGAGGGTGAGGGTTTCATCATTCAGGTCGTTGAATACAAGCTTGACGGCGGGAGCCTTGGTCAGCTTGCTGTTGCTTTGCTGAAAGATCAGCGTGACCCGCGTCGGAACGTTGCGGATCAGCTGGAACCGCAGCCACGCGCGGTCTTCAACCTGGCCGACTCGAATTGATTCGAACTTTAGCGGGCCACCCGATTCGTCGAAGAGGCGCGTGCTTTCGTCGAAGCGGAAACTGCGATCGACGTTCAGGTTCGTCAGCTCGAATGTACACGTTGGCAACCGGCCGATATTTTCACAGCCATCCAGCTCAATGCGGACGTTGTCCAAGACTTCCATTCGCTTGCCGAGCAGGTTGCTGCCCTCGTTCTCGACGATTTTTGACTGCAGTTTCGCGAATTCGAATGAGGGTTTGGCGTATTCCGTGCCGAGAATAAAAAAACCGAATGAAATACCGGCGATGATCAGAAACTGCAGGCTTCCTCTAATCAGGGGCGTGAAATTGCGAATTTGCCACCCGATCGAAACAGCGCCCAGAAACATGAAGGTACTGACGAGCAAGACGACATTTTTCCAACTGATGAAGCTGAAGCCGAAGACGCTCGGGTCTGGCACGGCGTAGGTGATCAGTGCCCACATGCCGCTGAGTAAAACAGCCAGCCCGGCCATGCCTCGCGTTATAAGGGAAGTGAGTTTCTGTGTCCGGGAAACAGGCGCTGAAAGATCTTGGGGGAGGGTCAACGTTACGAACTCCTTTCGTAGCCTGATCACGTATCCATGAGGGTGACTGTCGGGCCGATGAGACGAAATCCCTGGCGTCAGGGATCGGTGATTTGTGGCAGGTAGCCATTATCCATCTGCAACGGTCTGGGTAAAGTCGTATCTTGGTCGATTGGAAACCTGGCGGGGTGCGGAACGCGATATCTGAGTGCTGCCTACATGGATAGGCAGCACGTTTGCGCTTAGATCTCCTTTATCGGCGTCTCCCCCTGCACAGCCTTGATCAACCCGATCACGTGCAAACAGTCAGCCTTGTTCACATAAGATTCGCCGCTGGCGATGGTCTCGTGATTGCCTGCTCGTAGCCGCCAGCGCCATTGGCCCTTGCCGGTGCTTGGGGTGCCTCTGGATTGTCGGTAAATCTCGAAATACATTCGGTTCGCTCCCTGCGATTTGTCGGTGCAACAGCCTGTGTGGTGCACCGACGCAAGACTAGCCGAGCGAGGTTTTTTGGCTATCGGGGATTTGTTTCCAATCGTTCGCGAATGTTTCTGAAGGGAGCATTCCAGAGCGCGTGGATTGGCCTCTGGATTGGCCAATATGACGCCGTCCGGCGCTTGCAACCGAGAGGACGCTACTGCTTAATACGGGACGGCTCATGGCGTCGGCAAGTGATCGGCGACCGATAAACACTATAAGAAGAGCACTCCTTTGACTGAGCATGGAACGCAGCAGGCCGCTCGGGTGGCGTTGTCACTGGTTGTCCCGGTTTTTAACGAGGAGGACAGCCTCGACCGGTTTCTCGCGCGCATCGATCAGGTCTTTGCGGCGCAAGCGCTGATCGATCTTGAATTGGTGTTTATCAACGACGGCAGCACCGATGCCACCCTTGAGCGTTTGCTTGAGCATCAGCGCCGCGATTCGCGCCTGCGCATCGTCGATTTGAGTCGCAACTTCGGCAAGGAAGCAGCGTTGTCCGCCGGTTTGCAGATGGCGACCGGGCAGGTCGTGGTGCCGATCGACGCCGACCTGCAGGATCCGCCCGAAGTCATCCTGCAGATGATCGAGCGCTGGCGTGAGGGCTATGAAGTCGTACTCGGCCATCGCATCAGCCGCCGCAGCGATACCTGGGCCAAGCAGACGTCGGCGCACTGGTTCTATCGCCTGCACAACCGCATTGCCGAACAGCCATTGCCCGAGAACGTCGGCGATTTTCGTCTGATGGACCGCTGCGTGGTCGATGCTCTGTTGACCTTGCCCGAGTCGCGACGCTTCATGAAAGGCCTGTTTGCCTGGGTCGGCTTCCGCACCACTCACGTCGATTACGAGCGCCCCGAGCGCGTGGCGGGGCACAGCAAGTTCAACGGCTGGCGCTTGTGGAATTTCGCGCTGGAAGGCATCACCAGTTTCAGCACCGAACCGCTGCGGATCTGGACCTATGTGGGCGCTGCGGTGTCGCTGGTGTCCTTTGCCTTCGCCATGTTCATTGTGCTGCGCACGCTGATTCATGGGGTCGACATGCCGGGGTACGCCTCGCTGATGGTTGCCGTGACCTTTCTCGGCGGCCTGCAATTGATCGGCATTGGTATCCTCGGCGAATACCTGGGCCGTACGTATATCGAATCCAAACGCCGACCGGTTTTTCTGGTGCGTCGCGTCTATGACCCGAAGGACTGAAACATGGATCTCAAGGAAACCGACATCCTCGGAGACAGCATCGACGAGCATTGGTATTACTGCTCCAAGGCCGCCGCCACCCGACGGTTGCTGGGCGATCAGCCGATCAGGCGCATTCTTGATGTCGGTGCCGGGTCGGGGTTTTTCTCCCACCATCTGCTGACCCATACCGATGCTCAGGAAGCGTGGTGTGTGGACATCAGTTATCCCGCGGACTCCAGCGCTAGCACCGCGGGCAAACCCGTGCATTATCGTCGCGGGATCGATGCCATCGATGCCGACCTGGTGCTGCTGATGGACGTGCTGGAGCATGTCGATGATGACCTCGGTCTGCTCAAGGCTTACGTCGACAAAGTGCCGTCCGGCAGCCGTTTTCTCATGACCGTGCCGGCGTTCCAGTTTCTGTGGAGCGGTCACGATGACTTCCTTGAGCACAAGCGTCGCTACACCCTGGCGCAATTCGAAACACTGGCCCGTGACGCCGGACTGACGGTGCGGTGCGGCGCCTATTATTTCGGTGCGGTGTTTCCTTTGGCGGCGGCGTTGCGCTTATTGCCGCAAGGTCGGCAGGCAACGGAGCCACGTTCGCAGCTCAAGCGCCATCACCCGTTGGTGAACGCGGCGCTGAAGACGCTTTGCCGGGTGGAGCTGCCGCTGCTGAGTCTGAATCGCCTCGCCGGCCTGAGCGTTTTTGTGCTGGCGCAGAAACCGTGACATCGAGTGAAAAGTCAGCTCTGATCCAGCGTGGTCTGCGTTTCGCGGTGACCGGCTTGTTCGTCACCGCCCTGCATGCACTGGTGGCCGTGCTGTTCATCAATTTTGTTGTCGCGCTGCCGCCCCTCGCCAACGGCGTGGCCTTTGTTGTGGCAACGGTGGTGTCGTATGTGATCAACACCACCTGGAGCTTTTCCGCCCGATTGCAGGGCCGCACCCTCTGGCGTTTCCTCGCCGTGTCGGCATGTGGTTTTGTGTTGGCGATGTTTGTCGCCTGGGCCGCGCAGGTGGCCGGCCTCCACTACGGGTTGGGCATTGGCGCCGTGGCGCTGACCATCCCGGCATTCACCTTTGTCCTGCACAACTTCTGGACGTACCGATGAAGGAATGGAACAAGTCTCCCGCCCTTGCGATTTTGCCGTTGTTATTGGGAGCGCTGGCATTTCTCCTGGTGATCGGCCCGCGCGCACTGGATCCGCAAAACATCGCCTGGCTCGCCGAAGGGGATCCGGCGACGCATTATCTGGGGTGGGTATTTTTCCGTCATTCACCGTGGACATTCCCGCTTGGACTCAATCCTTCCTATGGGATGGAATTGGGCAGCGCAATTATTTTTTCTGACTCCAATCCGTTATTGGCGCTGCTGTTCAAACCGTTCAACCATTGGTTGCCTGAGACGTTCCAGTATTTCGGCATCTGGCTGCTGGCCTGTTTTGTCCTGCAAGCCTGGTTCGCCTGGAAACTGCTCGGTCTGATGACGGCAAACCCGCTGCTTCGCCTACTGGGCGCAGGGCTGTTGGTGTTTTCTCCACCGATGTTTGTCCGTACCGGCGGGCATTTATCCCTGGCCGGGCATTTTCTGATTCTGGCCGCGCTGTACTTCGCGCTACATCCGTCCCTGCAGCGACGGCGTCTGGCCTGGGGCGTCTTGCTGTCGGCTACAGCACTGGTGCACGCCTACTTGTTGGTGATGGTCGCACTGATCTGGGTTGCCGATGTGTTGGGCAAAGTCACGGCCGCCAAATTAACTCGACGGCAGGGGCTGATCGAGTTCGGCGGTCTGTTCGCGCTGGTCAGCGTGTGTTGTTGGCAGGCGGGTTACTTCAGCATTGTCGATGGCGCCGGTGGCGGTGGTTTCGGCTGGTATCGGATGAACCTGCTGGCATTGTTCGACGCCGATGGATGGTCGCTCCTTTTACCGGACATCAAGACGGCCGGCGGCGACTACGAGGGCTTCAACTATCTGGGGCTCGGCGCGCTGCTGCTGTTGCCCTTGGCGGTGTTGGCGTTGTTCTCCGCGCGCATCGACGGCAAGGCGCTGCTGCGCAGTTGTCCATGGCTGGTGTTGGCGATGCTTGGGCTGAGTCTGTTTGCGTTGTCCAATCAGATCGGCGTGGGCCTGCACACGTTCAGTTATCCGCTGCCCAATACCATCGAGGGCCTGGCGAGTATTTTTCGTGCCTCGGGGCGCATGTTCTGGCCGGTGTTCTACGGCATTGTTCTGTTGCTGATCTATCTGGTGGTACGCGGCTACCGGCCGGCCATTGCCATGGCCCTGCTGGCCTTGGCGCTGACCGCGCAAGTGCTCGACACCCGCTTGGCCTGGGCCGGTTTGCGCGCGGCAAAAATGCTGCCGCCGAGCGCCGCCTGGGCCAGTCCGATGCGCGATCCGTTTTGGGCCAGCGCTGCCGCTCACTACCGGAATATTCGCGTGCTGGCGCCGCAGAACCAGGCAGAGCGCTGGCAGGTCATCGCTGATTTCGCCGGACGGCATCGATTGAAAACCGATGCGCTGTACATGGGGCGGGTGAGCCCTTCGGCACTCGCCGAAGCCCAGCGCGAGGCCCGGCGTCGTCTCGAGTCCGGGCAGTATGAGGCCGACTCGCTGTACATCCTTGACGACGACTCCCTCGACCTCGCCAGCAAAACCCTTCGCAGCGATACCGACTTGCTGACTCGGGTCGACGATTTTGTCGTGCTCGCGCCGGGCTGGAAACGCTGCGAGCGGTGCCTGCCGATGGCTGATGAAGGTCGCGCGATTTCCTCACTTGTGCTGAGCCGTCCGGGACTGGTGCACACGTACGATCGCAAGAGTCGGCAATTGGTCAGCGGTTGGGGCGCTTCAGAGACCTGGGGGACCTGGAGCGAGGGGACAGAGGCGCACATTGCGTTACGCGTTGCCCCGCAAACGCAATCGATCGTCATCGAAGCGCTGGCATTCGCCTTGCCTCCTGGCCTCAGTCAACGGGTTATCGTCAGCATCGATGGCGTTGAGGTGCTGTCGACGCGCCTGACCCAGGCTCAGGGCAATCGACTGCAAATCCCCCTGAGCGCGGCAATCCGCCAAACCCTGGCGCAGGACGCTACGCTGAGGCTCCGGATACAGCTTCCGGACGCCGCCAGCCCGCGCAGTCTGGGGGCCAACGATGATGCTCGCGTCATGGGCATCGGTATCAAGACCCTGACCGTGCAATGAGCGCGAGCGGGGCGCGTAAAGGTTAATGGACGCCAGCCCGGCAGCCTTTCTACACTGCGGCTATTCCGGGGAGCAGGGGGCAATGGATGAACCGCAATGAACTACGCAAGGCCGACATCAACCTGATGGTGGTTTTCGAGACCCTGATGCTGGAGCGCAACGTGACCCGGGCGGCCGAGAAACTGTTTCTCGGTCAGCCGACCATCAGTTCGGCGCTCAACCGCTTGCGCACCATGCTCAATGATCCGCTGTTCATCCGCGTGGGCCATCGCATGGAGCCGACGGCCCGTGCCGAAGATATCTACCGCCACCTCAAGCCCGCGCTGGATTCGCTCTCGGTCGCGCTGAGCCTGACCCGTGATTTCGACCCCGCCGTCAGCACCATGACCTTTCGCATCGGCCTGTCCGACGACGTCGAGTTCGGCCTGCTGCCGCCGCTGTTGCGCGCGTTGCGCCAAGAGGCGCCGAACGTGGTGTTTGTCGTGCAGCACGCCGACTACTGGCGAATTCCCGACCTGCTCGCCGCCGGTGACATCACCGTCGGCATCAGTCAGACCCGCGGCCTGCCGGCCAATGCCAAGCGTAAATTGCTGCGGCACATCCAGCCGAGCATCCTGCGTGCCGACGCCAGCGAGCACCCGCTGACCCTCGATGAATATTGTGCGCGTCCGCATGTGCTGGTTTCCCACACGGCCAACGTCAGCGGTTACGCCGATGAGTGGCTGGCAGAGCTGGGCCGAACTCGTCAGGTGGTGTTGTCGGTGCCGCAATACAGCGCATTGCCAGCGCTGCTGGCCGGCACGGACCTGATTGCCAGCCTGCCGGATTACACCGCCGCGGCGATGGCGGCTTCGGGGCTGCTGTTCAAGGAGTCGTTTCCGTTCAAGACGCCTATGCTGGACCTGTCGATGGTCTGGCTCAGTCACGTCGACAGCGACCCCGCCGAGCGCTGGCTGCGTTCGCGCCTCGAAGCCTTTATGAGCGAACGGCCGCTGATTGCGTCCTGAATTCAACACGACTGAGTCCTGTGGCGAGGGGATTTATCCCCGTTGGGTCGCGCAGCGCCCCCAAAAAAATCGGGTCTGCTGCGCAGCCCAGCGGGGATAAATCCCCTCGCCACAGGGCGCACTCCTACAGGAACGGTGCCGGGCTCGCGGCAATAATCCGTCGCAAACAGCAGGACAACGTTGTGCTATATGTACACCCTTTCTGCCCATTGAATGGAGATCTGCAATGCCACACCTGCACATGGAATACACCGCCAACCTGCCGCAGTTGAACGCCGACGTTGCGTTGATCCGGCTCAATAACACGTTGGTGGGGTCCGGTCAGTTCGGGGCGGAATTCGATATCAAGAGCCGCGCGGTCAAGGTCGAGACCTTCAAGGTGGGCACGGCCATGGGCGAGCGCGCGTTCATTCACGTGAAGCTGGCGCTGCTCAGTGGTCGTTCGCCGCAGATCAAAAAACAGTTGTCGCAAAGCCTGCTCGCCGTGTTGCAGGACCTCTGCGAATGGCCGGCCGGACTTGAAGTGCAACTGTGTGTCGAACTGGTCGACATCGATCGCGAGTCCTACAGCAAAACCGCAATCGGCGTTTGAGGTTCAGGCCGCGTCCAGCTCGCTGCACACCTTGATCACCTGCTCGCGCAGCCAGACGTTGGCGCTGTCCTGATCGGCGTTCTGGCTCCACTGCATGTCGAGGGTAAAGCCCGGCAAGCCGTTCGGCGCTTCGCAGTGATTGAACACCGCCTCGTTGGTCAGCAAGCGCTGGATCCGTCGCGGCAGGGTGAGAATAAAGTCAGTGCCGGTGATCATCTTCAACGCGGCGCTGTAACTGTTGGAGCGGGCAACAATCTGGCGTTTCTGCGCCTGCCGCGCCAGCCAGCCGTCGACCATGTTGGTGGTCGACAGCCACGGCGTCGGGAACACATGGCGACGCTCGGTGAACGCTTGCAGGCTCAGGCGTGGTTCCAGCGGCGTGGCGCGTTTGTCGAAGACACAGACCAGATCATCTTCCAGCAGCCTGCGCGATTTCAGATCGGCGTGGTGACGATGGAAGTTGGGGCCGAAACTGATCACCAGATCGAGGCTGCCATCGCGCAACTCATCCGCCGGCACATCGGTTTCAAACTTGTGCACGTTGACCATCACCGGCAAGTCATCGAAGTCGAAACGCTTCAACAACCGCGGCAGGATCAACTGCTCGAAGTATTCCGGGGCGCAGATGTTGAAGGTGACTGCCTGTTGCGTGGGGTCAAATGTCGGCGCCCCGGCGTGGCACAGGTTGATGCTCTCGAGGATTTTCTGCACATGGCCGTACATGCTGCTGGCCTTGTAGGTCGGGCGCATGCCGGTGCGGGTATTGATGAACAGTTCGTCTTCGAAACTGGTGCGCAGTTTCTTCAGGCAATAACTGACGGTGGACTGACTGACAAACAGCGTTTCCGACACATCGGTGACGCTGCTCTGCTCATACACGGCGATAAACACCATGAGGTCCTGCATGTCGAGCTTTCGAAGCAAGTTACTGTTCAGCATCCGTTCCGTCTCGCTGTGCTCCTTGCGCCGATACCGCGCAAACGTGTGCGAACGATCCTAGCGGAACGATGGTGCCAGGAGAAACCCCTGTAGGACATTTCACGGACAGTTGTGAGACAGAAACTTTTAGTAACACGACGTCATCGAACAAAGCGCTAAAACATGGCCAGAGGCCTGCAGCCGGATCAGCGAAAGTGTCGCCGGTAATGCCGTGGATCGAAGCGCAGCGTCATCAGCAACATCACCACCATCACCAGGGTCAACGACCACCAGGCCCATTCGAAACTGCCCAGTCGATCACGGATCAGTCCGGCCAGTAGCGGCGACAGGCCGGCAATCAGGTAACCGATGCCTTGCACAAACGCGGTCAGGCCACCGGCGCGTTGCGGATCGTCGAGGTGGTCGAGCGAGACGATCAGGCTCATCGGAAACAAGCCGCCGATGCCCAGGCCCAGCAGGCACGGCCACAGCAGGCTGAGGGATTGCGGACTCAGGATCAGGCCACAGAATCCGCCGATGATCAGGCCGAGCAGCGCTGCCAGCACCCAGCGTCGATCGCGGCTGCGATTGGCGATGGCGGGCACCACCAGGCCGGAAATTACCTCCATGGCGGTCAGAAAACCCAACAGCAGGCCGGCGTTTTGTTCGCTCCAGCCGTTCTCCACGTAGTACGGCGCGAGCCAGGCCAGCACACAGGTGTAGGACGCCGTTCCGAGACCGAAAAAGATCGCCAGCAGCCAGGCGCGGGCATTGCTGAACAGGGCATCCTGGCGGGACGCCTTCGCCGTGGGCCGCGTCAGGTTGTGGCGTTGCGACCAGACGAACAGCAGCGCGAGCAAGGCCAGCGCCGCCCAGATCGCCAGGCCGCTGCGCCATTGCCCGGTGTGCGCCAGCACCAGCGGTGCGAACGAGGCGGCAATCGCCGCGCCGCCCATGATCGAGGTGACATACAACCCCATGCACAGCGCAACGCTGTCGGGGAAGCGCGACTTGATCAAGGCCGGCATCAGCGCCTGAATCAGCGCGATGCCCAGACCCGCCAGCACCGCGCTGGCGATCAACTCGGCGGCCGAGTCGACCAACAGGCGCGACAGGGTTGCCAAGCCGATGATCAGCAATGACAGCAACAGCGTTCGCTGTTCGCCCAATCGGCGAGCGATGCCGAGGCCGACAAACATCGCCAGCCCCATGGCCATCACTGGCAGCATGGTCAGCAGCGACGCGACACCAAAGCTCAACGCAATGTCGCCGCGAATCGCCGAGAGTAACGGCCCGACCGCTGCCATCGAAGGACGCAGATTGAGCGCGACCAGCATGATGGCGAGCATCAGCCAGACAGCGGGGCGGGCGGTGGTGCGTACGGTTTCCATCTTCGGGCCTTTGAACAGGAGGCCGACGATTAGGCGCGGCGAGCGCTGGCGCAAGCAAATCAGAAAATCTTGAGCCGTATCTAAGAATCCGATATCACACCGTCCCCATGTAGGAGCGGGCTTGCTCGCGATAGCAGTCGGTCAGTCACCACTACCTTATCTGAACCACCGCTATCGCGAGCAGGCTCACTCCTACAAGGAACTGTGAACGGTCCTGAACTGAATAAAACCTGAACCATTCTCAAATAGTTGCAAAGTTTCATTTTATTACCTCGCTCCAACTAATCATTGGCATCTTTTTCACGAAAAATTGATCCGCGCCTGCCTAAAGTTTGTCATGCCTCGGTGAATGAAATTTTCACAATTAACGAGACTCTTCTTTCAGGAACTGTCACTCATCATGTTGAAGTTAAAAGCCGTGCGCCCGGAATGGGTGACGTTGATCGCCAGTGCCTTTCTGTTGCTCGGTTTCAATTTCGTGCTCTGGCAGCACCTGACCGACATCACCGGCACCGATGGTAAAGGGATTGCCCTGCGCGTGGCGTTTGCGGTGATGATCTTTGCCGCGTTCAACCTTGTCCTGACGGTGCTGGCTGTTCGACCGCTGCTCAAACCACTGCTGACCGCGATCTTTCTGGTCAGCGCGGGTGTCGCGTATTTCATGAGTCAATATGGCGTCATGATCGATGCCGGCATGTTTCGCAACTTTGCCGAAACCAATGTGACGGAAGTGCGCGATCTGCTCTCGTTAAAGTTGCTTGCTTATATTGTCTTGCTCGGAGTTTTACCGTCCTGGTTATTATGGAAAGTACCGGTCGACTATCGCCGCTGGCACCGTGAGCTATTAAGTAAGGTGATTGTCAGTGTCGCCTCGGCAGCGGTGATTGGGGGTGTCGCGCTCGCCAACTATCAGGGCCTGTCCTCACTGTTTCGCAATCACCACGAAATACGTTTGATGTTGGTGCCGAGCAACTACATTGGCGCGTCCGTTGGCTACCTGCGTGAGCAGGTCGTCTCGGCACAGCAACCCTTCGTTAAAATCGGTGAAGATGCCCAGCGTAATCCCGAGGTGAAGCTGCAACCGCGTCGCTCCCTGACCGTACTGGTGGTGGGTGAAAGTGCCCGTGCGGAAAACTTCGGCATTCTTGGTTATCACCGCGACACCACGCCGCAACTGGAAAAGGAAGCCGGGCTCATTGCTTTTACTGATGTGCATTCCTGTGGCACGGAAACCGCCGTTTCGGTGCCTTGCATGTTTTCCAACATGGGGCGCAAGAACTACGACGCGAGCAAGGCGAAGAACGAAGAAGGCCTGCTTGATGTTCTCCAGCGGGCCGGGATCGACGTGATCTGGCGCGATAACCAATCCGGGTGCAAAGGCACCTGCGATCGGGTGACGGTCCAGGATGTCAGCAACCTGAAAGATCCGGCGCTGTGCGCCAACAGTGAATGCCGCGATGAAATCCTGCTGCAAGGGCTACAGAGTTTTATCGATCACCTGGACAAAGACACCGTCCTGGTCCTGCATCAGATGGGCAGCCATGGCCCGGAATACTTCAAGCGTTATCCGAAGGAGTACGAACACTTCACGCCGGTGTGTGAAAGCAACGCGCTGAACAATTGCAGCCGTGACAGTATCGTCAACGGTTACGACAACACGCTGGTGTATACCGATCATGTGCTGTCGAGCCTGATCGATGTGTTGCGCAGCAATCAGGACAAGGTCGATACCGCCATGTTGTATCTGTCGGATCACGGCGAATCCCTGGGCGAATACAACCTGTTCCTGCACGGTACGCCTTACATGCTGGCGCCGGAGCAACAAAAGCATGTGGCGATGCTGGCGTGGTTCTCCGACAGCTATCAAAAGGCTTATTCGGTCGACACTCACTGTTTGCAGATGAGCCGCGACAAACCGCTGAGCCAGGACAATCTGTTCCATTCCATGCTTGGCCTGCTGGAGGTGCGCAGCAAGGTGTACGAGCCGGATCTGGACCTGTTCGCCGGTTGCCGCGGCGCGGTGATCGACGGCGTGCTGGCCACGGAGTGAGGGGTTTTCGGCCCGTGACGTCGATGCGGCGGGCTTTTCCATTCTGGCTGTCAGACTATTCTTGCTGACAGGCAAGACATTTCCTTACAGCTCTTGCCCTTCAAAGGCGCGTAAATCGCCGGTGGCGATATATACTGCGCGCCATTCTTCAAGGGAGAGCCGTGTGGCTATCGATATTCACTGGATTCGCGACAACGAAAGCCTCGCGCAGTTTTGCGCCGAGTGGCAGCAACTGCCGTTCGTTGCCCTCGACACCGAATTCATGCGGGTCGACACCTTCTACCCGATTGCCGGCCTGTTGCAGATCGGCGACGGCAAACGCGCCTACCTGATCGATCCGTTGACCATCAATGCCTGGCAGCCGCTGGCCGCGTTGCTGGAAAACCCGGCAGTGCTCAAAGTGCTGCACGCCTGCAGCGAAGACCTCGAAGTGCTGTTGCGCCTGACCGGCAGCCTGCCGGCGCCGTTGTTCGACACGCAATTGGCCGCGGCTTACCTGAACCTCGGTTTCTCGATGGGCTATTCGCGGCTGGTGCAGGAAGTACTCGGCATCGACCTGCCCAAGGGCGAGACCCGCTCCGATTGGCTGCAGCGTCCGCTGTCTGACACGCAGATCAGCTACGCCGCCGAAGACGCCGTGCACCTAGCCGAAGTGTTCGTCGAGCTGCGTCCCCGACTGTCCGACGACAAGTTCGCCTGGGTACTGGAGGACGGCGCCGAACTGGTCGCCAACCTGCGTCGCGAAACCGATCCGTACGAGGTCTATCGCGAAGCCAAGCTGGCGTGGAAACTGTCCCGTGCGCAACTGGCCGTGCTGCGTGAGCTGTGCGCCTGGCGTGAACGCGAAGCCCGCGCTCGCGATTTGCCGCGTAACCGTATCGTCCGCGAACATTCGTTGTGGCCCCTGGCCCGCACGCAGCCGGATAATCTCGCGGCGCTGGGCAAGATCGAAGACATGCATCCGCGTACCGTGCGTCAGGACGGTCAGTTTCTGCTTGATCTGATCAAGCGCTCTGGCAGTGTGGGGCCTGATCAATGGCCGCCCGCCGTGCCGGAGCCTTTGCCGATCGAAGCGGCGGCACTGATCAAACAACTGCGCGCATTGGGTCAGGCCGAGGCCGAGCGCCTGGGCATCGCCCCGGAACTGATGCTGCGCAAGAAAACCCTCGAAGCCCTGGTCAAAAGCGGCTACCCCGAGGGTCCTTACCAATTGCCCGATTCGCTGCGTGGCTGGCGCCGCGAATTGCTGGGTCAGAAGCTGCTCGACAGCCTGGCCACCGCCGGAGAACAGCCTTGAAACGTATTTGCTCCATCTACCAAAGCTCCAAGCGCAGCGGCATGTACCTTTATGTGCTTAAAAGCGATGCGCTTGAGCGCGTGCCCGAAGCGCTGATGCTGGCCTTCGGCAAAGCCAGACACGCTTTTGACCTGGTGCTGTCGCCCGAGCGCAAACTCGCCAGCGAGGACATCGTCGTGGTCCTGGAAAACCTCGACAAGCAGGGCTACCACCTGCAAATGCCACCGGCAGAGGACGAGTACATCGAGCACTTGCCCGAAGAGTTGCTGCGACGCAACGACCCGGTCTGATCCGCGAGGCCCTGTTCTGGGCCTCGGTTAACCCTGGAACTGTTTTTACCGCGATGGCCGCCCTGAGTCTGGCGGCCGTCTGCTCGGTTTGCGAAAGGTTTGAAGATGCGCGTTCTGATTGCCGAACACGACCACGCGATATACGCCCGGCTGCTGCGTCAGGCACTGCCTGAAGTTGAAGTCCTGACCAGCGGCGATTCCGCCGAGCTGGCCCGTCAGGCCGCCGATTGCCCGGTGTGGCTGGGCCAGCCGGATCTGCTGGCCACCCTGTTGCGTCAGGGCCATCAACCGCAATGGCTGCAATCGACCTGGGCTGGCATCACGCCGTTGCTCGCCGACGGTTTGCGCCGCGATTACCGCTTGACCCGCGCGGTGGGGATTTTCGGTCAGGTCATGGCCGAGTACGTCCTCACTTACATTCTCGGCCACGAGCGCGAAGTACTCGCGCGACTGGTCAGCCAGGTCGAGCGCAAGTGGGACAACCGCAGCGGCCAGAGCCTGGCCGGGCGCAAAGTGCTGATCGTCGGCACGGGCGACATCGGCCAGAGCGTGGCGCAATTTCTGTTGCCGTTCGGCATCGAGTTGTACGGCATCGCCAGCAGTGCCCGGCAACAGGCACCGTTTGTCGAAGTCGGTTCGATGGCTGATCTGCCGCGACTGGTGGGCGAGGTGGATTATGTGGTCAATCTGTTGCCCAACACCGAACACACCCACGATATCTACGACGCGGCGCTGTTCAGGCAATTCAAGCCGACCGGGTTGTTCATCAATGCCGGGCGCGGTGTCGCCGTGGTCGATGCCGATCTGGTCGAGGCGTTGAAAGAAGGGCACCTGGCGGGCGCGGTGATCGACGTCTGCCGTCAGGAGCCGTTGCCACAACGCCATCCGTTCTGGACCGCCTGGGGCTTGCTGCTGACCGGGCACAGCTCGGCGCCGACGTCACCGGCGTTGATGGTGGATTTGTTTGTGCAGAATCTGAAAGCGTATGAAGCGTGTGAGGCGTTGCGTGGGGAAGTGGATTTTACCCGCGGCTATTGATCGACCGCCCGTCCCATTGTGGGAGCGAGCCTGCTCGCGAAGAGGGCGCTGATCGTTCCCACGCTCCGCGTGGGAATGCAGCCGGGGACGCTCTGCGTCCCATTGGAACGCGGAGCGTCCCGTGAGGCACTCCCACGCGGAGCCTGGGAACGATCAGCCACTACGGTCTCAGAGGGTGAAGTCGCCTTCCGCCACCAGTTCGCTCAACGGACGACGCGGACTCGGCGTTTCACGGGCTTGCAGGTACTCCGCCAGCGTTGCCTTGTCACCCAGTTTGCCCACCGCCACCATTGCGTGCAGGGCGTACTCCTGGGGAATGTTCAGTTCCTGGCGGGTCAACTCCTGATCGAAACCGGCCATGCCATGGGTGTGCCAGCCGCTGAGGCTCGCTTGCAGCGCCAGATGGCCCCACGCCGAACCGGTATCAAACGTGCTCCACAGTGCCGGGGTTTCTTCGGTCGCGCCCGGTGCGGTGAAGGTGGTTTTGGAAATGACGATCACCAGCGCCGAGGCGTGCTGCGCCCAGCTGCGGTTGAACTCATTGAGCAGGCCCAGATAACGCTCCCAGTTCGGTGTATCGCGACGTGCGTAGAGAAAGCGCCACGGCTGCGAGTTGTACGCCGACGGCGCCCAGCGCGCAGCTTCGAAGAAGCTCAGCAGGGTTTCTTGCTCGATCGCTTCGCCGGTGAAGGCACGCGGCGACCAGCGGTCTGTGAACTGCGGGTGAATGGCGTAATCGGCAACGCGAGGGTTGGCACTCATGCACGGATTCCTTGCAACGGTTGGATAAGAAGTTCGTCGAAAAACCCTACTGGGCGGCGCCGGGGCTGACAAGCGGATTTACCGACAGTCGCCAACGCTTGGCCCCCGCGTTCGCTGGCACTAGACTGGCCGCCTTTTCACCACCTGATGTTGATGCTTGAGCCATGGCCGCCAAAGTCGAACCGTTCTGGATACGTAAAACCCTCGATCAACTCGACCACGAGGAATGGGAATCGCTGTGCGACGGCTGTGGTCTGTGCTGCCTGCAAAAACTTGAGGATGAGGAAGACAACAGCGTCTATTACACGCGCATCGCCTGCAAACTGCTGGACCTGAAAACCTGTCAGTGCAGCGATTATCCGAACCGCATGCAGTTCGTTCCGGATTGCATCCAGCTCACCCCGGGGCAGGCTGAAGAATTCAAATGGCTGCCGCCGACCTGCGGTTATCGTCTGGTCAGCGAGGGCAAGGATCTGCCGTTATGGCATCACCTGGTGTGTGGCGACCGCGACGCGGTGCACCATGAGCGGATTTCCCAGTCCGGACGCATGCTTGCCGAAGGCAGCGTGCCGGAGGATGACTGGGAAGATCATCTGATCTTTCGCGCGGGCTGACATTCTCTCGCTTCAGTCAGATCGCTATCGCTGGCAAGCCAGCTCCCACAAGTTTTTGCGGCGTGCATCCATTTCGGGTACAACCCAAAACCCTGTGGGAGCTGGCTTGCCAGCGAAGAGGCCATCAGCGGCGCTACAGATCCCGGATCAAACCCCGGCTTTCGGCGAAGCCAGCGAATCATTGCCGGTGACGGTTGCCGTTTCGGTGGCCACCTCGGCATTGGTTTTCAGCTTGTTCAGCTCTTCCCCGGCCCGCTCGATTTTCGCTCGCACGTTATTCATGTCCTGACGGCTTTTCTCCAGCAGACTCTTCGCCGAACAATGGCCGGTAATGCCACGGGCCACCGCCATGCCGCCGAGCGCGACCTGAATCAAGCCGAACACGCCGCCGCGGCGCAGGCCCTTGCCGAGCATGATCACGCCGCCAGTCAACGAACCAATGCGTTCCCAACCGTGGACGTTCTGCTGCGATGGCGTCTGAAACGGGGTGGTTTCGATGCGTTCAACGCGTTTGAGCTCGCTCATGATCTATCTCCAGGCAGTGTGCGATTGATAGATAAGCTGACTGCCGGGGCGCTCAGCTCGTTCCATCGGATGTGCGGCGTTTCAGCGGAATTTTGGCCCGGAGCGGGTGTTCAAGCCCTTGGCCATGCGGTCGTAGAGCACGACGTTGACCGTGGCGGCGAGGTTCATGCAGCCGGTGGTCGGGATGTACACGACGTCTTCGCACCAGTCGCGAATCTCTTTATCCAGCGATCCGTCTTCAGGGCCGAAGATATACAAGGCGCGGTCGGGGTGGGTGTATTCCGGCAGCGGGCGGGCGCCTTCGACCAGTTCCACGGCCACGGGCACGCAGTTGAGCGGAAGAATCTTCTTCAGGTCGTCGATGCCGATCAACGGGATGTCGTAGTGCACGCGTTTGGTGTCGGTGACGAAGTCGGCGGCGCGTTCATAACGCTTGCCAGTGTAGAACACCGACGCCACGCCGTAGCAGCCTGCGGCGCGCATCACCGAACCGACGTTCTCCGGTGATTTGGGGTTATACAAACCAATGCAGCTGTACCGTTTGTCTGCCACGAGCGGGGTGCCTTCGGGAAAAAGAGGGCGATTATACGGGGATTGGGGGAGGGCGGGCAGACTTGAGATCTGTGGTGTCTGCTCTGGCCCTATCGCTGGCAAGCCAGCTCCCACAGGTATCTCGGGCGTTCACAAAATTTGTGAGCGAACAAATCATTGTGGGAGCTGGCTTGCCAGCGATGGGGCCAGTTCAGCCGATGAAGATCAGTCTTCTTTTTTCATCAACCCGGCAAGGGCCGCAAACGGATTATGCGTCGCCTTGGCAATCTTCGGCGTGCTCAGCGAGCCCTCGCCGAAATACTGCTGGTCGGTATAACGCGAATGTTCATTGTCGTGGCAGTACAGGCACAACAGCTCCCAGTTCGAACCGTCCTGCGGGTTGTTGTCGTGGTTGTGGTCGCGATGATGCACGGTCAGTTCGCTCAGGCGCTTGCCGGAAAATTCACGGGCGCAGCGGCCGCACACGTGCGGGTACATTTTCAGGGCCTTGTCGCGGTAGCCCATTTCCTTGTCGCGCTGATTGTCGGCAAGGATGCGATCCAGTTTCGACGTGTTGGTGGGGGTGGACGAACTCATGGGTTCACCTTTGTAAAAAAGACGGATGACGGTTATGCGCAGAGTTTAGCTCAGCCCTTGAGCTTCTCGGCAATCCAGATCGTGTGCCGTGTGCCCTTGTTACCGTGGGCGAAGACCTGGACTTCTTCGGCCTTGAAACCGGCCTTCTTCAATTTGTCGGAAAATTGCCGGTCGGCGCTGGCCGACCACACGGCGAGCACGCCTTTGGGGCGCAGTGCCTTGGCACAGGCATTCAGGCCGGCGGCGGAATACAACCAACTGTTGGCTTTCTGGGTCAGGCCTTCGGGGCCGTTGTCGACATCGAGCATGATCGCGTCAAAGCCGCTCGGCTCGCTTTGCAGCACGTTGGCGACATCGTCCTGACGGATCACCGTGCGCGGATCGAGCAGCGGACGACCGGACTTCTCGCCGAGCGGACCGCGATTCCACTCGACCACGCCGGGAACCAGTTCGGCGACGACCACTTCGGCGGTCTTGCCCAAGTGCTTGAGCGCCGATGCTAGGGTGAAGCCCATGCCCAGCCCGCCGATCAGCACGCGCGAATTCGGCCGCCCGGCGACCTTGCGGCACGGAATCTCGGCCAGTGCGTCTTCCGAACCGTGCATGCGCGTATTCATCAGTTGCCCGCCGTCGCCGCCCTGGATCTTGATGACGAAATCCTCGCCATATTCGAACAGGCACAGGGCACCGCCGCTTTCAGGGATCGGCGTGGTGTCGAGCAGAACGAAACGTTTCATGGAAATCTCTACAAGGGGGGAAGGCAAGCAGGCGCGTTGGGAGTAGCCTGAACACAGACTAAGGCCAAACGGAGCCCTTGATGAAGCGCACCATTCTAACGGTCATTACCCTGGCCGCGCTCGCGATTACTGCAGTGCAGGCCCAGCAAAGCATTCCGGTCAGCCCGACGCCGCAGCCCGGCTCGCCCGGCACCGCGACGCCCACTCCGTATCCACAGATCACCCCGATTACCCTGCCCAAGTCGGGCGCCGGCAGTGGCAGTCCGCCGCTGGTGCCGATCGAAATGCCCAGCCCGCCGAGCAAGGATCAGCCGGTGCCGGGCCTCGAGCCGAACAGCGGCAAGGCCAAATCCCCTGGCGGCTAAACCTGCTGCGCGGCCAATTGACCGTCGGCCATGCGCAGGCGCCTGGACAGCGAGACGGCAAGGGCGCGGATGATCTTGGCGGCAATCTTCGGCGCGTCGTTGAGCATTTTTTCCAGCGAGTCCTTGCCCAGGTTCAGTAACTGACAGTTGCTCGCGGCGACGCAGGTGGCCGAACGGCGTTCGCCATCGAGCACGGCCATCTCACCGAAGGCGCGGCCACTGCGCAGCGTGGCCATGGTGATGACCTGACCGTCGGCGCCGGTTTTCTGCACGGCGACCTGCCCGGTGTGGAGGATGCACATGAAGCTGCCGGCATCGCCCTCACGGAAAATCGCCTCGCCTTCAGCCACCGTGCTGATGCTGAAATAGCCGGACGCCGCCGCGAAATCGGCCAGTTGCAATTGATCGAACAGGCCACAGTCCATCAGCCAGTCGCGGATTTCGTTGTTCAGTAGAGTCGGTTCTGACATGTCGATGCGGTCTTTTGGATTTCACATTTTTAGGCGTTACACAGTCCCTTGTAGGAGTGAGCCTGCTCGCGATAGCGGTGTGTCATTCAAAATCACTTTGGCTGACACACCGCTATCGCGAGCAGGCTCACTCCTACATTGGATCTTCGGTGGCTCGGGTCTGGTGTTAAGACCCAAGCCACCGACAGAGTTCCTCAGGCAATCCCCAAAACCTTGAACACAAACGCATATTCGAGCGCTACGTCACGTAATCCCTGATAGCGCCCGCTCATCCCGCCATGGCCTGCGCCCAGCTCAGTCTTGAGCAACAGCAGATTGTCGTCGGTCTTGGTCGCGCGCAGTTTTGCCACACATTTGGCCGCTTCCCAATACTGCACGCGGCTGTCGTTGTAGCCGGCGATCACCAGCATCGGCGGATAATCCTGCGCGGTGACGTTTTCATACGGCGCATAAGCCTTGATCCGATCATAGACCTCCGGTTCTTCCGGGTTGCCCCATTCGTCGTATTCAGTCACGGTCAGTGGCAGTTCGGGGTCGAGCATGGTGTTGAGCACATCGACGAACGGCACTTCGGCAATCGCCACGCCGAACAGGTCCGGACGCTGATTGAGTACCGCGCCAATCAGCAAACCCCCGGCGCTGCCGCCGCTGATCGCCAGTTGTTCCGCTGTGGTGATGCCATTGAGAATCAGAAACTCGGCGCAGGCGATGAAGTCGCTGAAGGTGTTGTGTTTGTGTTCCTGCTTGCCGGCGCGATACCAGGCTTCGCCCAGCTCACCGCCGCCCCGCACGTGGGCAATGGCGAACGCCATGCCGCGATCCAGCAAGCTCAGGCGCGCGTGGGAGAACCATGGATCGAGGCTCGAACCGTACGCGCCGTAACCGTACAGGTACAGCGGCACCGCTTGACCGACCATCTCGCGTTTCATGACCAGGCTGATCGGCACCTGCGTGCCGTCCGGGGCGCTCGCCCACAGGCGCTGGCTGACGTAGGCATCGGCGTCGAACGGGCCGAGGACCGGAGTTTCCTTGAGCACGGCTTGCTCGCCAGTGGCGAGGATCAACTGACGCACCTGGGCCGGACGATTCAACGCTTCGTAGCGCAGGCGAATGCGATCACTCTCGAATTCCAGGCTGTTCTGCACATAAAGGCTGTAGGCCGCGTCCGGCAATTGCACGCGATACGGCGCCAGCCCCTGCGGGTGAACCTCGATGATCGGCAGGCCACCTTCGCGCAGGCTCAGCGTCATGGCCCGGGTGTTGAGGCTGACGCCATCGAGCATTACCTCGTCGCTGTGCGCGATCAGGTTCTGCCAGTCGGCCTCGCTCGGCGGCACACCGGTATCCGGCGCCTGATACAGGGCGAAGTTGATACCGTCGCGGTTGGTGCGGATAAACCAGGTCCACTCGCCGTCGAGCAGGCCGTGGTCGACATCGTATTCGTGATCCTCAACCCGTGGCGCCAGGCACGTGAACGGCAGGTGCGGCTGATTGGCGTCCAGTACCCAGACTTCGCTGGTGGTCTTGCTGCCCAGCGACAGCAGCAATTGCTGCTCGGAGCTGGCGCGATAGCAGTGCAGGAAAAAGCGCCCGTCCGCTTCGTGGAAGACTTCTTCGGCGGCGGTGCCATCGAGGCGGTAGCGGAACAACTTGTGCGGGCGGTGGGTGTCGTCAAGCACGCCGAAAAACAGGGTCAGGCTGTCGTTGGCCCAAGTCATGCTGCCGTCGCAGTCTGCGAATTCGAGTTCGCTGACCTTGTCGCTGGCCAGTTCCTTGACGAACAGCGTGTAGACCTCATCGCCCGAGGCATCGACGCTATAGGCCAGACGCTGGTGATCGGGGCTGATGCTGAACGCGCCCAGCGAAAAGAAGCCACCGTTGGCCAGCTCATTCGGGTCGAGCAGCAGTTGCTCGCGGCTTTCGTCCAGCGTCAGGCTGTCGTCCGCCGGACGCGGGCAGCGGTAATGCCGAGCGTATTCGTCACCGGCCGTGGTACGCGTGTAATAGAGATACGGCCCCCACGGCGACGGCAGGGACAGGTCGGTTTCAAGAATCCGCCCCTTGATCTCTTCGAACAGGCGCTCGCGCAACTCGGCCTGATCGGCGGTCTGCGCCTCTTGATAAGCGTTTTCGGCCTTGAGGTACTCAAGCACCGCGTCGGTGTCGCGTTCCTGCAGCCAGGCATACGGGTCGACGCCGGCGGCCCGGTGGGCAATCGGGGCAGTGATGGCATTGGCGGATTGGGGCATGGAAGGCTCTCGGACAATAATCGGAATCAGGTTTTTCGCGGGTCTTGAAAGCGCCGCAGCCCTTGTGGGAGCGAGCCTGCTCGCGAAAGCGGACTGTCAGTTGAAACATCGTAGCCTGACACACCGCTTTCGCGAGCAGGCTCGCTCCCACAGGGATCGCAGCGGACTCTCTGGTATTGGGACAAGCCGCATGGGCGAAAAGTCGTTACTATAAGCGTCTCTTTGCCTGCCTTGCCATGGACACCATGACCGAGAACGACTATCTGATCGCCTGGGGCCTCTACGCCTTTGCCGCTGTGGGCTGCCTGTTGGTAGGAATGCGCCTGACCACCTGGATGTGGCGCTGGCTGCGTGAACCGCTGCGGGTACTGATGGCAGTCTTGCTGTTCAGCCCGACCATCGTCGACCCGGTGAAGGCCAAGGTCGCGCCGTCGGTCGCCATCACCGCGCTGGACCTCGCCTTCAAGGTGGGCAATAACGCCTGGCGGGCGGTTTCCGATTTGTTCATGTACGGCATGATCGCTTTCGGTCTGTATCTGATCTTCGTGCTGATCCGCTTCCCGCTCGAACGCGCGTCGAAAGCCCGCCGCGAACAGGCAGAAAGCGCCAGGGCGGCGGCCCGCGCCGATGAGCGTGACGACGACCAGCCGTTCGGCGCGGCCGGTGATGACCGTTACGGTCGCCCACCGGTACCGAGCAATCCGCAGCGCATGCGGGTCGAGCCGCGTCTGTAATCCGAGAGTCCGCACATGTGTGAATTACTGGGCATGAGTGCCAACGTGCCGACCGACATTGTGTTCAGCTTCACCGGCCTGATGCAGCGCGGCGGTCGCACCGGGCCGCACCGCGACGGTTGGGGCATCGCCTTCTATGAGGGCCGTGGCCTGCGCCTGTTCCAGGATCCGGCGGCGAGCAGCGAGTCCGAAGTCGCCAATCTGGTGCAGCGCTATCCGATCAAGAGTGAAGTGGTCATCGGCCACATCCGCCAGGCCAACGTCGGCAAAGTCTGCCTGTCCAATACCCATCCGTTCGTGCGCGAACTGTGGGGGCGCAACTGGTGCTTTGCGCACAACGGCCAACTCGCCGATTTCACCCCGATCAAGAGTTTCTACCGCCCGGTCGGCGATACCGACAGCGAGGCGGCCTTCTGCGATTTGCTCAACCGTGTGCGCGCAGCCTTTCCGGAGCCGGTCGATATCGAAGCGCTGTTGCCCGATCTGGTCGCTGCCTGCGCCGAGTATCGCAGCAAGGGCGTGTTCAACTGCCTGCTCAGCGACGGTGACTGGCTGTTCTGTTATTGCTCGACCAAACTGGCACAGATCACCCGGCGTGCCCCGTTCGGCCCGGCGCGGTTGAAGGATGTCGATGTGATCGTCGATTTCCAGGCCGAAACCACGCCCAACGACGTGGTCACCGTTATCGCCACCGAGCCTTTGACCGAAAACGAAACCTGGACCCGCTACGAACCGGGCCAATGGAGCCTGTGGCGACGCGGTGAATGCGTAAGCCAGGGCAAGACCGAATAAGGATTGCACCTCATGTTGCTCAGTTATGTACGGCTGGTGTTGTTTGCGGCGGGCCTGTTGATCGGTGTCCAGGTGCCGGGGTTCATCAACGATTACGCCAAGCGCGTCGAGGCGCACCTGATCGAAGCGCAGACCGGCCTGCGTGGTTTTCAGGGCACGGCCGAGCAGTTTTTCAAAGGCGATATGCAGGCATTGGTTGCGCATTACCGGGCCAGTGAAGACCCGATCTTTCGCAGCGATGCCGACAGCCTGAATACCTTGCTCACCCGACAGGTTACCTTGGATAAACAGTTTCAGGCGATGCAGGGGCCGTGGTACATCCGCTTCCTGCAGGTGGTACTGGCCGCCGATCCGGACATCCGCAAGGAGACCTGGAATGGCTACAGCTATCAGATTCTGCTGACGCCCGAAGCGATGATCTGGGGCATGAGCGGGGCGTTGCTGCTGTCGTTCGGCATTGAATGCCTGTTCCGCCTGATCGATTGGGTGGTGCTCGGTGGCCGGCGTCTGCGCCAGAGCCGGCCGATCGAAGATCGCGACGTACGCGGTCTCTGAGGCCTATACATTGCGCTGTGGCGAGGGAGCTTGCTCCCGCTGGAGTGCGAAGCGCTCCCGAGCGTTATTCCTCAGTCACAGCCATAAACGGATGACGACTGCTGCGCAGCCGAGCGGGAGCAAGCTCCCTCGCCACAAGTGTGGTCAGTCGGTGAGGGTGATGTAGTCCTTGCCCATCTTGTGCGCATATCCCGCCAGCACCTGCTGACACAACGTCACAATCTCCTCGACCCACTCAACCCCGACCCGCCACGACACCACCACTGGCAGGTTCGCCGGTTGCTGATCGATGTCGAGCAAGGTCAGCTCTCCGCGCGCCAGTTCCTCGGCTACCAGCACCGGTGGCAGCGCGCCAATACCAAAACCATCACGCAGCAATCGGGTAATCGCCGACACCGAGTTGACGCAGTTCAAGCGTGGCGCCATGACGCCGTTGGCCTGCATCAGCGCGAGTATGTCCTGGTGCGGTCGTGAGTTTTTCGAGTAGGTGATGATCCGCTCCTGCGCCAGTTCGGCGAGGTCGGCGTAGTCGCGGTTGTAGATCGAGTTGCTGGCGACAATCCAGCCCAGCGGATGGCTGGCCAATTCCAGGCTGCGCACGCTTTCATGGCGTACCAGGTCGGTCTGCAGAATGATATCGAGAAAGCCTTTTTGCAGCTGATCGCAGAGATTCAGCGCGGTATCGGCCACCAGTTCGATTTCCAGCCGCGGATACAGATCGGTGATCTGCGCCACCAACGGGCTGAGCCAGGTATGGATGACCGTGTCCATCACACCGATGCGCACCCGGCCGACCTTGCTCGAACGGGTCTCGATCGACTGTTTCAACGCCGCCATGGTGTCGAGCATCTGCTCGGCGTAGTCCAGCACTTTGAGACCTTCCGGCGTCAGGCTGACGCCGCGCGAATCGCGCAGAAACAGCTTGACCCCCAGCTCGCCCTCAAGCACTGCAATGCGGCTGGAAATCGACGCCTGGGTGGTGAACAGCTTGTCGGCGGTCAGGCGAAAACTCTTCAGTCGGGCGACCCAGACAAAGGTCTCGAGAAACTTCAGGTTCATGGGCAAGGCTCGGGTGACAAATTTTTCTTATGCCTAAGGCGGGTTTTTATTCGTTGGACGGCGCAGGGCGGAGCGACGAAAAATCTGCGCATCCGGTTCCCACGATAGGCGTCGTCGGGGCTACGAACAAGACCAATAAAAACCTGCGGAGATTTGCCATGAGTGCTCCCGACACCGTCCCTTTACCCAAGCCTGCGGCACGTCCAGGGCCGTTCGACTGGTATCGCAACATCAATCAGCAGGAGCGCCGTACTTTCTGGAGCTGCAAGATCGGCTATGGCCTGGATGGCATGGACACGCAGATGCTCAGCTTCGTCGTGCCGACGCTGATTGCAATGTGGGGCATCACCACCGGTGAAGCCGGACTGATCCACACCAGCACACTGATCGCCTCGGCCATTGGCGGCTGGGTCGCCGGTATTCTCTCTGACCGCATTGGTCGCGTGCGCACCCTGCAACTGACCGTGCTGTGGTTTGCCTTCTTCACCTTTCTCTGCGGCTTCGCACAAAACTACGAACAACTGTTGATTGCCCGCACCCTGATGGGCTTCGGCTTTGGCGGAGAATGGACCGCCGGCGCCGTGCTGATCGGTGAAGTGATCCGTGCCCAGGATCGCGGCAAAGCGGTGGGCATGGTGCAATCTGGCTGGGCGCTGGGCTGGGGCCTGACGGCGATTCTGTATGCGCTGCTGTTCTCGGTGTTGCCACCGGAAGATGCCTGGCGCGCGCTGTTCATCCTCGGCATCGTGCCGGCGGTGTTTGTGATTTTCGTTCGTCGTCTGGTGAAAGATCCGGAAATCTATCGCGAAGCCAAAGCTGCGCAAACGCCGGAGAATCCAGCGAAGTTCTACGAGATTTTTGCCCCGGGCATGCTCTTCACGACCTTTCGCGCTTCGCTGCTGACCACTGGCGCGCTGGGCGGTTACTACGCAATCACCTCGTGGCTACCGACCTTCCTCAAGAATGAGCGAGGTTTGAGCGTGCTTGGCACTGGCGGTTATCTGGCGATGGTCATCGTCGGCTCCTACGTCGGCTATGTGATCAGCGCTTATCTGACCGATCTGTTGGGACGAAAAAAGAACTTCATCCTGTTCGCGGTTGGCTCGTTCACTATCGTTTTGCTTTATACGCAAATGCCGGTCAGCAATGGTGTGATGCTGTGGCTGGGCTTTCCGCTGGGCTTCTTCGCCTCAGGCATATTCAGCGGCATGGGCGCGTTTCTTACCGAACTGTTCCCCACGCGCATTCGCGGTTCGGGACAGGGCTTCTGCTACAACATCGGACGAGCGCTGGCAGCGCTGTTTCCCCTGCTGATCGGTTTGCTCAGCCAGAAAGTGCCGCTGAGCATAGGCATCGGTGCCTTCGCGGCGGTGTCCTACGGCGTGGTCATTCTCGCGGCGTTGAGCCTGCCAGAGACGCGCGGCAAACAACTCGACGCGCAGTAACTGATAACCTGCGGGGCACTGTCCTACAGTTAAAAAGACAAGCAGCTACAGGAGTGTTCACCGTGAGCCGCCTGCTATTGAATTGCGACATTGGCGAGAGCTTCGGCAGCTGGACGATGGGTCTGGATGCCGAGGTCATGCCCTTCATCGATTGCGCCAACGTCGCCTGCGGTTTCCATGCCGGTGACCCGAGCATCATGCGCAAAACCGTGGCGCTGGCGCTCAGGCACGGCGTGCAGATTGGCGCACACCCGGCCTATCAGGACCTGGTCGGTTTCGGTCGCCGCTCCATGGCGTATTCCGCGCAAGAACTGCAAGACATCCTGCATTACCAGATCGGTGCCCTCGACGGCATCTGCAAGGCGCAGGGCGGGCGGGTCAGTTACGTCAAACCCCACGGCGCGATGTACAACGACATGATGGCCAATCCAGCGCAATTGCGTGCGGTCATCCAGGCCGTGGCCGCTTATGACCGCAGTCTGCCGTTGATGCTGATGGCCACCCGTGACAATACGGCGGCGCAGCAGATCGGCGATGAACACGGCGTGACGCTGTGGTTTGAAGCCTTCGCCGATCGCGCCTACGACAGCGCAGGCCGGCTGGTTTCGCGGCAACTGCCCGGCGCGGTGCATCACGATCCTGAAAGCATCGTCGCGCAAGCTTTGACCATCGCCCGTGGCGGCGAGCTCATTGCCACCGATGGCAGCGCTTTGCACTTGCGCGCCAACACCCTCTGCGTACACGGCGACAATGCCAGCTCGGTGGCCGCCGTGCAGCGTATCCGCCAAGCCCTGAATACGCAGGGCGCGTCATGAATCCAAGGATCGAAGTCGTGGCGGTGGACTGCCTGATGCTACGTCTGTTCGACGATATTGCCGAAGCCAACATGCCATGGATGCTCGCCGCTGCAGAGCGCTTGCGGGTGGGGTTCGGCGCACAGCTCATCGATCTGGTGCCGTCGTATACGACGTTGATGGTGCATTACGATTTGATGGTTTTGTCTCCGGCTCAGGCGCGAGAATTGATCGCCGAAGCGTTGATCGCCCTGTCGCAGACTGCGCGAACCGCGGGGCAGTGTCACGTCTTGCCGGTCTGGTATGACCTGAGTGTCGGCCCGGAACTGAGCCTGTTGGCCGAACGCAGCGGGCTGGCGGTGGAGGAAGTTATTCGTCGCCACAGTGCGCGTGAGTATCAAGTGTTCGCCCTCGGTTTTGCGCCAGGGTTTGCCTTTATGGGACTGGTCGAAGAAGTCCTGGCAGCACCCCGCCTGGACACACCGCGCAAAAAAGTCGCCGCCGGCAGCGTCGGCATCGCCGAGCGACAGACGGCGGCTTATCCGGTGGTATCGCCCGGTGGCTGGAACCTGATCGGGCGCACCCCGGCAAAACTGTTCGATCGCCATCGCGACGGTTACAGCCTGATGCAGCCCGGCGACACGGTACGCTTCGAAGCGGTCGACCACGCCGAATTCGTAAACCTGGGCGGCGACGACACGCCACTGGGGGCGCGGGCATGAGTCGGCTGACGATTGAAGCGAGCACACCGCTGTGCCTGTTGCAAGACGCCGGGCGGTTTGGCGTACGGCATTTGGGCGTGACCCAGGGCGGTGCGGCGGACTGGTGTTCGATGAGCTGGGCCAACTGGCTGCTGGGCAATGGGCTGGACGCCGCGGTGTTGGAAATCACCCTCGGCGGGTTCGCCGTGACGGCTGAGGAGGATTGCCTGCTGGCGCTGGCCGGGGCAGATCTTGGCGCGCAAATCGACGGCCAGCCGCTGGCGCCGTGGCGCAGTTTCGCATTGGCGAAAGGGCAGACATTGCGGCTCACCCAGCCTTTGCTCGGTGCTCGCGCCTACCTCGCAGCGCCCGGTGGTTTTGCCGCGCCGCAGGTGCTGGGCAGCCGTGCCACGGTGGTGCGCGAAGAACTGGGCGGTCTCGATGGGATGGGTTCGCCGCTCGGCAAAGGAGCGACGCTCGGTTATGGCGGGGAAGGGCTGGCGGCGCGTGAAGTGCCTCTGGCGCTGCGGCCGGATTTCACCAGGGACACACCTCTGCAGCTGGTACTGGGCGCACAGATTGGTCAGTTCAGCGGGCAGAGTCTGTTTGATGTCTTCAACAGTGCCTGGACGCTGGACAGCCGCGCCGATCGCATGGGCATACGTTTGCTGGGCAAGACGCTGCACTACCAAGGCTTGCCGATGATTTCCGAGGGGATTCCATTGGGCGCGGTGCAAGTTCCACCGGACGGCCAGCCGATCGTGTTGCTCAATGATCGGCAGACCATTGGCGGATATCCGCGACTGGGTGCGTTGACACCGCTGGCGCTGGCGCGGTTGGCGCAGTGCCTGCCGGGAGCGAAGGTGAGATTGAGGCCGGTGGTGCAGGAAGTGGCTCATCGCGAGCATGTCGCGTATTTGCAGCGCTTTGAAGATCGCTAAAAGCTTCGCGAGCAGGCTCGCTCCCACAGGTAAATGCGTTCCAGTGTGGGAGCGAGCCTGCTCGCGAAGCTTTTAGCGATCTTCAAAGCGCTGCAAATACGCGACATGCTCGCGAAGGCGTCGGTCCAGCCAGCGGGATTATTTGGAAAGAAACCGCATCCCTTCCTCAAGCCCGCGCAACGTCAACGGATACATCTGGTCCTCGATCAGATCCCGCACGATATTGGTCGAGGAGGTATAGCCCCAAGTGTCTTTCGGATACGGGTTGATCCAGATGAGCTTTTTATACTTCTCCATGAAGCGCTGCATCCACACATAACCCGGTTCTTCGTTCCAATGCTCGACACTGCCGCCGGCCTGGGTGATTTCATAGGGCGCCATGGCGGCGTCACCGATGAAAATCACTTTGTAGTCGGCGCCGTACTTGTGCAGCAGGTCCTGGGTCGAGGTGCGCTCGGACGTGCGGCGCATGTTGTTCTTCCACACCGATTCATAAATGAAGTTGTGGAAGTAGAAGTATTCGAGATGCTTGAACTCGGTCTTGCAGGCCGAAAACAGTTCCTCGCAGATCTTCACGTGTGCGTCCATCGAGCCGCCGATGTCGAACAGCAGCAACAGCTTCACCGTGTTGCGCCGTTCCGGGCGCATCTGGATGTTCAGCAGGCCGGCATCCTTGGCGGTATGGTCGATAGTGCCGTCGATGTCGAGCTCTTCCGCCGCGCCCTGGCGGGCAAATTTGCGTAAACGGCGCAGGGCGACCTTGATATTGCGCGTGCCCAGTTCCACCGAGTCGTCGAGGTTCTTGTACTCGCGCTGATCCCAGACTTTTACCGCTTTGCCCTGGCGCTTGCCGGCGTCGCCTACCCGAATGCCTTCGGGGTTGAAACCGCCGGAACCGAACGGGCTGGTGCCGCCAGTGCCGATCCATTTGTTGCCGCCGGCGTGGCGTTCCTTCTGTTCTTCCAGGCGCTTCTTGAATTCTTCAATCAGCTTGTCCAGACCGCCGAGAGACTGGATCTGCGCGCGTTCTTCGTCGGTCAGCGAACGCTCGAATTCCTTGCGCAGCCAATCTTCGGGAATCAGCGCCTGCAAGTGATCGTCGAGTTTCTCCAGACCGTTGAAGTAGGCGCCGAACGCCCGGTCGAACTTGTCGAAATGGCGCTCGTCCTTCACCAGAATCGCCCGCGACAGGTAATAAAACTCGTCCATATCGGCGAAGGTCACGCGCTGTTTCAGCGCGTTGATCAGGTCGAGCAGTTCGCGCACCGACACCGGCACCTTGGCTGCACGCATTTCGTTGAACAGGTTGAGCAGCATGACGATGGCCTTATCGAGAGCCGCGACGGCTCATGAATGCAAGGCGCTCAAGCAACTGCACGTCTTGCTCGTTCTTTACCAGCGCGCCTGCCAGCGGCGGAATCGCCTTGGTCGGATCGCGCTCGCGCAGCACCGCTTCGCCGATATTGTCGGCCATCAGCAGCTTCAGCCAGTCGACCAGCTCTGATGTCGAAGGCTTTTTCTTCAGGCCCGGCACCTTGCGCACGTCGAAGAACACGTCCAGCGCTTCGCTGACCAGATCCTTTTTGATGTCCGGGTAATGCACGTCAACGATTTTCTGCAGCGTGGTGCGGTCGGGGAACGCGATGTAGTGGAAGAAGCAGCGGCGCAGGAACGCATCCGGCAGCTCTTTCTCGTTGTTGGAGGTAATGATGATGATCGGGCGCTTTTTGGCCTTGATGGTCTCGTCGATCTCGTAAACGTAGAACTCCATCTTGTCGAGTTCTTGCAGCAGGTCGTTGGGGAATTCGATGTCGGCCTTGTCGATTTCGTCGATCAGCAGAATGACCCGCTCCTCCGACTCGAAGGCCTCCCACAGCTTGCCCTTCTTCAGGTAATTGCGCACGTCGTGGACTTTTTCATTGCCCAGTTGCGAGTCGCGCAAGCGGCTGACCGCGTCGTACTCGTACAGACCTTGATGAGCCTTGGTGGTCGACTTGATGTGCCAGGTGATCAGCCTGGCGCCGAACGATTCGGCCAGTTGCTCGGCAAGCATGGTCTTGCCGGTGCCCGGCTCGCCCTTGACCAGCAGCGGTCGCTCCAGGGTGATGGCGGCGTTGACGGCCAGCTTCAGGTCATCGGTGGCGACGTAGGCCTGGGTGCCTTCGAACTTCATCTGTTAATCCTCGAACGGTAACGCTGACCTTACGGGCAGGGCGGGGCGAAATAATCGGATGCCCGACTATAACGCGCAGTCCGGTCGACTGTGAACGCAGACGGCTTATTCAGTCTCTGAATGGAGCGTCACATGTTGACTCAGTCTCGGCGGATGGCCAGTATTCAGGTATCGCCGATTTGGCGATAGCCTTGCGGCATGTCTACTAAATATCGATTTCGCGATAAATACCGAATTCAACTGCGGGAGAAGGATCACCCACCGCCCCATGTCCACCTTACCGGTGGCGGCGTTGATGTGATGCTGAGCCTGGAAACTATTGAAGTGATGATGGGCAAGGCCCCGCCGCTGATCGTCAAAGAAGCGTTGGCCTGGGTGGGCGCACATCAGGCGCAACTACTGGAGGAGTGGAAACGATGTTACCCATGAAACGGCCGCGTCTGCGATCCGCGCAGGTTCTGTCGGATTTCAGGTTGGCGCTGACTTTTATAGACGGTCAGGAACTGACAGTTGACCTGGGGATGGACATTCATACTTATCCAGGTCTGCGACCACTGCTTGATCGCGAAGTCTTTGCGACTGCCGTAGTGGGCGACGAGGGCTGGATCGTCGAATGGCTTCAACCTGACATACAGATTGGTGCAGACACGTTGTACATGGATGCGCTGGCGCAGAATGCGCAGGATGACAACACACGCATTTTTATCGACTGGCGAGCCCGTACCGGGCTTTCTCTCAAGGATGCCGCCGAGGCGCTGGGTGTGAGCGCTCGGAGCATCAGCCGTTACAGCAATGGGCGTGAGGCAGTGCCACGTTCTCTGGCGTTGGCCTGTCTGGGCTGGGATTCGCTGCAACAGCGCTCATCAATAGCGGCTGAGGACACTGGTCGATATGTCGTCAGCCGCAAAACTTAGCCCTCATCCGGCGTCGGCCGCTCGTACCGCGCATTGAAGGCCTGGATAAATCCATTACGCAAAATCTGCAAGAACGCTTCGAAGGCGTTGACGTTTTGCTGGTGGACATTGCCGCTGAGTTCGACGCGGGTGGCGAACTGGTTTTTGTTCTGGTTTTTCAGTGCGGTTTCGGTGCCGCCGACCAATGCTTCCCAGATTGAGCGGAACAGGCCCTTGTTCTCGTTCTCGACGTCCTGCTGCCAGTTGAACACGTCGACGTCGCGCAGCAGGGGTTTGATATAACCGGTCAGGCGAGCGTTCTCTGCCTTGGCTTCAATTACCACATCACCGTGGCCGGCATTGAAATCGAATTTGCCGTAGGCCGCGGCGAAGTCGTTCATGCGCTTGAGCTCGATGTTGCGAGCGCGCAGGCGAAATTCGAAGTTTTCGAAGTTGCTCAGCGGGTCGAATGTCGCGGTGGTTTCCATTGGCGCGTGGCCGAGCAGCAGGGCCTTGCCTTCGAAACGGGCGTCACGCTTGCCCTCCTTGTCGACCACGTTGGTCAGGTTGTAAAAACTGGCGTTGACGTTGCTGGCATTCAGGTTAACCGGCGGTTTGGAATTGAAGTTGCGGAACGTGACGCGACCATCGTTGATCTGCACCTCATCGAGCGTAATCGGCAACAATTTGCCCAATTGCTCGCGCCAGTCGGTGCCCTGACCGGTCTGCGAGTTCTTCTTGTTGGCGCCGCCATCGACGAAGTTGATCTCAGGGTTGAGGAATTGCACCTGTGCGACCACGGCATGGTCGTACCACAGTGAATGCCAGCTGACTGACAGGTCGATCAGCGGTGCGTCGACGAAGGGTACCGGCACCTTGCCGTCGACCTTGACGATTTTCAGGCCGTTGATTTTGTACGCGCCGCGCCACAGCGCCAGATCGACATCGGTGATCTGGCCGCGGTAATCGCCCATGTCCGCCAGCTTGTCATTGAGGTAGTCGCGCACCAGATAAGGCAGGGCGATGTGCAGGGCGACCAGCAGCACAACGACCCCGGCGAGGGTCCAGAGCGGCCAACTGTAACGACGCTTCATGATGGTTCCTTGGTCAGGGTTCCTTGATGACTCAATGCGATTGACTGCCGGCATTTGCAGACGTTCGACCCGACTGGACTGTGATGGACAACAGGCTTACCTTGAAAAGCTGAATTCAACGCTGCACAAGGACCCAGCCATGAGCCGTATATTCGCTGACAACGCCCATTCCATCGGCAACACGCCGTTGGTACAGATCAACCGCATCGCGCCGCGTGGCGTGACCATTCTGGCCAAGATCGAGGGGCGCAACCCCGGTTACTCGGTGAAGTGCCGGATCGGCGCGAACATGATCTGGGATGCCGAAAGCAGCGGCAGACTCAAGCCAGGCATGACCATTGTCGAACCCACTTCAGGCAACACCGGTATCGGCCTGGCCTTCGTTGCCGCTGCGCGCGGGTACAAATTGATGTTGACCATGCCGGCTTCGATGAGTATCGAACGTCGCAAGGTGCTGAAGGCATTGGGCGCAGAACTGGTGCTGACCGAACCGGCCAAAGGCATGAAAGGCGCCATCGAGAAAGCTACTGAAATCGTTGCCAGCGATGTCGGCAAGTACTTCATGCCGGCGCAGTTCGATAACCCGGCCAACCCGGCGATTCACGAAAAGACCACAGGCCCGGAAATCTGGAACGATACGGATGGTGCGGTTGACGTGCTGGTCGCCGGTGTCGGCACTGGCGGAACCATCACCGGTGTTTCGCGGTATATCAAGAACACGGCGGGTAAACCGATTGTGTCGGTGGCGGTCGAGCCGGTCTCGTCCCCGGTGATCACCCAGGCGCTGGCAGGCGAAGAAATCAAGCCGAGCCCGCACAAGATCCAGGGCATCGGCGCCGGATTTGTGCCGAAAAACCTCGATTTGTCGATGGTTGACCGGGTCGAGCAGGTCACCGACGAAGAGTCGAAAGCCATGGCCCTGCGCCTGATGCAGGAAGAAGGGATTTTGTGCGGGATATCCTGCGGTGCAGCCATGGCGGTCGCGGTGCGCCTGGCAGAAACCCCGGAGATGCAAGGCAAGACCATCGTGGTGATTCTGCCGGACTCGGGCGAGCGCTATCTGTCGAGCATGTTGTTCAGTGACCTGTTCACCGAGCAGGAAACCCAGCAATAAAGCGGATCGCAGCCACAGGCGCTGCCGACGGCTGCGATTTTTCAGGCTTTTTGATGCAGGTCAGCCAAGGTTCAGGAGTCGCATGTTAATAAATGCTTTGTTGCGCAGCGCTTGATACTGAATCTTCTGTCAGGCGGGTTTTTCCCGAGGCCGGTAGTGTTTATCATGGCCGGCTGCCATGTCGGGTAAAGGGCATTGTGCAGCGTTGTCTTTATTCAAGGAGTTGTTGATGACCTTTTCGTTTGCCGCCAAGGCGTTTGTGCTGTTGCTGTTTCTGGGCAGCACGCTCTTTGTGCATTTGCGCGGCAGGGCGCGTTTGCCGGTCCTGCGTCAGTTCGTCAACCACTCGGCGCTGTTCGCACCGTATAACGCCTTGATGTACCTGTTTTCGGGCGTGCCGTCCAAGCCGTATCTGGATCGCAGCAAGTTTCCTGAGCTCGATGTCCTGCGCGAAAACTGGCAAACCATCCGCGACGAAGCCATGCACCTGTTCGACGAGGGCTATATACGCGCCGCCGAGAAGAACAACGACGCCGGTTTCGGCTCGTTCTTCAAGAAGGGCTGGAAGCGTTTCTATCTCAAGTGGTACGACAAACCGCTGCCATCGGCCGAGGCGCTGTGCCCGAAAACCGTGGCGCTGGTCAGTGCGATTCCCAACGTCAAAGGCGCAATGTTCGCCTTGCTGCCGGGCGGCAGTCACCTCAACCCGCACCGCGACCCCTTCGCCGGCTCGCTGCGTTATCACTTGGGGTTATCGACGCCGAATTCCGACGATTGCCGGATTTTCGTCGACGGTCAGGTGTATGCCTGGCGCGACGGCGAAGACGTCATGTTCGACGAGACCTACGTACATTGGGTCAAGAATGAAACCGAGCAGACCCGCGTGATCCTTTTCTGCGATATCGAACGTCCCCTGAGCAACCGCTTCATGACGCGCATCAACCGCTTTATCAGCGGCTGGCTCGGCCGCGCCACCGCGCCACAGAACCTCGACGACGAACGCGTTGGCGGCATCAATCAGGCTTATGCCTGGAGCAAGCGTTTCAGCGACCGGTTCAGCGGTATGGTCAAACAGTGGAAACGCCGCCATCCCAAGGCCTACCGCGTGATGCGGCCGGTGTTGGCGGTGCTGGTGCTGACGTTGTTGGGGTATTGGTTGTTTGGTTGAAGTCGGACCAGAAATAAAAACCGCTCCTTTGGAGCGGTTTTTTATTAGCGGAAGGAAAAGGACGAACCGGCCAGAACGCCGTTTGGCTCTTCACCGGTTGGGTTGGCCAGGGCGTCCCTGATGCGATTCATTTCCGTTTCAGATAACTCACCAGAAGTCCGCTTTCCTCCCTTCTTTCTGGGTTTGGAATCTGATGCTTTCTTTTCAACGACAGCTTTCATGGGGTCACCGACGTTGATCAATAAATGAGCAGGTGTTCAGCCGCCAATCACTGTAATCACCCAGCGCCGCACAGTCGCTACCGGCCCTCTGCCCAAGTCATTGCAATCTGTGTCCTGCGCTGGTTATAGTCAGCTCGCGCGAGCCGCCGTGCTCACGCTTTCATCTCTCAATGAAGATCTGTATCCATGCCTGCATCCCCCATCAGCGCGGTAGTCGATTCAGCGGTCAACGCTGGCGTCGTGCCGTGCGGGAATCGGCAGCCCAGGCAGATCAGTCATTACCCCCCACCTGTCAGTAGCACGCCGGTGTGCGCAGTCGTAGCGCCGCCGGGCGTTGGTGTTTCGGGCTGATCGGCCGTTTCTGCCGACTCCCGCGCCCGCCACAAAAACCTACTGAATTTCAGCTTCGGCTGAGTTGGCTATTTGCCTGACTACAGGTGGTATTCATGTTTGTCCTTTCGAAACAATCCGCGCTCGCGGCGGCGTCCACGAGCCTGTTCGTTCTGCTGTGGAGCAGCGGGGCGATCTTCTCCAAATGGGGCCTGGCCCATGCTTCGCCCTTTGCCTTTCTACTGATTCGCTTCGCGATCGCGCTGTGCGGGCTGTTGCTGCTGGCGCCGCTGCTCAAACTGAAATGGCCCAAGGGCGGCAAACCGATGCTGTTTGCGATCGCCACGGGGCTGGTGTTGCTTGGGGCCTATCAGATTTTTTATCTGCTGGCCCTGAACAGCAAAGTCACCCCGGGGGTGATGGCGACGATCATGGGCGTGCAGCCGATCCTCACGGTGGTGCTGATGGAACGGCAGCGCTCGGCCAGTCGGATGTTCGGACTGGCGCTGGGGTTGGCGGGGCTGATCATGGTGGTTTATCAGGGCATCGGTCTGGCCGGCATGTCTTGGGCGGGAATGTTGTTCGGACTGCTGGCGCTGGCGAGCATGACACTCGGCTCGATCATGCAGAAACGCATCACCGACAATCCCCTCGGCACGCTGCCGGTGCAGTATCTGGCCGGCTTGCTGCTGTGCGCGGTTTTCGTACCGTTTCAGCCATTCCACTTCGAGCACAGCAGCGGTTTTGTCGTGCCGGTTTTGTGGATGGGTCTGGTCGTCTCGGTGCTGGCGACGCTGTTGCTGTATCGCCTGATCGCGCGGGGCAATCTGGTCAATGTCACCAGCCTGTTCTATCTGGTGCCGGCGGTGACAGCGGTGATGGATTACCTGATTTTTGGTAATCGGCTGGCGGCGTTGAGTGTGTTGGGGATGGTGTTGATTATTATTGGATTGGCTTTTGTGTTCCGTAAGACCGGATAGCAGAAAGACAGGCGGTGGCTGTTCGGGCGCCATCGCGAGCAGGCTCACTCCTACAGTTGGAATGCATTCCCCTGTAGGAGTGAGCCTGCTCGCGATGGCGATTCTATAAACAAAGCAGATTACCGATTCATAACTTCTGCAGGCTTCACCACTGCCGGCTTCAACACCAGCCACAGCGCAATCGCAATCAACACCCCGCCATAGATGTGCGCCATCGACAACGGCTCATCGAGCAATAACGCCCCCCACAACACGCCAAACGGCGGAATCATGAAGGTCACGGTCATCGATTTCACCGGGCCGATCGAGCTGAGCAGACGGAAATAAATGATGTAGGCAAACGCCGTGCAACCCAGGCCTAGGCCAAGCAGCGACAGCCAGACATGCCAGCCACCCCAGCTGACTGGCGGCGCAGTGATCACGCTATAGGCGAACAGCGGCAACAGGAACAGCGTCGCACCGAGCATACTGCCCAGCGCCGACAGACGGCTGTCCAGCCCGCCCGCCTGATCCAGCCAGCGCCGTGCGAGGAATCCGGCGAAACCGTAGCAGGTAGTCGCCAGCAGGCAGGCGACCGCCCCCAGCAGCAGTTGCAGATCGAACGCCACCGGCCCGGCACGGGTCAGCACGCCGACCCCGAACAGACCGAGGAACACCCCCGCCAATTTCGCCGCCGAGAGTTTTTCACTGAAAAACAGTCCGCCAATCAGCACGCCCATCAGCGGCGTGGTGGCGTTGAAAATCGCCGAATACCCGGCCGGCAGCACTTGCGCGGCCACCGAGTACAGCGTCGCCGGGATCGCCGAATTGATCACGCCCAGCAACATCACGGTTTTCAGCTTGCCCTTGAAATCCCAACTGATGCGCATCAGGCCCAGAATCACCAGCAGGCCCGCGGCGGCGATCGACACGCGGAAAAAACCGGTCGGAATCGTGCCGATCACTGGCGCAATAATGCGCATGAACAGAAAACTCGCGCCCCAGATAGCGGCCAGCGACAACATGCGGAAAATATCGACGGGGCTCACGGGCGGCTCCTTGCTTGATCGGGACGAGAGTGTTGCCGAGGGGCCGGACGATGGCAACCGCAATTGGGGCGTTTAATTCTCCCGGCGAAACGCGGCACCGTACGTCCGGGTTCGGTTTTTGGCCGATATTGCACTTCTCCAAAGGCCCGTTCCGTGGCTAAGCTCAAGCTTTCGAGCGCACGCAGAGGTTTCATCTATGCCGCAGCAATGGCCAGCCACCGACATCGCCCGCATGATCCTCGATGGCTTTGACGATTACCGCGAGCATTTCCGCCGGATCACCGACGGCGCCCGGGAACGTTTCGAGCAGGCGCGCTGGCAGGAAATACAAACCGCATCGGCGGCGCGGATCAACCTCTACGAGGAAAAGGTCGGCGAAACCATCGCCCGCCTGCGCGAATATTTCGATGACGAGACGCTGATGAATGTCAGCTGCTGGCCGCTGGTGAAAAGCGCCTATATCAGTGTCATCGACCTGCGCTTCGACGATGAACTGTCCGAGACCTGGTACAACTCGATCTTTTGCGGGCTGTTCAGCCACGACCTGATCAGCGACGGCTGCATGTTCATCCACACCACGCGTCCGAGCCTGCGCCGTGCCCGGGCTGCGCAAACGCGCACATACAAGCCGCAGGGGCAGTTATCGGCGATGCTTGCGAGCATTTTCGCCGACTATCGCTTCAGCGAGGATTACGCCGACCTGCCAGGCGACGTGCATCGTCTCGAAGCGCAACTGCGTGAAAACCTGCCGGACTGGGTGTGCAAGGACCCGGAACTGAGCGTCGAGCTGTTTTCCTCGGTGCTGTACCGCAACAAGGGCGCGTACCTGGTCGGGCGCATCTACACCCGCGACGAACAGTGGCCGCTGGTGATTCCGCTGTTGCATCGCGAAGGGCGCGGGATTCAGATCGACGCGTTGATCACCGACGAAGCTGACGTGTCGATCATCTTCTCCTTCACCCGCTCCTATTTCATGGTCGACGTGCCGGTGCCGGCGGAATTTATCGGGTTTCTGCGGCGCATTCTGCCCGGCAAGCACATCGCCGAGCTGTACACCTCGATCGGTTTCTACAAGCACGGCAAGTCCGAATTTTACCGCGCGCTGATCAATCATTTGGCCAACACTGACGACCAGTTCATCATGGCTCCCGGCGTGCGTGGCATGGTCATGAGCGTGTTTACCCTGCCGGGCTTCAATACCGTGTTCAAGATCATCAAGGACCGATTCTCGCCCTCGAAAAACGTCGACCGCGCCACGGTGATTGAAAAGTATCGCTTGGTGAAAAGTGTCGACCGGGTCGGCCGCATGGCCGATACCCAGGAGTTCGCCGATTTTCGTTTTCCGCTGAGCAAATTCGATCCGGCATGCCTCGAGGAATTGCTCGAAGTCGCGCCGTCCACGGTCTCGGTCGAAGGCGAAAGCGTGCTGATCCGCCACTGCTGGACCGAGCGCCGGATGACCCCGCTCAACCTTTATCTGGAAAACGCCAACGACGCGCAGGTACGTGAAGCGCTTGAGGACTACGGTCTGGCGATCAAGCAATTGGCGGCGGCGAATATTTTCCCCGGCGACATGCTGCTGAAAAACTTCGGCGTCACCCGCCACGGCCGAGTGGTGTTTTATGACTACGACGAAATCTGCTTTCTCACCGAAGCCAATTTTCGCCACATCCCGGCACCGCGCACACCGGAAGACGAAATGGCCTCTGAACCGTGGTATTCGATCGGGCCGCTGGATGTGTTTCCCGAGGAGTTCCCGCCGTTTCTGTTTGCCGACGCCGGGCAGCGCAAGCTGTTCGATCAGTTGCATGGCGAGTTGTACAACGCCGACTACTGGAAGAGCCTGCAAGAGGCGATTCGTGCCGGTAAAGTCATCGACGTCTTCCCGTATCGGCGCAAGGGCCTCGATAACGAATAACAAAAAGCAGCTGCAAGCGGCAAGCTTCAAGCTGCAAGTTAAAAGCCGCAGTGACTTGCAGCTTGTAGCTTGCCGCTAATAGCTGCTTTTCTGCGACAATCCGCCCCCTGCACAAATAGACGACCGAATTGCCTACCCGATGACCGACGAATCGCCCTCCATCGACAAACTGCTGAAAAATCTCGATCACGCCATGCTCGCCGACCGTCACCGGCTGCGGCGGCAGTTGCTTGAGCTGCGCAAGAAACCCGACGAAGCCAAACTGGCGCAGTGGGTGACGCGCATGCAGACGTCCTGTGACCAGGTGCTGGCGCGCCGCGCCAGCCTGCCGGTGATTCGTTACGACGACAGTTTGCCGATTGCAGCCAAGCGCGACGAGATCAAAAAGGCCCTGGAGCAACATCAGGTGCTGATCATCGCCGGCGAGACCGGTTCGGGCAAAACCACGCAGTTGCCGAAAATCTGTCTGGAGATCGGTCGCGGTCAGCACGGCCTGATCGGCCACACCCAGCCGCGTCGGATCGCCGCGCGCAGCGTTGCCAGTCGCGTTGCCGAGGAGCTTGGCACGCCGCTCGGTGCGCTGGTCGGCTATCAGGTGCGCTTTGAAGACCAGAGCGATGCCAACACCCTGATCAAACTGATGACCGACGGCATCCTGCTCGCGGAAACCCAGAACGACCGCTACCTCGAACGCTACGACACGATCATCGTCGACGAAGCCCACGAGCGCAGCCTCAACATCGACTTCCTTCTCGGCTATCTGAAAACCCTGCTGCCGCGGCGTCCCGACCTGAAAGTCATCATCACTTCGGCGACCATCGATCTGGAGCGCTTCTCCAAGCATTTCGACGATGCGCCGATTGTCGAGGTGTCGGGTCGTACCTTTCCGGTTGAAACCTGGTATCGACCGCTGACCCTGGAGCAGGACGAAGAGGGCAACCGCGTCGAGGATGACTTGACGGTCGATCAAGCGATTCTCGCCACCCTCGACGAAATCGCTGCGTACGAGCGTAGCGAACGCCGCAGCCCCGGTGATGTGTTGGTATTCCTGCCGGGTGAGCGGGAGATTCGCGACGCCGCCGACATGCTGCGCAAGGCCCAGCTCAAGCACACCGAAATTCTGCCGCTGTATGCGCGTCTGTCGCCGGCCGAGCAGCAGCGGATTTTCCAGTCGCACCCGGGCCGCCGCGTGGTACTGGCGACCAACGTTGCCGAGACCTCGCTGACCGTGCCGGGCATTCGCTACGTGATCGACAGCGGCACCGCGCGAATCAGCCGTTACAGCTACCGCGCCAAGGTCCAGCGTCTGCCGATCGAAGCGATTTCCCAGGCCAGTGCCAATCAGCGTAAGGGCCGTTGCGGGCGGGTCGAGCCGGGCATCTGCGTGCGTTTGTACAGCGAGGAAGATTTCCTCGGTCGTCCGGAATTCACCGATCCGGAAATTCTGCGCACCAACCTCGCCGCCGTGATTTTGCAGATGCTGCACCTGCGCCTCGGCGAAATTACCGCGTTCCCGTTTATCGAGCCGCCGGACGGCAAGGCGATCAGCGACGGCTTCAATTTGCTGCAAGAGCTTTCGGCGGTGGATCGCAACAGCCAACTGACGCCGCTCGGTCGGCAGTTGGCGCGTTTGCCGGTGGATCCGCGCATGGGCCGCATGCTGCTCGAGGCGGCAAAACTCGGCAGCTTGCAGGAAGTGCTGATCGTCGCCAGCGCCATGTCGATTCAGGATCCGCGCGAGCGACCTCCGGAACGTCAGCAAGCCGCCGATCAGGCCCATGCGCAATGGAAGGATCCGGATTCGGATTTTGCCGGACTGGTCAATTTGTGGCGTGGTTTCGAAGAGCAACGCCAGGCGCTGACCGCCAGCCCGCTGCGCAACTGGTGCCGCAAGAACTTCCTCAACTACTTGCGTTTGCGCGAGTGGCGCGACTCTCACCGGCAGTTGAGCCTGATCTGCCGCGACATGCAGTTGAGCCTGAATAAAGAGCCGGCAGATTATCCGAAGCTGCACAAAGCGGTGCTGGTCGGCCTGCTCAGCCAGATCGGTCAGAAAACCGAGGACGGCGATTACCTCGGCGCTCGCCAGCGGCGCTTCTGGATTCACCCCTCTTCAGGCATCGGCAAGAAGCGCCCGCAGTGGTTGATGACCGCCGAACTGGTGGAAACCACCAAGCTCTACGCGCGCATGGTCGCCAAGATCGATGCCGACTGGATCGAACCGCTGGCCGGGCACCTGATCAAGAAAAACCACTTCGAACCGCACTGGGAAAAGAAGCGCGGCCAGGTCGTGGCGTACGAGCAGATCACCCTGTTCGGGCTGATCGTGGTCGGTCGTCGTCCGGTGCATTACGGTCCGGTGGACCCAGTGGTTTCGCGTGAGCTGTTTATCCGCGAAGGGCTGGTGCGCGGCGAGATCCAGTCGCGGGCAAAATGCCTGAGCGCTAATCAGAAGCTGCTCGAGCAGCTCGACGAACTGGAAGCCAAGGCCCGGCGCCGCGACATCCTCGCTGACGAAGAAACCTTGTACGCCTTCTACGATGCGCGTTTGCCGGCGGAGATCCACCAGACCGCGACCTTCGACAGTTGGTACAAGGTCAACAGCCAGAAAGACCCGCAGTTGTTGATCATGCGCGAAGAAGACGTGCTGGCCCGCGAGGCCAGCGAAGTCACCGCCCGCGATTACCCGGATACGCTGCACATCGGCGATCTGGAGCTGGCGCTGACTTACCATTTCGAACCCAACCATCCGCGCGATGGCGTGACCTTGCGCGTGCCGGCGCCGCTGCTGCCGATGCTGCCGCCGGAACGTCTGGAATGGCTGGTGCCGGGGCTGATCGAGGCCAAGTGCATTGCGCTGGTGCGCAACCTGCCGAAAGCCCTGCGCAAGAACTTCGTGCCGGTGCCGGACTTCATCAAAGCCGCGTTGCAGCGCATGACCTTCGCCGACGGCTCGCTGCCGCAAGCGCTCGGCCGCGAGCTGCTGCGCATGACCGGCGCGCGGGTCAGCGATGAAGCGTGGGCGGAAGCTGTGCAACAGGTCGAAAGCCATCTGCGCATGAACCTGGAAATCGTCGACGGCCAAGGCAAGTTCCTCGGTGAAGGTCGCGATCTGGCCGAGCTGACCGCACGCTTTGCCGAAGCCAGTCAGGCCGCATTGGCGGTGCCGCAGAGTGCGAAAAGTCAGCAACCGGTCGAGGCGAAAGTCTTCGCGCCGGTGGCGGAAAAGACTCAGCAGAAAATCGCCGGGCTGTCGATGACGGTGTACCCGGCGCTGGTGGAAGAGGGCGGTACGGTCAAGGAAGGGCGTTTCTCCACCCCGGCTGAAGCCGAGTTCCAGCATCGCCGTGCCTTGCAGCGCTTGTTGATGCAACAACTGGCCGAGCCGGCGAAATTCCTGCGTGGCAAGTTGCCGGGGCAGACAGAGTTGGGGCTGCTGTATCGCGAGCTGGGCCGGGTCGATGCACTGATCGAAGACATTTTGCTGGCCAGCCTCGACAGCTGCATTCTCGAAGGCGAAGACCCGTTGCCCCGCGACGGCGCCGGGTTGGCGGCATTGGCCGAGCGCAAACGCGGCAGCTGGACCGAACACGCCGAGCGCGTCGCGCGGCTGACCCTGGAAATCCTCAAGATCTGGCACGGCCTGCAAAAGCGCTTCAAGGGTAAGATCGATCTTGCTCAGGCAGTGGCGCTCAACGACATCAAGCAGCAGATCGGCCATCTGGTCTATCCGGGCTTCGTCCGCGAAACGCCGATGCAGTGGCTCAAGGAACTGCCGCGTTATCTGAAAGCGGTCGAGCAGCGTTTCGAGAAACTCGGCGCGCAAGTACAGAAGGACCGGGTCTGGAGCGGCGAACTCGCCGGCCTGTGGGCGCAATACCAGACCCGCGCGGCCAAGCATGCGCAGGAAGGCAAACGCGATCCGCAACTGGAGTTGTACCGCTGGTGGCTGGAGGAATACCGCGTGTCGCTGTTTGCCCAGCAGTTGGGCACGAAAGTACCGATCTCGGACAAGCGCCTGAATAAACAGTGGAGCCAGGTAGAGCCCTGACCTCGCGCCTTTGATTGTTCCCACGCTCTGCGTGGGAATGCCTCTGGTGACGCTCCGCGTCCAGTGACGCGGAGCGTCACGGGCTGCATTCCAACGCAGGAGCGTGGGAACGATCATCCGTGTTGATCTTGAGGAAGGCGCCAAAATTCTGGGTTTATGGCAAACTTCGCCACCATAACCCGCCGTTTCGCGACCCAGAGCCTTCGGCCGTGTCGCGCCGCGGAATAAAACGATGCCAGGTTTGCGTCCCCCGGATGGGAATAGACCCTTTGCGTGTTGGTACGACGGTTCCAGCACTTTCTGCCTGAACAGATTAGAGAAACGACCATGCATAACGTCGTCATCAGCGGCACCGGCCTGTACACACCGGCCAACAGCATCTCCAACGAAGAGCTGGTGCAGTCTTTCAATACCTATGTCGCGCAGTTCAATGCGGACAACGCCGAGGCCATCGCTCGCGGTGAAGTCCAGGCCCTGACCGAATCCAGTGCCGCGTTCATCGAAAAAGCCTCGGGCATCAAGAGCCGCTTTGTCATGGACAAGGACGGCATCCTCGATCCGCAACGTATGGCCCCGCGCCTGCCGGAGCGTTCCAACGACGAATGGTCGGTGCTGTGCCAGATGGCCATCGGCGCTGCCGAGCAAGCCTTGCAACGTGCCGGCAAGACCGCCGCTGACATCGACGGCGTCATCGTTGCCTGCTCCAACCTGCAACGCGCTTATCCGGCCATCGCCATCGAAGTCCAGGAAGCGCTGGGCATTCAGGGCTTCGGTTTCGACATGAACGTGGCGTGCTCTTCGGCCACGTTTGGCATTCAGGCCGCGGCCAACAGCGTGCAACTGGGCCAGGCGCGGGCGATCCTGATGGTCAATCCGGAAGTCTGCACCGGTCACCTGAACTTCCGTGACCGTGACAGCCATTTCATCTTTGGTGACGCGGCGACTGCGGTGATCATCGAGCGCGCGGATCTGGCGACGTCGAAATATCAGTTCGACGTGGTCAGCACCAAGCTGCTGACCACGTTCTCCAACAACATCCGCAACAACTTCGGTTTCCTCAACCGTGCCGCCGAGGAGGGCATCGGCGCCCCCGACAAGCTGTTCGTGCAGGAAGGCCGCAAGGTGTTCAAGGACGTCTGCCCGATGGTCGCCGAACTGATCGGTGCACACCTGCAAGAGAACCAGCTCAACGTTGCCGATGTGAAACGCTTCTGGCTGCACCAGGCCAACCTGAGCATGAATCACCTGATCGTGCGCAAGCTGCTGGGCCGCGAAGCCACCGAAGAAGAAGCTCCGGTGATTCTCGATACTTACGCCAATACCAGCTCTGCGGGCTCGGTGATTGCCTTCCACAAAAATCAGGATGATCTGGCGTCGGGTTCGCTGGCCGTGCTGAGTTCGTTCGGTGCCGGTTACTCGATCGGTAGCGTGATTCTGCGCAAGCGCTGAAACAGGTTAATTTCCCCTTAATCGCGTCGCTCTTTCCTACATCCGAAGCGGCTGAAACGCTGTAATTTTTCGGAGATGGCGGCAGGTGAATACCTGCCGCGTTCATTTTCGAAGTCCGGACAAGGGGATTGATGGATGGCGGCTGACGACACCCAACTGCTCGCGCGCTTGCTGGCGGGGGAGCAACAGGCGTTCAAGGAAGTGGTCACCACTTATCAAAGCGCCATGCGCGCGGTGGCTTATGCGATTGTCGGCCAGCGTCATGTCGAAGAAGTGGTGCAGGATGCCTGGTTGTCGGTGGTGCGCCATTTGGGTAGCTTCGAGGGCCGATCAAGTCTCAAGACCTGGTTGCTGACTATCACCGCCAACTCGGCCAAGAGTCGCTACAAGCTCAATCGCCGGGAAGTGCTGATGGACGATCTGCCGGCGCCGCACGGCACCCTTGGCGATGAACGCTTCTCTTCAAGCGACGGGCATTGGCTGGTCGAGCCTTTCGCCTGGCACCAGGACACTCCCGAAGCACTGCTGACCGAAAATGAACTGCGCGAATGCCTCGAGCACACCTTGCTGAGCCTCTCTGAGTTGCAAAGCAGCGTGTTGCTGTTGCGCGAACGGCAGGGCCTGGAGCTGGAAGAAATCTGTAATCTTCTTGAAATATCGCTCTCCAATGTCCGCGTGCTGCTGCACCGGGCGCGCTTGAAGGTCTTTGCGACCGTGGAACATTTTGAGGAGACGGGAGAATGTTGACCTGCAAGGAGCAAGTGGCACGATCCAGCGATTATCTCGACGGCCAACTGAGCTTTCGCGAGACGCTGATGGTGCGTCATCACCTGTTGTTCTGCCCCAACTGCCGGCGTTTCATGCGGCAGATGCGCTTGATGCAGGCGACGCTTAAAGCCATGCCGGAACAGCCTGACGAGAATGTCGATGCGCTGGCCGAGCGCTTGGCCGAGCAACGCCGTAACAACAGCCCCTGATGGACATGTGGCGAGGGAGCCAGCTCCCTCGCCACAGATCAATGAATAACCCAAGTGCGGCTGAAACGAACGGATGATGGGGATCGTCCCGCCCACACCGGAGTTAGGCAGCTTCAAGCTTCAAGCTGCAAGTAAAGGCATCCACTTCCAGCTTGTAACTTGTAGCTTGTAGCTTCCAGCTTCCAGCTTGTAGCTTGTAGCTTGTAGCTTGTAGCTTGTAGCTTGTAGCTTGTAGCTTGTAGCTTGTAACTGCCGTTCTAGAACTTGGCTTCGGCATCCAGCTGCAGGGTGTTGGCATCGGCATCGCGCTGACCACGGCTGGCGAAATCAGCCTTGGTCAGGAAGTACGTGGCGCCGACGGCGAAGTTCTTGTCGATGTCGTAACCGACCTTGAACTTGTGCCCTCGCGAACCGGTAGTGCCGTTGGCAAAGTCGGAGTCGGTGAAGGCGCCGACCACGGCGTTGCGCTGCACGTCGCGATAGTTGTAGTCGAGGTTGAAACCGAAGACTTTCGACTTGGCACCGAGCAACCAGGCAGTGTCCTGATCGGTCACGGCATCGTTGTTCTTCACGTACTGGCCGTAGAACGACAGCGGCATCGGCAAACCGCCGATATCGACCTGGCTGAACCCTTCATACAAACGGAATTCGTTGTTGGCCGAGTTGCCGTTGACCGCCAGGGCGCACGGCGTGGACGTGCCGGTGCAGCGGCTGTCTTCATCGTTCTGGTAGGCGTAGACGCTGCCGCCCAGGGTCAGTTTCAGGTTGTCGGTGATGTTGAAGCGGCTCCCCAACTGGCCGGCGGTCAGGCGCAGGTCGTGACGAAATTGCACGCCGTCGCCGTCAACGTTGTCCTTGAGATTGTAGTTACCCAGGCTGCCGAACAGTTCTGCACTGCTGCCCAGCGGGTATTTGTAGGTGACGGCCAGACCTTCCGGGTTGATGTCGCTGTCCCAGATCACGTCGCCCATGCTGACCCACGGTTGCAGCATCTTGCCGCCGATGACGTGCAGGTTTTTGATTTGATCCGGGTGGTAGTCGATGTAACCGAGGTCGAGCCAGATCTGCTTCTTGTCGAAGTAGTTGTCCTGATCCTGGTTGGTCGAGCGGGCATCGTCGCCGCCGCCGGTGGCGATACGGATGCCGGTGTCGACCTGCGGGTTGATCTCGGTGTAGGCGCCCAGACGTGCACGGATGCGCTGACGGTCCTTGTCGCGGCCGCCGTTGTTTGGCTCGCCGTCGATCTTGATGGTCTCCTGACGGATGCGCACGTCGCCCTTGAACTGGGTCTTGGCCGCCCAGGCCAGTTTCTGGTCAAAAGCGCTCTGTTCGTTGGTCTTTTTCGCGACCGCCGCCACTTGCTCGTTGGTTTCCTGCTGCGCCTGCCGGGCGATCTGCTGAGCCTTCTGATCCTTGGCCAGTTCTGTTTGCAGCTCGATGTACTGCGCCTGGGAAATCGACCCGTTGGCTTTGAGCATGTCGAGCAGTTTGGCGTCGACTGCAGCACTGGCCGGAACGCTCATGGCCAGCAACAAGCCGCCGCACAGGGCCGCCGCAGTTTTGGTGGAAGCAAGACGCATAGCAATCTCCAAAGATGAAAGGGGATGGCTGAACCATCCTGGGCACAACCGACACGAGGTCGGAAAACTGTGTCCGGGCTAGAACCCGGCGCTCTAAAAACAGGCGCCAGTATCGCGATCGTTTATGACAGAGCGGTGGCACAGTGATGGCAGGTTGATGACGATGCAGGTCGGGCGTGAACTATTGAGTTAGAGCGCTGTCGGCCGATTGAGCGTGTGCAACGGCTCGCGATCAGCGATACTCGCCGGGCTTTGTCGCCAAGCTGTGGAGTGCCAGTGGATGCCGTTGCAACGCCTGCAAAACCTGTCAGAAATCACCCCGGCAAGCTGGGATGCGCTGGTACCGGATAACCAGCCGTTCCTGCGTCACGCTTTTCTGAGTGCGCTGGAAGACAGTGGCAGTGTCGGCCCACATTCAGGCTGGCAGCCCGAGCATTTGCTGCATCTCGAAGGTGATCGACTGATCGCCGCGCTGCCCAGTTACCGCAAGTGGCATTCCTACGGTGAGTACGTGTTCGATCATGGCTGGGCCGACGCCTGCGCGCGGGCCGGCATCGATTACTACCCCAAACTGTTGACTGCCGTGCCGTTCAGTCCGGTCAGCGGCCCGCGCTTGCTGGCGGCAAAGGTCGAGGATGGTTTCGAACTGCTGAAGAGCCTGCCGGGGTATCTGCAGATCGAAGAGCTTTCCAGTGCGCACATCAACTTCACCGATCCGTTTACTGACGCGGCGATGGCTGAGCAGCCGGGCTGGTTGCAGCGCATCGGTTGCCAATATCACTGGCAGAATCGTGATTACCGCGACTTTCAGGATTTCCTCGACGCCCTCAGCTCACGCAAGCGCAAACAGATGCGCAAGGAGCGCGAGCAGGTGGCGGGGCAGGGCTTTGAGTTTGAATGGCTGGAAGGTCGCGAGCTGGACGAGGCGCAGTGGGATTTTGTCTACGCCTGTTATGCCAACACCTATGCGGTGCGACGGCAGGCGCCGTATCTGACCCGCGAATTTTTCAGCCTGCTGGCCGAGCGCATGCCCGAAGCGATTCGCGTGGTGCTGGCGAAACAGGGCTCAAGGCCGGTCGCAATGGCCTTCAGTCTGGTTGGGGGCGACAGTTTTTACGGGCGCTATTGGGGCTGCCTGGCCGAGTTTGATCGGCTGCATTTCGAGACGTGTTTTTATCAGGGCATGGATTATGCGATTGCCCATGGCATCCAGCGCTTCGATGCCGGCGCTCAGGGCGAGCACAAGTTGATTCGTGGTTTCGAACCGGTGATCACCCATTCCTGGCATTACCTGCGCCATCCGGGATTGAAAGCGGCGGTGAAGGATTTTCTTCAGCAAGAGCGCGTCGGCGTGTTGGCCTACGCCGAAGAAGCCCGCACTGCATTGCCCTATCGCCAAGCCTAAATTCAGAACCCCTGTGGGGCATTAGTCGATACCGACAAAGCCTCCGGTCTGGTGCGCCCACAACCGCGCGTACAAGCCTCGATGCGCGAGCAGCTCGGCATGGGTGCCGCTCTCGGCGATTTTGCCGTTCTCCAGCACCACCAGCCGGTCCATGCGTGCGATGGTCGAGAGGCGGTGGGCAATCGCGATCACGGTTTTGCCCTGCATCAAGGTCTCGAGGCTTTCCTGAATCGCCGCTTCGACTTCCGAGTCCAGCGCCGAGGTGGCTTCGTCCATGATCAGAATCGGCGCGTCCTTGAGCAACACCCGCGCAATCGCGATGCGCTGACGCTGACCGCCGGACAGTTTCACCCCGCGCTCGCCAACATGCGCATCGAAACCGGTGCGGCCTTCAGCGTCGGACAGCAAAGGAATGAACTCATCGGCGCGAGCCTTGTGCACCGCATCCCACAACTCGGCATCGGTCGCATCCGGTTTGCCGTAAAGCAAATTGTCGCGGATCGAGCGGTGCAGCAGCGAGGTGTCTTGAGTGATCATGCCGATCCGCGCACGCAGGCTTTCCTGGCCGACTTCGGCGATGTTCTGCCCGTCGATCAGGATGCGTCCACCCTCAACGTCGTACAGGCGCAGCAACAGGTTGACCAGGGTCGACTTGCCGGCGCCGGACGGCCCGATCAAGCCGATTTTCTCGCCCGGTTTGATGGTCAGGTTGAGGTCGCCGATGATGCCCTTCTGCTTGCCGTAGTGAAAATCCACTTGCTCGAAACGCACTTCGCCACGGGCCACGTCCAGCGGCTTGGCCTGCTCGCGGTCGGTGACGCTGACCGGTTGCGAGATGGTGCGCAGACCGTCCTGAACCATGCCGATGTTCTCGAAAATGCCGGTGACCACCCACATGATCCAGCCGGACATATTGACGATGCGAATCACCAGGCCGGTGGCCAGGGCAATCGCGCCGACGGTGATCAGCGACTGTGTCCACAGCCATAAAGCCAGCGCGGTGGTGCCGACAATCAGCAAGCCGTTCATGGCAGTGATTGCCACGTCCATGCTGGTGACCACGCGTCCGGCCATCTGCGCCTTGACGGTCTGTTCTTCGATGGCTTCCTTGGCGTAATGCTGTTCGAAGTTAGTGTGGGCGAACAGCTTTAGCGTGGCGATGTTGGTGTAGCCGTCGACGATGCGTCCCATCAGTTTCGAGCGCGCGTCGGAGGCTTCCACCGAGCGGTCTTTCACGCGGGGAACGAAGTAGCATAGCGCGCCGATGTAGGCGACGATCCACGTCAGCAGCGGAATCATCAGGCGCCAGTCCGCCTCGGCGAACAGCACCAGCGAACTGATTGCGTAGATCACCACGTGCCACAGCGCGTCGACCGCTTGTACGGCAGAATCGCGCAGCGAGTTGCCGGTCTGCATGATGCGCTGGGCGATGCGCCCGGCGAAGTCATTCTGGAAGAAATTCAGGCTTTGCTTGAGCACATAGCTGTGGTTCTGCCAGCGGATCATGCTGGTCATGCCGGGACTCAGGGTCTGGTGCACCAGCAGATCGTGCAGGCCGAAAAAAATCGGTCGCAGCACAAGGGCGACCACCAGCATCCACGTCAGTTCGAGGGCGTGGTCGCTGAAGAAATTCGGGTTCGGTGTGCCCTGGGCCAGATCGATGATACGGCTCAGGTAGCTGAACAGCGCCACTTCGATCAACGCGGCGAACAGGCCGACCACAAGCAGGGCGGCGAAGCTCGGCCAGACCTGCTTCAGGTAATAGGTGTAAAAGGGCCAGACGCGGTCCGGCGGGGACGCGGTCGGGGCGTCGCGGAAGATATCGATCAATTGTTCGAAACGGCGATAGAGCATCAGATAACCGCCCGGATCACGGGCTCTCCTTTTATCAGTGCGAGCGGCGCAGGCTCAGCCCGGCGCCGCTCGGTATGCCCGGCGAAACTCAGTCGATGCGCTTGGCCGACTTGATGATCACAGGGTCGACCGGCACGTTTTGCATGCCGCTTTTGGTGGTGGTCTGCGAGTTGACGATGACGTCTACGACATCCATGCCCTTGACCACTTTGGCGAACACCGCGTAACCGGCGTCACGGCCCGGATCGAGGAAGGCGTTGTCGGCAACGTTGATGAAGAACTGGCTGGTGGCCGAGTCAGGGTTGGAGGTGCGCGCCATCGACAGGGTGCCGCGAACGTTGTGCAGGCCATTGCTGGCTTCGTTCTTGATCGGCGCCTTGGTGTCTTTCTGTTGCATCTGCTGGGTGAAACCGCCGCCCTGGGCCATGAAGCCAGGGATCACACGGTGGAAAATGGTGTTGTTGTAGAAACCGCTGTCGACGTACTCAAGAAAGTTCTTGGTACTGATCGGTGCCTTGACCGGGTCCAGTTCGATTTCGATCTGGCCGTTGGTCGTGTCCAGCAGCACGTGGGGTGCTTTGGCCGGCGTGGCAGCCATCAGGTTGGCGGCGAACAGCACGGTACCAGCGGCGAGGGCGAGTTTTTTCAGCATGGGTCAGTGATCCTGAGATTGAAGGTCGGCTGCCTGTAGAAATTCCAGCAGCGTTTGATTGAAACGTTCGGGTTGATCGAGCGGGGTGGCGTGGCGCGAATCGGCAATCACCGCCAGCCGCGCATTCGGCAATAGTTTCACATAGGTTTCTTTCAATGCCACCGGTGTGTAGTCACGGTCGGCGCTGATGACGAGCGTTGGACAGGACACCCGGGAAAGTCGTTCCTGAACGCCCCAGCCAACAATCGCATCGAAGCTGGCGAGATAAGCACGTTTGTCGTTTTTTGCCCAGCGTTCAGCCATTTTGCGCCGCAGATCGGCTTGTTCCGGTTTGGGAAAAAGTTTGCTGCCAAGGGCTTTGCCGATGGTGTCCAGGCTGAGCAGGCGCATCAGGCTCCAGCGTTTGAACCACTGCCAGTAATCGTCGCGAGTGCGCACTTTGACTTGTGGCGCGCTGTTGACGATGGTCAGGCTCTTGAGAAGTTGCGGCTGATCGACGGCCAGTTGAAAGCCGATCATGCCGCCCATCGACAGCCCGACGTAATGCACCGGGCCGAGCTTCAGGTGTTCGGCCAGCGCCACCAGGTCAGCGCTGAAACCGGGGATGCTGTAGCGTTCGCGCGGTTTGTCCGAACGCCCGTGGCCGCGAATGTCCGCGACGATCACCCGGTAGTGCGCGGCCAGCACCGGGATCTGCATTTCCCAGTCCAGCGTGCTCGAACCGAGCCCGTGAACCAGCAGCAACGGCGTACCGTGGCCATATTCCTCGTAGTGCAGGTTGCAACCTTCGTGCTCGAAATACGCCATCGGTGAACTCCGTGTCAGGCTTGTTCGGGGGCGGCGAACGGTGCGTCCAGCGGCAAGGTGTCGAAGGTACGCAGCAACTCGATGAGGATTTGCGTGGCCGGGCCCAGGGGTTTTTCCTTGTTCGTATACAGGTAGAAGTTGGAGTTGCGGCTGCGCCCCTGATCCAACGGTAGCAGCTTGAGCGAACCTTCTTTCAATTCCCGTTCGATCATGTGGCGCGGCAGCCAGGCGAAGCCCAGGCCGTTGCTGACGAAGGTTGCCGCCGTGGCCAGGCTGCCGACCGTCCAGCGCTGCTCCGCGCCGAGCCAGCCGACGTCGCGTGGCTGCTGGCGGCCGGAGTCGCGAATCACCACTTGCATCTGGTTTTCCAGGTCCTGGAAGCTCAGCTCGCGGTTGAGCCGGTGCAGTGAGTGTTCCGGGTGGGCGACGGCGATGAATTCGACATCGCACAACTCGGCGCCGAGATAACCGGGAATGCTCAGCCCGGTGATCGCCAGATCGGCGACGCCTTCGAGCAATACTTCCTCCACGCCCGACAGGACTTCTTCGCGCAGACGCACGCGGCAGCCACGGCTTTGCGGCATGAACGCGGTCAGCGCGCGGACGAGGCGGGCGCTCGGATAGGCCGCATCGACCACCAGTCGCACTTCCGCTTCCCAGCCTTGCTCCATGTGATGGGCGAGGTCTTCCAGTTGGCTGGCCTGTTTCACCAGTTGGCGCGAACGCCGAAGCAGCACGCCGCCGGCTTCGGTGAGCACGGCTTTGCGCCCGTCGATGCGCAGCAGCGGCACGCCGAGCTGGTCCTGCATGCGCGCCACGGTGTAGCTCACCGACGACTGCGAACGGTGCAGGGCCTCGGCGGCCTGGGCGAATCCGCCGTGGTCGACCACGGCCTGCAATGTTCGCCATTGATCAAGGGTTACGCGGGGCGCTTTCATCAATAGCTCCTCTTGTCCTAAGCTGGCCGTCCCTCATGGAGACTGCCGAATGAAAAAATTCTGTTGTGTGCTGCTGGCGCTGCTGCCGTTGACCGCGTTTGCCTATCCGATCGATGTGCAGAAGGATCTCAACGGCATGAAGATCGACTACGAGACTTTCGATACCGACAACGACATCGGCTCGATCCGGGTGGCCAACTACGGTGACGTCGACGCGACCTGCCGGGCAGTGTTCAGCAACGGTCCGGAAGCACCGCGCACGCGCAGCATCGACGTACCGGCCGGCAAACATAAAAACGCCACGGCCAAGTTCACCCGCGAGATCATCAAGCTGCGCATCAAACTGACCTGCACCCCGAAATAAGCGGTTTTGCATTTGTAGGAGTGAGCCTGCTCGCGATAGCGGTGTATCAGGTACATCAATGTTGCCTGACACACTGCTATCGCGAGCAGGCTCACTCCTACAAGGGTATGCGTTAGCTTATAAACGAATTTATCGATGGGTTACAGCGGATATTTGCGCTTTTTCATCGAATTGGCTTTGTTTAACCTTCACTCCATCGACTTACAACATTCCCGGATGGAGGCTACACACCATGTCCCGCGTTCTGATCATCGAAAGCAGCGCCCGCCAGCAAGACTCGGTTTCTCGTCAACTGACCCAGACCTTCATCGCTCAATGGAAAGCCGCGCACCCTGCCGATCAGATCACCGTGCGTGACCTCGCCGTGAACCCGGTGCCGCATCTGGACAGCAACTTGCTGGGTGGCTGGATGAAACCCGCCGAGCAGCGTAACGACGCCGAGCAATCCTCGCTGGACCGCTCCAACGCCTTGACCGATGAACTGCTCGCCGCCGATGTGCTGGTCATGGCTGCGCCGATGTACAACTTTGCGATCCCGAGCACCCTCAAGGCCTGGCTCGATCATGTGCTGCGTGCCGGCGTGACGTTCAAATACACCGAAACCGGTCCGCAAGGCCTGCTCAACGGCAAGCGTGCCTTTGTGTTGACCGCCCGCGGTGGTGTGTATGCCGGTGGTCCGGCGGATCATCAGGAACCGTATTTGCGTCAGGTCATGGGGTTCATTGGTATCCATGACGTGACCTTTATCCATGCCGAGGGCATGAACCTGGGTGGTGACTTCCAGGAGAGGGGGCTGAATCAGGCCAACGCCAAATTGTCTCAGGTCGCTTGATCGGTTAATCGCCAGATAATCGCTGGATGGTCTAGTGATCTGGCGCAACCCCTTCAAGGCTCCACGCGCATCGAACCTCCCTTTGCACTTTTGCTCCTGAGTGCTGTAGCCCGATTGAACGCTTTAGCGAGATCGGGCTTTTTTTTGTCTGCGATTTGATGAGCAGGATAGATTTCCTTGTAGGAGTGAGCCTGCTCGCGATAGCGGTCGTTCAGACGCATCAGTTTTGACTGAAACACCGCCATCGCGAGCAGGCTCACTCCTACAAGGGATTGTGTTGTCAGTGGGTTCGCGGTCTGGCGCAAAAAACGCTATCGTCGCCGCCATTCGATTTCGAGGCGAGCATGGGCTATCTACTTTTTGTCACGCTGATCCAGGCGTTTTCCTTCAGTCTGATCGGCGAATACCTCGCCGGTCACGTCGACAGTTACTTTGCGGTGCTGGTGCGTGTGGTACTGGCCGGGTTGGTGTTTATTCCGTTGACACGTTGGCGTTCGGTGGAGCCGGCGTTCATGCGTGGCATGCTGCTGATCGGCGCCTTGCAGTTCGGCGTGACTTACGTCTGTCTGTATCTGAGCTTCCGCGTGCTGACCGTACCGGAGGTGTTGCTGTTTACCATTCTCACGCCGTTGCACGTGACGTTGATCGAAGACGCGCTGAACCGCCGCTTCAATCCGTGGGCGCTAATCGCCGCGCTGGTGGCAGTCGGTGGCGCGGCGGTGATTCGTTTCGACAGCATCAGTCCGGACTTCTTCATGGGCTTCCTGTTGCTGCAACTGGCTAACTTCACCTACGCCGCCGGACAGGTGCTGTACAAGCATCTGGTAGCGAAACACCCGAGTGATCTGCCGCATTACCGCCGCTTCGGTTATTTCTACCTGGGTGCATTGATGGTGGTACTGCCGGCGTTTCTGCTGTTCGGCAAATCCAACTTCCTGCCGGAAGCGCCACTGCAATGGGCGGTGTTGCTGTTCCTCGGGCTGGTTTCGACGGCGCTGGGCCTGTACTGGTGGAACAAAGGCGCGTGCATGGTCAATGGCGGCACCCTGGCGGTCATGAACAACCTGCACGTGCCGGTGGGCTTGTTGTTGAATTTGCTGATCTGGAATCAGCATGAGGAACTGGGGCGGTTGTTCCTCGGCGGCAGTGTGATCCTCGCCGCTGTGTGGATCAGCCGGTTGGGGATTCGAAAATCCGCGGCCACCGCGTAACCGCTGATTCACAAATACCAATGTGGGAGCGGGCTTGCTCGCGAAGGCGTCAGGTCAGTCAATCTCTTTGTTGAATGACACTGCGCTTTCGCGAGCAAGTCCGCTCCCACAGTTTCGATTTGCAGGGTTACATAACGTGTTTTTCAGGCTCCGGAATACTCGCCGAGCCCAGCACCGCCGGCAATAATCCCGCGCGCAAGTCCCCGCCACTCGGCTGCTGATACAGACTCAGCCCGAACTCCGGCAGCACCGCCAGCAGATAATCAAAAATATCCCCCTGAATCCGCTCGTAATCGGCCCACACGGTGGTGCGGGTGAAGCAGTAGATTTCCAACGGAATGCCCTGCGCGGTGGTTTGCATCTGGCGAACCATGCAGGTCATGTTCGGCTGAATTTCCGGATGACTCTTCAGGTACGCCAGCGCATAAGCGCGGAAGGTGCCGACATTGGTCATCCGACGGCGGTTGGCCGACATCGCCGCGACATTGCCTTGGGCCTCGTTCCACGCCTTGAGCTCGGCTTTCTTGCGACTCATGTAGTCGGTCAGCAGGTGCACTTGCGAGAGCTTTTCTTCTTCGTCATCGCGGATGAAACGCACGCCGCTGGCATCAATGAACAGGCTGCGCTTGATCCGCCGACCGCCGGATTGCTGCATGCCGCGCCAGTTCTTGAACGACTCGGACATCAGGCGCCAGGTCGGGATCGAGACGATGGTCTTGTCGAAATTCTGCACCTTGACCGTGTGCAGGGTGATGTCGACCACGTCGCCATCGGCGCCGACCTGCGGCATCTCGATCCAGTCGCCGACGCGCAGCATGTCGTTGCTGGTCAGCTGCACGCTGGCGACGAATGACAGCAACGTGTCCTTGTAGACCAACAGGATCACCGCCGACATTGCACCCAGACCCGACAGCAGCAACAGCGGCGAACGGTCGATCAGGGTGGCGACAATGATGATCGCGCCGAACACGTACAAGACCATTTTCGCCAGTTGCACATAGCCTTTGATCGAGCGCGTGCGGGCGTGTTCGGTGCGCGCATAGATGTCGAGCAAGGCATTGAGCAGGGCGCTGATCGCCAGCAGCAGGAACAGAATGGTGAACGCCAGCGCCACGTTGCCGAGAAAATTCATCGAGGTTTTGCTGAGTTCCGGCACCAGATGCAGGCCGAACTGGATCACCAGCGATGGCGTCATCTGCGCCAGGCGCTGAAACACCTTGTTGTGCCGGAAGTCATTGATCCAGTGCAGAGCTGGCTGGCGACCGAGCATGCGGCTGGCGTGCAGGATCAGGTAGCGCGCCACTCGTCCGAGCACGAGCGCGATCACCAGCAGCACCATCAGCGCCAGTCCCGACTGCAAGAGCGGATGCTGTTCAAGGGTGCCCCAGAGGTCCTGGGCGTTGAGCCAGAGCTGTTTGATATCCATAAGCGAAACGTTTCTTCTATAAAGACGCGAGGGGCAATTAGAGCATTTAAGACGCTGCGTATTGCGGTCGGCGACAAAACGGGCAACAAAAAAAACACTGATTGTCACCGTTTGCACAAAGAAACTCGGCCTGAGTGCTCGAAACCGGTAATCTATGCAGCTGTTTTTTTGCATATCTTCGAGGTAGCACCCGTGTTTTCCCAATTCGCCCTGCACGAACGCCTGCTTAAAGCCGTGGCCGAGCTGAAATTTGTCGAGCCAACGCCTGTGCAAGCCGCGGCCATTCCGCTGGCGCTCCAAGGGCGTGATTTGCGGGTGACGGCGCAAACCGGTAGCGGCAAGACTGCCGCTTTCGTTCTGCCGATCCTCAATCGTCTGATCGGGCCGGCGAAGATCCGCGTCAGCATCAAGACGCTGATCCTGCTGCCGACCCGCGAGCTGGCCCAGCAGACGTTGAAGGAAGTTGAGCGCTTCGCGCAGTTCACCTTCATCAAGTCCGGCCTGATCACCGGCGGTGAAGACTTCAAGGTCCAGGCGGCGATGCTGCGCAAGGTGCCGGACATCCTCATCGGTACGCCGGGGCGGATGATCGAGCAACTCAATGCCGGCAACCTCGACCTCAAAGAAGTCGAAGTGCTGGTACTCGACGAAGCCGACCGCATGCTCGACATGGGCTTCGCCGAAGACGTGCAACGTCTGGTCGACGAATGCCCGAACCGTCAGCAGACCATGCTGTTCTCCGCCACCACTGGCGGATCCGGCCTGCGCGAGATGATCGCCAAGGTGCTGAACAATCCTGAGCATTTGCAGCTCAATGCGGTCAGCCAACTGAACTCGACGACGCGTCAGCAAATCATCACCGCCGACCACAATCAGCACAAAGAGCAAATTGTGAACTGGCTGCTGGCCAACGAGACCTACCAGAAGGCGATCATCTTCACCAACACCCGCGCCATGGCCGACCGCATTTATGGCCGCCTCGTGGCTCAGGAATACAAGGCGTTCGTGCTGCACGGCGAGAAAGACCAGAAGGATCGCAAACTGGCGATCGATCGCCTGAAGCAGGGCGGCGTGAAGATCCTCGTCGCGACTGACGTTGCGGCCCGTGGTCTGGACGTCGATGGCCTGGACATGGTAATCAACTTCGACATGCCACGCAGCGGCGACGAGTACGTACACCGTATCGGTCGTACCGGCCGCGCCGGCAACGATGGTCTGGCGATCTCGCTGATCTGCCACGGCGACTGGAACCTGATGTCGAGCATCGAGCGCTACTTGAAGCAGAGCTTCGAGCGCCGCACGATCAAGGAAGTCAAAGGCACCTACGGCGGACCGAAAAAGGTCAAGGCCTCGGGCAAAGCCGTCGGCGTGAAGAAGAAAAAGACCGACGCCAAGGGCGACAAAAAGAAAACCGCCGCCAAGACGCCGACCAAACGCAAGAGCGTCAACCGTCCAAAACCGGATTCTCTGGTGAGCAGCGACGGCATGGCCCCGCTCAAGCGCCGCAAGCCGGCCGAGCCTGCGGCTGAGTAAGCTTTAGCGTCGTGCATAAAAAAACCGGACATTGTCCGGTTTTTTTATGTCTCAACTGTCGGCTTTTTTCTCCGCCGAACCCAGTTCCTGCAAGCGCTTATCGATCAGCTGACACTTGTCCGGTAGATCGGCGCTGGCCGTGCCCAGATTCATTTTCTGCAACTCGGCGTTGATTTCCTTGGCCTTGGCCGGATTTTGCTCGGTGAGTTTCGCAACCTCCTTGGCCAGTTGCTCACGTTTGACCGCGGCCTCTTCGGGCGTACAGGCCCAGACGGGCAGGGCACAGGCGAGCGTAGCGGCGAGGGACAGCTTGATCAGGGTTTTCATGGGCAGGCCTCAGTTCCGGTTAAGGCGGGTTAACCGGTTGAGGGCTGAAGCCTGGCAAAAGTTCAGAATCGGTGGGATCGGTGCTGCACTCAATCGGCGTGGCAGCAGCTGGATTTTGCAGCACCGTCGTACCGATCATGATGCCGCACCCATTCCATGATCTCGTCTTCATTCCTGCCCTTGGGCGTCAGATCAAGGTAGTGGTAAGCGCCAACCAGCATGTCGAGGCCTCGGGCGTATGTTGAATAGGTATGGAAAATCTCGCCTTGGTCGTTGCGATAAAACACGCTCAGCCCCGGCATTTCTTCCTCGGCGCTGTCGGTTTTTTCGTAGTTGTACGTAGCCGTTCCCTTGGCGACATCTTCAGCCCGAGCGCAGACGCCGAAGTCGTAATTGAAGTCGCAACCCTCGGACGAAACCCAGTCGAACTTCCAGCCCATCCTTTGTTTGAATGCCTGAAACTCGTTAAACGGCGCGTGGGACACTGCTACCACCGCGACATCGTGATGGGCCAGATGCTGATTGGCGCCGTCGATGTGGTCGCTGAGGAACGAGCAGCCCTGGCAACCTTCCTGCCAATCTTTGGCGAACATGAAGTGGTAAATGATCAGCTGGCTGTGCTTGCCGAACAGGTTGTTGAGTTTCAGTTCGCCGCTCGCGCTCTGGAAATGGTAATCCTTGTCGACCTTGACCCACGGCAGGGCGCGGCGCTCGGCGCTGAGGCGGTCGCGCTCCCGGGTGAAGGCTTTTTCGTGGGCCAGGTGTTGCTGGCGGGCGGCGAGCCAGGCTTCGCGTGTTACCACCGGATGGTTCTCAACGTTCATGACGATGTCTCCTGCGGGGTTAAACCGGCTGTTTCAGACTAGTCGTTTAACGTACCGAAGAATCGACACACCGTCGGTCGGTCGGACGCCGTAAATGCGGCTGAACGGCTGCGCAGCGCTTCGGTCACAACCTTTGAACGCGGCACACATCACCCGCACCGGAGGTTGGATCAGGATGACGACTTATAACTGGGATTTGATTGAGCGTTTGCTGCATGAAGTGCAGAACAGCGCTGGCCACAGCTTCGCCCCACGCGCTTATGCCGAGGACCATGCGGCCGAGAAAGCCAGCGCTGGCGAGCCGATCGACAATCTGGACCACTTGAAAACCCTGGCCTGTGATTATGAAAAGCTCTTGCTTGAGCGCGGCTACATCGAGCCGCGTCCGGACCATGAGGGCAGTACCGGCAATAATTTCATTCTGACGCCGCGTGGTTCCAGCCTGCTGAGCCTGATCGACAGCAGCATTCCCGGCAATGACCATCCGCGTCAGGTGCTGGATGAGCAGGAGGATGCGCTGGATGAAGTGACATTTGATGAAGTCGCCTCCAAGGCGCAGATTGCCTGACTGAACACCGCCCCCTTGTAGGAGTGAGCCTGCTTGCGATAGCGGTCTGTCAGTCACAGATGTACTGACAGACCGCTATCGCGAGCAGGCTCACTCCTACAGGGGGATGTGTATTTCTCAAGATTTTTGTGCAGCTTTCAGGCATTTGAGGTCATTGAAGTCTTTGCGCACGCCCTCGATCTTCTTCAACAAGCGCTCTCGCTGTTGCGGCGTGCTCTCGGCCATAAGGTCGACAAACAGTGCACGTGCCTGCGCTTCCGTGTTGGCGTAGGCCTTGCGGTAATCCGCTGTCCATAACTGCTCGCGGTTGACCAGAAGCGTCTCGATGCGTTGTGGGAATTCCGGACTCTGGCGTTGCGCAACGGCGGCGCTGAACTGTTGCTGCCAATGGGCGCGGTTCGCAATCCACTGGGTGTTCTGATCGCCCAGCGCGTTGCTCCAGGCTGCGACGCGTTGCTTCTGCGTGTCGCTCAACGGTCCCAGCCAGTCATTCAGACGTTTTTCCATGCGTTCACCGCGTTCCTTGATTTGTTGCGCCAGGGGCGGTTTGACGTATTCCTGCTGGCGCTTGCGCAGATCCTTGGCGAACGCGTCGTTCATTTCCGCGACCTGCTTATCGTCCAGGCCTTGCAGCAGTTCGATGGCCGACGGGGTGATTTCCCGCGCGGTTTCGGCGATCGCCTGTTTGGCTTCGGCGGTGCGTTCCTGCAGGGCGGCGTCGGTGATTTGATTGCGTTCGACCATGCCCTGCAATCGGTCCAGCCAGTCAAGGTAACCCGGCAATTGAGTGGTGCAGTGCCAGCTCAAGTGGCCCTTGAGGCGTTCGTTGAACCAGTCTTTCTGCTCGCCGCTCATGTCCACGTAGTCGCCAAGCGTCCACGGGATGATCACGTCGAGGTTGCGGTAGGCCAGGCCGACACGGCTGCAGGCGCCGAGGGCGAGGGTGAAGATCAGCAGGGCGGCAATCTGTTTGAACCAGCGAGACATGGGCAAATCCTTGCGAGAGCCTGGCTTCGGGAATCTGATTCTTATGTGATGCAGGATGCGCGCGGCAGTTCAGCCGATCAATAGAAGGCGTGGGCAGCCTTGAGGGTGACGAGACCGTCGCACTGGCTGTTGTGCCCGGAATAGGCCGAACAATCGCTGCCGCTGAGGCTGGAATTGCTATAGATCAGGTCGAGATCGACGCCCATGAACGGCCGGGACAACTTCACCGACCAGTCGGTGAAACTGCTGATATAGCCACCGTCCACCGCGGCGGGGGTGTTCAGTTGATGGGTGGTGTATTTCATGCTGACACCGATGCCGAACGGTTGGTTACCGCCGAGATCGGCAAACAGCGTGTTGTTCTGTTTATCCGGGTCGTTGCTCAAGGCGACGCCGAAGCGGCTGCCGAGCAGGGTCAGCCCGCCGAACACCTCCTGACTGTCGAGAGTGTCCACGCGAGGATAGCTGTAGTGGATCATCCCGACTTCATAGCCGAGGGTCTGATCGAAAGGCTGCTTAAAGCCTACGTAGGAGTCGATTTCAAGATTCTTGCCCGGCGTGATGCCCATGCTCGGTGCGTATTGGCCGAAATACACGCCGCTGTCGTGACTCAAGTCGAGGCCGCCATGGAATGAGCCGACCGCCGCCGGTTTCACCAGACCCTGGGCCATGCTGCGGCTGGGAGTCGTGCCGAGTTTGAGATCGAAATCGCCCAGTTCGCGCTGAAAAACCTGGGCGTGCGCAATCGCTGCCGATAGCAGGCTGACGAGCAATAAACAGGAAGATAGGCGCATGCGTCACTCCATGAACCGCGAGCGCAGGACCATGGGCCTGCTGAAACGCTTGATCTAGACGCGTGCAAGGATACCGGCGAATGCTCGGCGTTGATGGCCGTTCGTCGATTTTCGAGGTTTTTGTTTAAAGCGAAGGGAGAATTGCGCGGTGCCAGTCCAGGCGCTTCGAAGCTCAAAGCGCCTCTGGACGGGGGTAAACCGGGTTGTTACTTCTTGCCCAGGCTGATCTGCTTGGACGGGCCAAACGTCTGGCCGCTGACGCCTTTGGCAATTTGCTGAATTTCGCCGCCGGATTTGAGGAACGCTGCGATTTGATCGTTAATCGATTCGCTGGTTTCAACGGCTGGAGCTGGCTTTGCTTTGCTGGTGGATGCTTTTACACGCATGGCGGCCATTAACCTTTAGAAAAGTAACTCGGCCAGGCATCGTACAGGAATAACTTGACAATTGCTTGGTAAATATCCCCCGGAATAACCAACCCCGGCGCTGCATTATTGTCGCTTCGATATTCGTAATAGGCGGCTAAGCTGCTGTTTTAAATACGAACATTTATTCTGACGGTGCTTCGGCGGATGGCCGCCACGCGCTCGGCTGGACTGACGAGCGGCATCTCCGTCGGGCTGCAAACGAGGAAAATCAAGACGTTGAAGCAGATTTAGCGCTGCGAGGATCTGGCGCCCGACGTTGCCGGTAAAAACGGGTAGAATGCCGCCCACGCAATGAGGGTTCTGGAAATGGCTTTAGTCGGGCGTTACAACAGTTTGCAAGTGGTTAAACACACTAACTTCGGTTTATATCTGGACGGCGGTGCTGACGGCGAGATTCTGTTGCCCAACCGTTATATCCCCAAAGATATTCCCAGCGAAGATGAAGACTGGCTCAATGTTTTTATTTATCTGGACAGCGAAGACAAACTTCTCGCCACCACGGAAAAACCGAAAGTTCAGGTCGGCGAATTTGCCAGCCTGAAAGTGGTTGAAGTCAACAGCATCGGGGTATTCCTCGATTGGGGGCTGCCAAAGGATCTGTTGTTGCCATACTCGGAAGAGAAACGGCAGATGACCGCCGGCGACTATTGCGTGGTGCATGTCTACCTCGACAAACACACCCGCCGCATCACCGCCACCGCGCGGCTTGATCGTTATCTGGACAAGACCCCTGCGACTTACAGCCCGGGCCAGGAAGTTGACCTGCTGGTGGCCGAAGCCACCGACATGGGCTTCAAGGCGATCATCAACAACAAGCACTGGGGCTTGATCCACAAAAACGAAATCTTCAAGTTCATGCGCTCGGGCATGCGCGAAAAAGGCTTCATCAAGGAAGTGCGCGCCGACGGCAAAATCAGCCTGAGCCTGCAACCGGTCGGCCAGGAAGCGGCCAGCAGCCTGAGTTCGAAGATCCTCGGCAAGTTGCGTGAAAACGACGGCACCCTGGCGGTCAGCGACAAGAGCGACCCGGCGTTGATCAGCAGCCTGTTCGGCGTCAGCAAAGGCAACTTCAAGAAAGCCATCGGTTCGCTGTACAAGGAAGGCAAGATCGTCATTCACGCCGATCGCATTGAACTGACCTGAGTTCTCGCAGGCCCATGTTGGCGCTGCCGAAGGCTCGGGCCGCGTTCGGACGATCTGTTGATCTTGATCATGAAAAAACAGATCAAAACATCGCAGCCGTCGGCAGCGCCTACATCAAGAGAGATGAGCAAATGAAAAAGCCGCTGATCGCGTACGTCGCTACGCTGCTGACGTTTCTGCTGCTCGACGGCATCTGGCTCGGGCTGCTGATGGCGCCGACCTATCGCGAACTGCTCGGTGCGCTGATGCTGGAACAACCGCTGCTGGTCCCCGCAGCGGTTTTTTATTGCCTGTACGTTTTCGGCTGTGTGGTGTTTGTGGTGTTGCCGGCGCTGAGCTGGCAGCGAGCGGCGAAGCTCGGTGCGCTGTTGGGGCTGGTCGCCTATGGCACCTATGACCTGACCAATTGGGCGACCTTGCGCGGCTGGTCGATGCAGGTGAGTTTGATGGACTGGGCGTGGGGAACGGTGGCGACTGCAGTTGCTTGCACGGTGGGTTATTTGATGGCGAAGCGATTCGCGTGAGCTGATCTTTCAGTTGCGTTGGCAATGCTGGCCTCTTCGCGAGCAAGCCCGCTCCCACAATGAATTCCCGTCGTTCACACATTCCACTTCCACCACAAATCCCCTGTGGGAGCGGGCTTGCCCGCGAATGACGGCGCAGCCGTCAGCCATTCAGCACTGGCGTCACTGGCGAACTAAATGTCTTTTCCAGACGCCTTTTTCCGCGCGTCTGATTGATAATCCTCAACATTGATTTCTGACCATTGGATGGCCTGCCATGTTGTGTGCGTACGAGGTGTTGCGGTGAGTGCCGAGCGGCGTAATGCCGACGGGTTTGCCCTGCAAGTGATGATCGGCCTGTGCCTGATCTGGGGTGTGCAACAAGTGCTGATCAAGTGGGCTGCCGCGGACATCGCGCCGGTGATGCAGGCGGTGGGGCGCTCGGGGATTTCCGCGCTGCTGGTCGGCCTGCTGATCTGCTGGAAGGGCGGCTGGGATCAGGTCGGCAGCACCTGGCGTGGCGGCTTGCTGGCCGGTGCGTTGTTTGGTCTGGAGTTCCTGTTCATCGCTGAAGGTCTGCAACTGACGACCGCCGCGCACATGTCGGTGTTCCTGTATACCGCGCCGATTTTTACTGCACTCGGCGTGCATTTCCTGCTGGCCAGTGAGCGCCTGCGGCCGTTGCAGTGGCTGGGGATTCTGCTCGCGTTCATCGGCATCGCGATTGCCTTCGCCGGCGGTGTGTCGTGGGATAACCTCGACCGGCGCATGCTGCTGGGCGATGCCTTCGGCGTGCTGGCCGGCGCTTGCTGGGGCGCGACCACCGTAGTGGTGCGTGCCTCGCGATTGTCGGAAGCGCCGGTAACGCTGACCTTGTTTTATCAATTGATGGTCGGTTTCATCGGCCTGCTGTTGATTGCACTGTTCAGCGGCCAGATCACCCACGTCAGCCTGACCACCGTGGCGGTGGCCAGCGTGCTGTTTCAGGGACTGGTGGTGTCGTTCTTCAGTTACCTGGTGTGGTTCTGGCTGCTGCGCCGTTATCTGGCGGCCAACCTGGCGGTGTTCTCGTTCATGACGCCGTTGTTCGGCGTGACCTTTGGCGTCTTGCTGCTCGGTGAAGCGTTGAGCCTGAACTTCGTCATCGGCGCCGTACTGGTGTTGCTCGGCATCACCTTCGTCAGCGCCGAACAGTGGCTGCGTCGGCGTTTGCGCAAAGCGCTGGGCCAGCGTTAGTCGACTGCCGCGCCAGACCGCCGGCAATCAACAGGCCTGCGCCGGCGATGACCAGTGCCGGCTGCAAACCGCCACTGAAATGACTGCTCAGCGCCGCCAGCAACGGGCCGCTGAGCTGGCCGACGGCAAAGCACGCCGTCAGCAGGCCGGCATTACGCTGGACAGCGTGGGGCGCCAGCTCCCGCGAGCGCTGCATGACCAATTGCATGCAGGCCAGAAACGGCGTACCGCACAGGATCACGCCCAGCGCCAGGCCGAGGCCACTGCCCAGCAGGCAGGCAAACACGCCGGCCGCTTGCAGCCACAGCGTCGCCATCAGCCAGTGCCGCGTGGTTTCGCGATCATGCCGGCGCAAGCTCACCAGCCACACGCCAATCGCCGCGCCCAGGCCGAAGCACGGCCAGAACAGATCCGCCTGCCATTGCCCGTGAAACTGCGCATTGGCCATTTGCGCGAGAAACGTCGCCGGGATGATGTAGCCGATGCCGTACAGCGCGTACACCAGCGCCAACCGGCCAATGCCACGACTTGCTGAGGCCATTTGGGTCGTCGCTGTCGTTGTGGCAGCCGGGGGCTGCGGCAGGAACCGCCAGACCCCGAGCATCATCAGCAACGCGGCGCCGGCATAAATCAGCCACAGCGTCGCTGATGTCTGCTGCAATCGATGTGAGATCAGCGCCAGCAACCCCGTCAGAAAAATCCCCAGCCCCGGCCCGGCAAACACCAGCGCGCCCCAGCGTGGCCGACCCGCTGCCGCCGCCAGTGGCTGACTGAGTGACGTGATCATCACCAGCACCCAGGCGCTGGCGACGCCGGTGCCAAAGCGCAGCATCAGGTGCGACCAGAAACCGTTGGCCCAAAACGATGCCAGCGTCAGCAGCACGCACAGCCACAAACCGCCGTGCAGGCGGCGCTGCACCTGCTGCGGACGATGCGCGAACATCGCATCCACGGCACCCAGTAGATAGCCGAGGTAGTTGGCCGCCGCAATCAGACCGGCGGCCGTCAGGTCGAACTGGCCTTCGCTGAGCAAGTGCGGCATTTGCGGAGTCAGGGCGAAACGTCCGATGCCCATGGCCATCATCAGGGCAACGAAGCAGGCGGATAAGCGAATCAGCGGCGACATGGTCTGGCTTCCGTCAAAAGAACATTGACCGTCAGGCTAGGGCTGATTGACTTTCTTTAAAATTGAATAATAGTGAGTAACTTGTTCTGTTCAGGAGAAAGCTTGTGGAATTCAGCCAACTGCGGATTTTTCAGGCCGTTGCCGAAGAAGGTTCGATCACGCGGGCTGCTGAACGCCTGCACCGGGTGCCGTCGAATCTGTCGACCCGCCTGAAACAGCTTGAAGAGCAATTGGGCGTCGAACTGTTCGTCCGCGAGCGTCAGCGTTTGCAGTTGTCGCCTGCGGGAAAAGTCCTGCTGGACTACACCGGCAAGTTGTTCGCCCTGCGTGACCAGGCCAGTGCTGCGGTGATGGGCGGTCAACCGGCAGGGGATTTTGCCTTGGGCACCATGTACAGCACGGCGGCGATCCATCTGCCGGCGTTGCTGGCGCGTTATCACAAGCAGTACCCGGCGGTGAATCTGCAGGTGCAGTCGGCGCCGAGCGGTGAGTTGCTTGAAGGTCTGCTCAGCGGACGCCTTGATGCTGCGTTGGTTGATGGCCCGCTGGAACTGGCCGGGCTCGACGGCGTGCCATTGTGCGAAGAACGGCTGGTGCTGATCACCGAAATCGATCATCCGCCGGTGCGCAGCGCGCTCGATGTGCAGGGGCGCGCGGTATTCACCTTTCGCCAGGGCTGCTCTTATCGCATGCGCCTGGAAGCCTGGTACGCCCACTACCACGCGGCCATGGGCCGGGCGATGGAGATCGAGTCGTATCAGGGCATGCTCGCCTGCGTGATCGCCGGCAGTGGCGTGGCGCTGATGGCGGAATCGATGCTGGCCAGTCTGCCCGGCCGCGAAAGTGTTGCGGCGCATCCGCTGGCCGAGCCGTTCGTGGCTGCGACAACGTGGCTCATGTGGCGCAAAGGCATGGTCGGAGCGAATCTCAATGCATGGATCGAGGTGCAGCAAGCGGTCTATCCCGCGCCTGCGCTGGAGACCCGTGAAATAGCGTGAACCTGTAGCAACAGATTCTGTTCAATTCAGTAACAGATCATTGCGGATTTCACCGAGCATTGCGTAGGACTTCGGACTATTATCAGTGCGAAGCCGCCACAGAATTCCGGCCGCTCAGCACCACCCTGAAGGGGGCATACGATGAAAGAGAAAATTCAAAACTGGCTGCACGACCTGGGTGTTGCCCTCGGCTTGATCGAACCGCCTCTGCAACCGGTACCGATTCGCACTGATGACGAGCAGCGTCGGCGCCAGCCACGTCGGCGTTAATACCACCGATCAGCGATTTCAAGATCGCAGCCGTTGGCAGTTTCTACACATGGTAGGAGCTGCCGAAGGCTGCGATCTTTTGCTTTTATCCAGGCAAAAAAAACGGGTGTGGCCACCGACGCCACACCCGCTGAAGAAAACATCGAGTCGTTACATCAAGTTCAGACCGCAGTCGCCACCGTGGCCGGGCGACGCGAGCACAAGCTGACCACGACGAAACTCACCAGACCCACCGCCAGGCTGTAATAGATCGGCGTATTGGCGTCCAGACCGTCCTTGAACATGAACAGCAGCGCCGTGGCGAAGCCCAGGCCCATGCTGGCGATGGCGCCGGCGGTGGTCGCGCGTTTCCAGAAGATCGCCCCGATCAGCGGAATCAGCATGCCACCGACCAGCAGGTTGTAGGCGAGAGTGAGGGCGCTGATCACGTCATTCACCACCAGTGCGATACCCAGCACGACGATACCCGTCAGCAGGGTGAACAAGCGGTTCACGCCCAGGCTCGACTGCTTGCCGCCACGCAGTTTCGGCAGCAGGTCTTCGGTCAGCGTGGTGGCGGCGGCGAGCAGGCCGGCGCTGGCGGTGGACATCATGGCGGCCAGCGCGGCCGCGATGACCAGACCACGGATCCCGTCAGGCAGCGACAGTTTGACGATGGCGGCGAACGCGTTGTTGACGTTGTCCAGATCCGGAATCAGCACGTGCGCTGCCATGCCGATCAGCGCGCAAGCCAGGCCGTAAAGGATGCAGTAAATTCCCGCGATGCTGCCGGCGTATTGCGCGACCTTGGCGGTCTTGACGGTAAATACCCGTTGCCAGATGTCCTGACCGATCAGGATGCCGAAGAAGTAGATCATGAAGTAGGTGATGATCGTGTCCCAGCCGATCGTGGTGAAGTTGAACGCAGTGGCCGGCAGTTTCAGCACCAATTCGTCCCAGCCGCCGACGCGGTACAGGCAGATCGGCAAGAGGATGAACATCAGGCCGACGGTCTTGATGATGAACTGGACGATGTCGGTCAGGGTCAGCGACCACATACCGCCGATCGCCGAGTAAATCACCACCACACCACCGCCCAGCAGCACCGAGATCCAGAACGGCAGGCCGAACAGCACTTGCAGCACGGTGCCGATGGCGAGGATTGAGGTCACGCCGATCATCAGCGCGTAGGCCAGCATGATCGCCGCACTCGCCGAGCGGGCCATCGGGTTGTAGCGCTTTTCCAGGACTTGGGTAACGGTGTAGATCTTCAGTTTCAGCAGCGGCTTGGCGAGGAACAGGTTCAGCGCGACGATGCCGCAACCCAGCGCCGCACACAGCCAGAAGCCGGAGATACCGTGCACATAGCCCAGGCGCACGGTGCCGACGGTGGACGCACCGCCGAGTACGGTCGCGGCCATGGTGCCCATGTACAGACTGGGGCCGAGGTTGCGACCGGCCACGAGAAAGTCCTCGTTGGTCTTGGCCTTGCGCATGCCGAAATAGCCGAGCAAGAGCATGCCGACGGCGTAGATGAGGACGACGAATAAATCCAAAGCCATGATGGCGTGTCTCCGATTGTCTTTTTTATGATGAACGCTGAATTGAATGTCTTTGTGTGGCGAGGGAGCTTGCTCCCGCTGGGCTGCGAAGCGGCCCCAACCTCTGCAGCCAAGTCTCCTCAGCGAAACCCGACCGAAGTTTTGCGACTGCTGCGCAGTCGAGCGGGAGCAAGCTCCCTCGCCACAGAAATTCAGTATTTCCAATGTTTTGTGTGGATCAGGCGGCCTGACGTAGTTCGGGTTTTATGGCGGCTTCGCTGCGCACATCGGTCGGCCCGAACACCTCTCGTGGTTCCGGGAACAGCTTGAGCAACGTCAGGTACACCACCGACGCCAGGCCCAATGTCACCGGCAAGCTGATGTCGATGCCGCCGGCCAGTTCGCCCAGCGGGCCGACAAACTGTCCCGGCAGGTTGACGAAGCACAGGCCGACCAGTGCGCTCGGGATCCACGCACCGAGGCCACGCCAGTTCCAGCCATGGTTGAACCAGTAGCGTCCGCCCTGTTCGCCGCGGGTGAACACTTGCAGATCATCCGGGCAGTAGAAGCCGCGACGCACCAGCAGGCCGATGATCATGATCACCATCCACGGCGTGGTGCAGGTGATGATCAGCACGGCGAAGGTCGATACGCTCTGCACCAGGTTGGCGGCGAAACGGCCGATAAAGATGAAGGCAATCGACAGCACGCCGATCAGCAAGGTCGCCTTGACCCGCGACAGTACCCGCGGAAACACGCTGGACATGTCCAGCCCGGTGCCATACAGCGAGGTGGTGCCGGTCGACATGCCGCCGATCACCGCAATCAGGCACACCGGCAGGAAGAACCAGCTCGGCGACACCGCCAGCAAGCCGCCGACGTAGTTGTTCGCCGCGATGTAATCCGGCGCCTTGATCGCGACGATGGTCGCGGTGGCGAGGCCGAACAGAAACGGGATCAACGTGGCCAGTTGCGCGGCGATCACCGCCAGCATGATCCGTCCCTTCGGCGTTTCACGCGGGATGTAGCGCGACCAGTCGCCAAGGAACGCACCGAAGGAGATCGGATTGCTCATCGCCACCAGCGCCGCGCCGATGAACGCCGCCCAGAACCCGGCCTGACCCAGCGCCACGCTGCCGGCGTACTGGCTGTCGAAAGCGGGGGCGAAAGCGAAGATGCCGAGCAGGAACAACAGACTCGCGGCCCACACTGCGATGCGGTTGACCCACAGCATGAAGCGGAAGCCGTAGATGCACACGGTCAGCACCAGCAGTGCGAACAAGCCGTAAGCCAGGCCCAGGGTCAGGTCGGTTTCCGGCAGATCGAGCAGGCGTTTGGCGCCGCCGACCAGCGCGTCGCCGGAACTCCACACCGAGAGCGAGAAGAACGCGATCGCCGTCAGTAACGACAGGAACGAACCGACAATCCGCCCGTGCACGCCGAAGTGCGCACCGGAAGACACGGCGTTGTTGGTGCCGTTGAGCGGGCCGAACAGGCCCATCGGCGCGAGGATCAGCGCACCGACCACCACACCCAGCACAATCGCCCAGACGCCAGCCTGAAACGACAGGCCGAACAGCACCGGAAAACTGCCGAGTACAGCGGTGGCGAAGGTATTGGCGCCGCCGAAGATCAAGCGAAACAAGTCGCTGGGTCGGGCGTCGCGCTCATGATCCGGGATCTGTTCGACCCCGTTTGTTTCTATGCTGCTAAGGCGTTTTTCGTTGTTGTTGTTATTCATGATCTGCTCCGATCATCAGGCGCGCTCATCGTGCGTGAGCGTCACCCTTGGCTAAGGGGATGGCAGCCCTTCCGGCATTGCGGACAAATGTTCATGACAGGCCAGCCAGAGGCCTTGTTGTTCTAGGCTCGACGTTTGTTTTTTGAAAACAATCGTCTCGCGCTCCTGGCTAAAGTGTTGCTCCCCTTGCATGCGCAGCTCGGTGGCCACGTCATGGATGAAAATCGCCACGTCACCTTGCAGGCTGACGAAGGCGTTGCTCGAGGTACACGACAGCACCTCGAAACCCTCCTCGGCGCGCCAGCGATCCCACAACGCCTGATAGGCATCGCGCGACAGCAACGGCTGGTCGAGGGTGTAGAACACGAAGCTGGCATCGGTGCTGAACGCCCCGAAGTAAGCTTCGCGATCATTACGCGCAAACGCGGCGACCAGTTCGGCGGCCGCGTGCAAAACCTGATCATGTTCGTGCATGACCGAACCCTCAGCGGTGGACCACGCCAGGTAGTACGCAGAGCATTTCGTACAGCAGGTTGGCGGCCAGCAGCGAGGTGTTGCCGGTGGTGTCGTAAGCGGGCGAGACTTCTACCAGATCGCAGCCGATCAGGTCGAGGCCCTGGCAGCCACGCACAATCTCAATCGCCTGAATGGTCGTCAGACCGCCGATTTCCGGGGTGCCGGTGCCGGGCGCCCAGGCCGGGTCGATGCCATCGATGTCAAAGCTCAGGTACACCGGACCGCCACCGACTTTCTCGCGCACTTCGGCCATCAGCGGCGCCAGCGATTTGTGCCAGCACTCTTCGGCTTGCACTACACGGAAGCCCTGATCGCGGCTCCAGTTGAAGTCATCGGCGGTGTAGCCTTGCGCACGCAGGCCGATCTGCACCACACGGTCGCAATCGAGCAAGCCTTCTTCGACAGCGCGGCGGAAGGTGGTGCCGTGGGCGATTTTCTCGCCGAACATGTGATCGTTGACGTCAGCGTGGGCATCGATGTGCACCAGGCCAACCTTGCCGTGCTTCTTATGAATCGCGCGCAGAATCGGCAGGGTGATGGTGTGGTCGCCACCCAGCGTCATCGGAATAACGTTGTGCTCAAGGATATTGTCGTAGGCTTCTTCGATGATGCGCACGGCATCGAGCAGGTTGAAGGTGTTGATTGCCACATCACCGATGTCGGCAACCGACAGCGAATCGAACGGCGCAGCGCCGGTGGCCATGTTGTATGGCCGGATCATCACCGATTCGGTGCGAATGTCGCGCGGCCCGAAGCGGGTGCCGGGGCGCAGCGAAGTGCCGATGTCCAGTGGCACGCCAACGAAGGCAGCGTCCAGGCCGGCAGCGGTCGGTACATGGGGAAGTCGGAGCATGGTGGCGATGCCGCCGAAGCGCGGCATTTCGTTGCCGCCCAGTGGTTGGTGAAGAATCTTGTCCACGGGTAGGGCCTCATCGTCTTTGTTTTATTTATGCCGGCGCGCCGTTGAATACAGGTTCGGACGCCGCTGTGGGGCCGATGATGCGAAATGCAGTGGCGGGGAAGAATCGCTGTGGGCAAAAACTTAGTTCAGATTTTTCTAAACTAATGCTCCGGTGCGGGATAGACTCGTCGGCCCTGTATAGATGATCTTGTGGCGAGGGAGCTTGCTCCCGCTCGGCTGCGAAGCAGTCGCAAACCCGGCAAAATACGGTTCATTTGATGTGCGCGGTCAATAGTTTTCGGGCCGGCTTCGCCGTCCAGCGGGAGCAAGCTCCCTCGCCACAAGGGATGTGGTGTTCAGATCCTTCTTGTGGAGTCCTTGATGGCCAACGCTTTACCTGACCTGAAACTCTTGCGCATCTTCGTCAGCGTCGTGCGGCATCAGGGTTTTGCCAATGCGCAGCAGGAACTCAACCTGTCGACTTCGGCAATCAGCACCTATATGAGCCAGCTCGAAGCCGCGCTTGGTCTGGTGTTGTGCCATCGCGGGCGCGGCGGGTTCAGTCTGACCAGCAAGGGCGAGCTGTTCCATCAGGAAACCCTGCGCCTGCTCGCTGAGCTTGAGGGTTTCGAGCAATACGCCGCCGCGCTCAAGGGCGAACTGCGCGGCACGCTTAACCTGGGGGTGATCGACTCCACCGTCAGTGACAAGGCCTTGCCATTTGCCGAAGCCATCGGCGCCTACAGCCAGGAACACCCGGCGGTGCATTTGCATTTGTCGGTGATGAGCCCGTACGAACTGCAACTCGGCGTGCAAGACAACCGCCTCGACCTCGCCATCGGTGCGTTCTCCACACGCATGAGCGGTCTGGTGTACATGCCGCTGTACCGCGAACAGCACTGGCTGTATTGCAGCAGTCGCCACCCGCTGTTCAACGAACGGCGAATCCCCGAACAGGTCATCACCCAGCAACGCATGGTCGGGCGCGGTTACTGGAGTCAGGCGGAGCTGGCCCGTCACGGCTTCAAACACAGCGCCGCGACTGTGGAAAGTATGGAAGCGCAACTGATTCTGGTGCTCTCCGGCGCGTACATCGGCTATTTGCCGGAGCACTACGCGCAGGCCTGGGCTGACAAGGGCGACTTGCGCGTTTTGCTGCCGGCGACCTTCGGTTATCAGGCGCCGTTTTCGATGATCATGCGCAGGGGCCGCAGCCGCGAGCCGCTGATCCAGACCTTCCGCGATTTGCTCAAAGCTCAGCTCAACCAGGCCTAACCTTTATGTCCAGACCCCAATGCCCGCGCTGCCTGCGCCCTCAAACTCATTGCCTGTGCAAGTTGATCCCACGCCTCGACAGCCGCACCCGGGTGTTGCTGCTGCAACATCCGAGCGAGGTCGATCATGCGTTGAATACCGCGCGCCTGGCAGCGCTGGGGCTGACTAACGCCGAGCTGATCGTCGGTGAGGTGTTCGAGGATCTGCCGACACTGCTGAACTGTCCGGGTTATCAGGCGCGGCTGCTGTTTCCGGCTGACGATGCGCAGCCGCTCCAGGCTTACGTCCCAAGCGACGAACCGCTGTTGCTGGTGGTGCCCGACGGCACCTGGCGCAAGGCACGCAAGCTGTTGCACCTCAATCCGCTGCTGGCGGCGTTGCCACGGGTGACGCTGGCTGAAGGTGGCGTGTCGCGTTATCGCCTGCGCAAGGCACCGGGGCCGGGGGCGTTGTCGACGGTCGAAGCCATTGTGCAGGCGTTGCAGACGCTGGAGGCGCCGACATCATTCGAGGCGTTGCTCAAGCCGTTTGAAGCGTTGATCGAAGGGCAGATAGCGGCGATGGGGGCGGAGGTTTTTCAGAAGAACCATGGAGCAAAATAACCCCCCCTGTGGCGAGGGAGCTTGCTCCCGCTCGGCGGCGAAGCCGTCGTAAAACTTGTCAGCGCGGTGCCTGACCCAATGCGGTGAATGGTCTCGGGGCTGCTGCGCAGCCCAGCGGGAGCAAGCTCCCTCGCCACAGGGTTGAGGCAAGTCCGGTTAGCGTTCACGCATCGCCTCGGTCCGCGCTTTCAGCACCGGTTTGAGCAGATAATCCAGGACGCTTTTTTTCCCGGTAATAATGTCCACCGTCGCCACCATCCCCGGAATGATCAGCAGCGGTTTCACGTCGCCACCCAAGTGATTCTTATCGGTGCGCACCTGGATCAAATAAAAGCTGTTGCCCTTGTCGTCGGTAATCGTATCGGCGCCGATCAGCTCGAGTCTGGCGCTCAGCCCGCCATAAATCGTGTAGTCGTAGGCACTGAACTTGACCATGGCTTTCTGGCCTGGATGCAGGAACGCGACGTCTTGCGGGCGCACCTTGGCTTCGATCAGCAGGTTGTCTTCCAGCGGCACGATTTCAACCATGTCGCTGCCCGGCTGAACCACGCCGCCGATGGTGTTGACCTTCATTTGCTTGATCACTCCGCGCACCGGCGACGTCACCGTCGTGCGGCTGACGCGGTCGTCGATGGCGATGCTCGATGCGGTGATTTTTGACAGGTCGGTGCGTTTCTCATTCAGCTCCTTGGCAGCCTCGGAGCGGAAGGTTTGTTCCGATTCGTCGATCTTGCTGCGGATCTCGGCGATGGCCGATTCGGCGCGGGGAATCGCCAGGGTCGTCGCGTTCAGCGAACCGCGGATTTCCACTGCGCTGCGCCTCAGGCGGAGGATTTCCACCGGTGACACGGCACCGGTTTTCACCAGCGGTTCAGACATGTTCATCTCTTGCTGCAGCAGCGCCAGGCTGGAACTGAACTGGCCTTGCTTGGAGCGAAACTCGGCGAGTTCCTGAGTTTTCTGCCGCAGTTGTTCGCTGAGGGTGCGCTGTTCGCTGGCTAAGCGGCGTTGGCGTTGTTCGTACAACGAGCGCTCGTCTTCGGCGACTTGCGGCGCCTTGGCGATCACTTCAGCGGAGAGCTTGAAAGGCCGGCCTTCGGCCTCTGCCGAAAGCCGCTCGACCTGCGCCGTCAGCGCATAGCGATCAGCCTCGCTCTCGCCCTTGTTCGAACGGAAACGCGTGTCATCCAGACGCAGCAGGGTGTCGCCCTTGTTGACCATTTGCCCTTCGCGTACGAAAAGCTCGGTGACGATGCCGCCTTCAAGGTTCTGGATCACCTGCACCTTGCTCGACGGAATCGCCTTGCCTTCGCCCATGGTCACTTCTTCGAGCACGGCGAATTTGGCCCAGACCAGCGCAGCGATCAGCAGCGCCGCCGCCAGCCACACGGTGATGCGTGATGTTCGCGGCGAGTCCTGCAACGCCGCGCCAGCGGTTTCCGGCATGAACTCGGCTTCGGCACTTTTGCCGAAGCTGTCGAAGTAGCCGCGTGACTTGCTATCAGATGAAGCCGACATGGGGCGATACCCCTCAATTAAGAAACATCAAACCGCACCAAGGTCTGTGGCCAGAAAACTTCCCTGACCAGACTTTCCTTTGGTGAGCGAAACCCTGTGGTGAGCGAAACCCTGTGGCGAGGGAGCTTGCTCCCGCTGGGTTGCGCAGCAGCCCCAAGGATTTTGTGGGCGCTGCGCACCCAAGCGGGAGCAAGCTCCCTCGCCACAGGGGTTGTGATAACCGTGCATCCGGTATATGCATCTAAACCGCCGCCGAGCCGACCCGGCCCTTGCGCAGTGCATCGATGACCGCATCTTTCGGCCCGTCGGCGACCACTCGGCCGTTGTCCAGCACCAGCAGCCGGTCAACCAGACTCAGCATCGAGGTACGGTGGGTGACCAGCAGCAGGGTTTTGCCTTGTACCCAGGTGTGCAGTTTTTGGCGCAGCAGGTCTTCGCTGCTGTTGTCCATGGCGCTGGTCGGTTCGTCGAGCAGCATGATTGGCGGATCGAGCAACAGCGAGCGCGCCAGCAACACGGCTTGGCGCTGGCCGCCGGACAGCAGTTGGCCGCGTTCGCCCACCGGCCGGTCGAACCCCTGCGGATGCTGGCGCGCCAGTTCGGTCACGCCGGTCAACTCGGCGACTTCGAGCATGCGTGCATCGCTGATGTAGCGCGCGCCAAGGGTCAGGTTGTCGCGCAGGCTACCGGCCAGCAATGGCAAGTCGTGGGCGACGTAACCGATCTGCTGGCGCAGGTCAGCGACATCCAGTTGGCGCAGATCGAGACCGTCGAGCAGCAACTGGCCTTCTTCGGGTTCATAAAAGCCCATGAGTAATCGCGCCAACGTGCTTTTGCCGGAACCGCTGCGCCCGATAATGCCGACCCGCTCGCCGGGTTTGAGGCTGAAGGTGACGTTGCTCAGGGCCGGTGCATTCTGGCCGTTGTAGTGAAAGGTCACGCCGCTGACGTCCAGTGCGCCTTGCAATTGCGTGCGTTCCAGCGGCCGTTGCTTGCCATCACGCTCCTGCGGCAGGGCCATCAGCGCGTCGGTGCTTTTCATGGTCAGTTGCGCTTGCTGATAGCGGGTGATCAACCCGGCGATCTGGCCCAGCGGCGCAAGCACACGGCTGCCGAGCATGTACGTGGCGACCAGCGCACCGACGCTGAGGTTGCCGGCGATGATGCTGTAGACCCCGGCGACAATCGTCGCCATCCCGGAAAATTGTTGGATGAACAGCGTGCCGTTGGTCGCCAGCGCCGCCAGATTGCGGGCATGGCTGTCGAGGCGGGTGAGGGCGCCGTGAGTGCTTTCCCAGCGGTGCTGGCGTTCGCTTTCGGCGCTGCACGCCTTGAGGGTTTCCAGGCCGCCGAGGGTTTCGATCAGCACCGCCTGCCGTTCGGCGCCCAGGCTCAGGCTTTTCTGCACGGTGTCGCGCAGGCGGGCCTGAATCGCCAGTGCGAAGCAGATCGTAATCGGAAAGGCCAACAGCGGAATCACCACTAGCCAGCCGCCGAGCAGGCCGATCACCACCAGCATCAACACCACGAAGGGCAAATCGATCAGGCTGGTCAGCGTGACTGCCGTGAGGAATTCGCGCAGGCCCTGGAAGTCGTGAATGCTCTGGGCAAATCCGCCGATGGTCGCCGGCCGCGCCTTCATCGACATGCCGGTGATGCGCTCGAACAACGTCGCCGAGAGGATGACGTCGGTTTTCTTGCCGGCGGTATCGAGCAAGTGCGCCCGCACCACGCGCAACACCAGTTCGAAACCGGTGCCGATCAGCAGCCCGATCGACAGCACCCACAGCGTCGATGTGGCCTGATTCGGCACCACGCGGTCGTAAGTCTGCATGACAAACAACGGCACCATCAGGCCCAGCAGATTGATCAGGAAACTGGCGAGAATCGCATCGCTGTACAGCCATTTCGACAGCTTCAGCGTGTCGCGAAACCAGGCGTTGACTCGGGGTACCAAAGGCGCACGCAGGTCTTCGAGTTCGTGGCGCGGTCGGGCGAACAAGGCCTGGCCGCTGTAGTGTTCGCTGAGTTCTTCGCGGCTGACCCATTGCTCGCCGCCATCGGCTTCACTGGGCAGCAGCAACGCTTTGCCATCCTCGCCAAAGCGCCGCAGCACGGCGGTGCGACCGTCGTTGAGCAGCAGCAGGATCGGCAGGTTCAGCGGTGAGATGTCTTTCAGGTCGCGGCGCAGAATGCGTGCCTGCAACCCGGCCCGGGCGGCGGCACGGGGCAGCAGATCGAGGCTCAGGCGTTGGTTGTGCAGGGGCAGGCCGGCGCTCAGGCTGGCACGACTGACCGTCGCGCCATGCAGTTTGCAGAGGATCAACAGGCCGTCGAGTAACGGATCATCGAAGCTTGCGCGCGGATCGACCCCGGGGGCGCCGGGTTCCATGCTGGTCATATTGACTGCCTCTCCTGAAAACGACTCGATAACCCTTGTGGCGAGGGAGCTTGCTCCCGCTTGAGTGCGCAGCACTCACTTGGATCTGATCGTTCCCACGCTCTGCGTGGGAATGCCTCTAGGGACGCTCCGCGTCCAGTGACGCGGAGCGCCAAGGGCTGTATTCCTTTGCTGCGCGTGGGAACGATCAGGAACATGTCGGGGCTGCTGCGCAACCCAGCGGGAGCAAGCTCCCTCGCCACATATGGACTATTTCAACTCGGGCAGGCGTGCCTGGTTTTTCACTTCGGTCGTGGCAATCGCGTCAGCCGGCAGCACCACGCGTTGTTTGCTCAGCAACTGGCCCATGTTCGCCAGCACGCGGTACATCGAGTACTCCTCGGTGTAGCGAATTTCGGTGTAGCGGCGGTTGGCGTTGTACAGCTCGTTTTCGCTGTCGAGCAGGTCGAGCAGGGTGCGTTGGCCGAGGCCGAACTGGTCCTGATACGCCGCGCGCACGCGTTTGCTGGTTTCGGCGTATTCGCGGGCGGTCGGCGTCTGCTTCTTCGCGTTTTCCATGGCGTTCCAGGCCAGACGAATGTTCTCGTTGAGCTGACGCAGGGCGTTGTTGCGGATGTCCATCGCCTGGTTGATATCGTGTGCGTTGGCGGCCAGACGCGCCTTGTCGCTGCCACCGCGGAACAGGTTGTAGTTCATCACCACGCCCACGCGCCATTCGTTGTCGTGGCCTTCGTCGCCCTGCACGTTGTTGTTCGCGCCCACCGCGGCTTCGGCGTCGAAGCGTGGATAGAACGGGGACTTGGCCACTTCGTACTGGCTCTCGGCGGACTGCACGTCGGCCTGAGCCGATTTCAGGTATGGGTTGTTGTCTACCATGCTCTGCTGCGCTTCACGCAGCTCGGTAGGCAATTCGCCGCGGGTCGAGGCCGGGGTTTCCAGCTCATCGGGCATGCGCCCGACCACGCTGTAGAAGTTCGATTCGGCGTCGGCCAGATCGACTTCGGCGGTGTCGAGGTTATTTTGCGCCAGCGCCTTGCGAGCGACCGATTGATCGGAGTCAGCATTGCTGCCGATACCGCGTTCGGTGCGCAGGCCGATCTGATCGTTGACCCGCAAGTGCGCCTGCAGGTTGTTCTTGGCCAAAGTCACCAGCTCACGGCGCTTGAGCACTTCGAGATACACCTCGATGGTGCGCAGGGCCAGATCCTGCGCGGTGCCTTGCGCGTAGTAGGCGCGCGAGTTAGACACGCCCTTGGTGCGCTCGACCTCGTTGGCGGTGTTGAAACCGTCGAACAACATTTGCCGCAAGCGCAGCTCCGACTGGGTGTAGTTGAGGATCTCGGTGTTGTGATTACCAAAGGCCCGGGTGTTGGTGTTGTCGCTGTAGCCACGGCCATAAGCGGCGTTCAAATCGACCGACGGGTAGAACCCGCCCTTGGCGACCTTGACCTGTTCGTCAGCCGACAGGCGCGCGTCCACGCGCGACGCGAGTTCCGGGTGAGTGGCGATGGTGCTTTGGATCGCCTCGGTGAGGTTCATGGCCTGGGCTTGGGATGTGCAAGCCATGGCCAGCAAAACCGCGCTGCAGAGGGGGGTTAGAACGCGCATGGGTGCATCTCCCTGAGTCCTGATGGTGTGTTACCGTCGCCAAATATTTGACGAATTTAAAGGGTGTAGGCGTTTCACTCTTGTAACAACAGAGCTAAGAACATCTTGAAGCGTAGCTAAGAAAAAATTTTCATATGGCTTATGCCAAAAAAAACTTATGCGCTTTGTAAAAAGCAGCACATTGTTCAGCGTGAAAGCCTTTGTTTTATGCGCTTTAGGGAGCTCGAAAAGGCTTGAGGAAAGTTCCATTCACTTTGCGAGACACGGCGAAGTACTGCTGAAGGGGAGGGACGCGTAACGGTTGAGGAGCGACAGATTTTTGTCACTCGGGTGGTTCACCACCGTTACGTAGCGTTAGTGGAATGGCTGTTTTGACCGGGACTCGCAAGTGCTTGATGCACGAGCGATTCCCTGCAAACGCTACCTGCGAAACGAACTGTCGAGGGTGCGAGCGTCACTCCCGGCAACCCGATTGAGCCATGGGCTGCTTCGCGAACCTGTGCCGACGGTGGTCGGCAGCGGAGGATTTCACATGGCAACGCTCATCGGTACGGTCACTAAAGTCATTGGTCAGGTATTTGCCCAGAAGGCCAACGGCGAGAAAATTCTCTTGATCGAAGGCGATCGCTTGAACGCCGGCGATCAACTGATCACCGGCGCGGAAGGCGCGGTGGCGGTGAAACTGCAAAACGGCCAGGAATTGACCCTCGGGCGTGGCAGCAGCATCACAATGACCGGGCAGTTGCTGGCCGACCAGGCTGTCGCCGTGAAAGTGGACGAAGCGCAGACTCCGAGCCAGGCGCAGCTGACCGATGTCGAGCAGATCCAGAAAGCCATCGCCGCCGGTGAAGACCCGAGCCAAACCGCCGAAGCCACCGCGGCCGGTCCCAATGCCCCCAGCGCCACACCGGGCGATGCGGGCGGCGGGCACAGTTTTGTCCTGCTGACCGAAGTGGGCGGGCGGGTCGATCCGGTGATCGGTTTCCCAACCGCCGGTTTCAATGGTATTCCCGAATTCCCTGAAGAACGCCGCGAAGCGGTGATCGACGACGGCGACGACACTCCCGCGCCGATCGTGGTACCACCGCCACCGGTGAACAATCCGGTCACGCTCAACGGTCTCGACACGGCTGGCGGCGAACTGAACCTCAACGAAGCCAATCTGCCTGACGGCACGGCGGCCAATCCAGGCGCGCTGACCCAGAGCGGCAGCTTCACGGTCTCCGCACCGGACGGTTTGACCAGCCTGAGCATCGGCGGCATCAACCTGATCAACGCTGGCGTGGCGCTGGGTTTTCCGCAGTCGATCACCACGCAACTGGGCAACACCCTGACCATCACCGGCTACAACCCGGCAACCGGCACGGTCACCTACAGCTACACGCTCAATGGCAACGAAACCCACGCGGCGGGCGACGGCGCCAACAGTCTCAGCGAACAATTCACGGTGATTGCCGTCGACAGCAATGGCGACACGGCGAGCGGCACGCTGGACGTGAACATCACCGATGATGTGCCAAAAGCTGTTGACGACGCTAACGGCATTGCCTCGGAAACCTTGCTGACCCTGACCGGCAATGTCCTGACCAACGACGTACAAGGCGCCGACCGCGTACCCACCGGCCCAGTTACGCCCGGAACTTTCACCGGCACTTACGGCACCCTGGTGCTCAACGCTGACGGCACTTACACCTACACCCTGAACACCAGCGACGCCGATTTCAAAGCGCTGACCGGTGGTGGCAATGGCACGGAAACGTTCGCCTATGTGATTACCGATGCCGACGGCGATACAAGCACCGCCAACCTCGTTCTGCAGATTCACAACAACGACGATCCGGTGATCATTGATGGCCTGAATGTCGCGGGCGGCGAACTGACGGTTTATGAGCAAAACCTCAGCGACGGCAGCGCCTCGGATGCCGGCGCGCTGACGCAAAACGGCACGTTCACCATCACTGCGCTGGATGGCGTCACGACGCTGACCGTTGGCGGTATCGCCGTGGTCACTGGCGGTGTAGCCGCAGGCTTCCCACAATCGATCACCACGCCACAGGGCAACACGCTGACCATCACCGGCTTCAACGCTGCAACCGGCGTGGTCAGTTACAGCTACACCCTGGCCGACAACGAAGCGCATCCGGACGCCAATGGTGCGAACAATCTGCCAGAGCAATTCGCTGTCACCGTGGTCGACGACAACGGCACCACCGCCAATGGCACGCTCGATGTGAACATCGTCGACGACCTGCCGAAAGCCGTGGACGACGCTAACGGCACCGCCTCGGAATCTCAACTGACCCTGACCGGCAACGTCCTCACCAACGACGTACAAGGCGCCGACCGTGTCCCGACTGGTCCTGTCACCGCCGGCACCTTCACCGGCACTTACGGCACCTTGGTGCTGAACGCTGACGGCACTTACACCTACACCCTGAACACCAGCGACGCCGATTTCAAAGCGCTGACCGGTGGCGGCAACGGCACGGAAACTTTCGCCTATGTGATTACCGATGCCGACGACGATACAAGCACCGCCAACCTCGTTCTGCAGATTCACAACAACGACGATCCAGTGATCATTGACGGCCTGAACGTTGCGGGTGGCGAACTGACGGTTTATGAGCAAAACCTCAGCGACGGCAGCGCCCCGGATGCCGGCGCGCTGACGCAAAACGGCACGTTCACCATCACTGCTTTGGACGGCGTAACGACGCTGACCGTTGGCGGTATCGCCGTGGTCACTGGCGGCGTGGCCGCAGGCTTCCCGCAATCGATCACCACGCCACAGGGCAACACGTTGACCATCACCGGCTTCAACGCTGCAACCGGCGTGGTCAGCTACAGCTACACCCTGGCCGACAACGAAGCGCATCCGGACGCCAATGGTGCGAACAATCTGCCAGAGCAATTCGCTGTCACCGTGGTCGACGACAACGGCACCACCGCCAATGGCACGCTCGATGTGAACATCGTCGACGACCTGCCGAAAGCCGTGGACGACGCTAACGGCACCGCCTCGGAATCTCAACTGACCCTGACCGGCAACGTCCTCACCAACGACGTACAAGGCGCCGACCGTGTCCCGACTGGTCCTGTCACCGCCGGCACCTTCACCGGCACTTACGGCACCTTGGTGCTGAACGCTGACGGCACTTACACCTACACCCTGAACACCAGCGACGCCGATTTCAAAGCGCTGACCGGTGGCGGCAACGGCACGGAAACTTACGCCTATGTGATTACCGATGCCGACGGCGATACAAGCACCGCCAACCTCGTTCTGCAGATTCACAACAACGACGATCCAGTGATCATTGACGGCCTCGATGTAAATGGCGGCGAACTCACCGTTTACGAAAAAAACCTCAGCGATGGCACCAGCCCCAACACACCGGCGCTGACCCAGAGCGGCACCTTCACCGTCAGTGCCCTTGATGGCCTGCAAACCCTCGCGGTGGGTGGCATTGCCGTGGTCACCAACGGCGTCGCGGCAGGCTTCCCGCAATCGGCCATCACTCCGCTGGGCAGCACGTTGACGATTACCGGTTACGACCCGGCGACCGGCGTGGTCAGCTACAGCTACACCCTGGTCGACAACGAAAACCATCCCACCGCCAATGGCGCCAACAGCCTCAGCGAAAATTTCGACGTGGTCGCGACCGACACTGATGGCAGCACTGCCAGCGGCCAGATCAACGTCAACATCGTCGACGACTTGCCCACCGCACACCCGGATGCCGCATCGGTGGCGGAGGGCGGCACGGTCAGCGGCAACGTGCTGAACAATGACATCGGCGGCGCTGACGGCCCGGCCGTCACGGGCGCAGTGGTCGGCGTGCGCGCCGGTGCCGATACCTCGACCTCCGCCATCGGCGGCCTCAATTCGCAAATCAACGGCACCTACGGCTACCTGACCCTGGACGCCAACGGCAACGCGGTTTATCACAGCAATCCCAACGTGGTGAACGGCCCGGGCGCGGTGGATGTGTTTACCTACACCGTGCGCGATGCTGACGGTGACGAAAGCACTACCACCATCACCATCGACGTCTACAACAGCTGCCTGAAAGCCGTCAGCGACACCGATGCCACCGTCTATGAAAAATCCCTCGACCTGATCAAGGACGGCCAGGATCTGGCGGCGGGCAGCGTGGTTGGCAGCGATCCGAACAGCACGGGCGAAACCGCGTCCGGCACGCTGGTCGGTTCGGTCACCGGCGCGGTCGGTGCAATCAGTTATGCGCTGGTCGGCAGTGCTACCGGCAACTATGGACAAATCGTCCTCAACCCCAACGGCACTTACACCTACACGCTGACGTCACCGGCCAGCACCACACCGCACGCTGACGATGGCGCCAACAGCCTGAGCGAAACCTTCACCTATCAGGCCACCGACTCGCTGGGCAACGTTGTCACCAGCAGCATCGTTGTGAGCATCGTCGATGACGTGCCGAAAGCGCTGAACGACAGCAATGCCGACAGCGCAACAGAGACCCTGTTGACCCTGACCGGCAACGTGCTCGACAACGACGTACAAGGCGCCGACATCGTTGCGAGCGGGCCGATCACCCCCGGTACCTTCACCGGCACCTACGGCACGATGGTGCTCAACGCCGACGGCACTTACACCTACACGCTCAATACCAATGACGTCGACTTCAAGAATCTGCACGGCGGCGGCAACGGCAGCGAAACGTTCACCTACACATTGACCGATGCCGATGGCGACACCAGCACTGCCAACCTGGTGCTGAACGTCCATAACAACGATGACCCGGTGTGCCTCGACGGCCTCAATGTGAAGGGCGGCGAACTCACCGTTTACGAGAAAAATCTCAGCGACGGCAGCAGCCCCGATACTCCGGCGCTGACCCAGAGCGGCAGCTTCACCGTCACCGCCCTCGATGGCCTGCAAACCCTCACGGTGGGTGGCATTGCCGTGGTCACCAACGGCGTCGCCGCCGGTTTGCCGCAATCGGTCGTGTCGCCGCTGGGCAGCACCTTCACCGTCACCGGTTATAACCCGGCCACCGGTGTGGTCAGCTACAGCTACACCTTGGTGGATAACGAAAGTCATTCGACCGCCAATGGCGCCAACAGCCTCAGCGAAAACTTCGATGTGGTGGCGACCGATACCGATGGCAGCACGGCGGCAGGGCAGATCAACGTCAACATCGTCGACGACCTGCCGACCACTAATCCGGATGCGGCTTCGGTCGTGGAGGGCGCCACCGTCAGTGGCAACGTCTTCACTAACGATATCGGCGGCGCTGACGGTCCGGCGGTTTCCGGAGCCGTGATCGGCGTGCGTGCCGGCGCCGATACATCCACTTCCGCCATCGGTGGTTTGAATTCGCAGATCAACGGCACCTACGGCTACCTGACTCTCGACGCGAACGGCAACGCCGTCTACCACAGCAATCCCGACGCGGTGAACGGTCCGGGCGCGGTCGATGTGTTCACTTACACCGTGCGCGATTCCGACGGGGACGAAAGCACCACCACCCTCACCATCGACGTGCATGACAGCTGCTTGATAGCAATCAGCGATACTGATGTCACCGTCTACGAAAAAGCCCTCGACCTGACCCAGGACGGTCAGGATCTCGCCCCCGGTACGGTCACCGGCAGCGAACCGGGCAACAGCGGCGAAACCGCGAGCGGCACGCTGGTCGGTTCGGTCAGCGGCGGCAGCGGCGCGATCACTTACACCTTGGTTGGCAGCGCCACCGGCAGTTATGGGCAACTGCTGCTCAATGCTGACGGCAGCTACACCTACACGCTGACCTCGGCACCGAAAACCGCGCCGAACGCCAACGACGGGCCGAACACCCTGAGTGAAAGCTTCACCTACAAAGCCACCGATTCGCTGGGCAACAGCACCACCAGCACCCTCGTCGTCAACATTGTCGATGACGTGCCCAAAGCGGTGGCGTCGGACCGTTCGGTGGCGGCGGTGGAGATCGATTCCAACCTGCTGATCGTTCTCGACATTTCCGGCAGCATGGCCGACCCCTCCGGCGTGCCGGGCCTGTCGCGACTGGCGCTGGCCAAGCAGGCGATCAGTGCCTTGCTCGACAAGTACGACGATCTGGGCGATGTGAAAGTGCAGCTTGTCACCTTCAGCAGCGATGCCACGGACCGCACGGCGGTGTGGGTGGATGTGGCGACGGCGAAAACAATTCTTGCCGGTCTCAATGCCGGCGGCGGCACCAACTACGACGCTGCTGTGGCGGTGATGCAGAGCGCATTCAACACCTCGGGCAAACTCACCGGGGCGCAGAACGTCGGCTACTTCTTCTCTGACGGCAAACCCAATGAAGGCGAGATCAACGCCGCCGAAGAAGCCGCGCTGAAAAATTTCCTCGATGCCAACAACATCAAGAACTACGCGATCGGCCTGGGCAGCGGCGTGAGCAACGCCTACCTCGATCCGCTGGCCTACGACGGTATCAGCCACACCAACACCAACACCAACGCGGTGGTGGTCACCGACCTCAACCAACTCAATTCGGTGCTGTCCGGCACTGTGCAGGGCGCACCGGTCACCGGTTCGTTGCTGGGCGAGGGCGGTTCGTTTGGCGCCGATGGCGGTTTCATCAAGTCGATCGTGGTCGACGGCACCACTTACACCTACGATCCGAAAGCCCTCAGCGGTCAGGGTTCGCTGACCGCCAGCGGCGGCGCCAACCACGGCACCTTCAACACGGCCAACAACACCGTGAGCATCGCCACCAACAACAGCGGCACTCTGGTGATCAACCTCGACACCGGCGAATACAGCTACACCTCGCAGAAAACCACCGCCGTGGTCATCACCGAAAACATCGGCTTCACCGTCAGCGATAACGACGGCGACCTGGCCAGTTCGACGCTGACCGTGAAAGTGATCCCCAACGCGCCGCCCGTGGCAATGGATGACCACGTCATCACCAATGTGCTCTCGGGCAATATCGTGGTGCCGGGCGAGCTGTTGCTGGCCAACGACACCGACCCCAACGGCGATCCCCTCAACGCCACGCCGACCAGCTTCAACACCGGCTGGGTCTCGAAAGCGGCGGATTTCACCGGCACTGGCACGATCAACTTCACCGGCACCAATGCCAATAACAGCGCCAATCAGACCCTGGCCAACGTGCGCAGCGCTTTCACTGCCAATGCCGCGACCATGACCGCGGTGCTGGTGGTCAGCGGCTACCTCGGCATGGTGAGCAATAGCAACGCCAACGATGAAGACCGCATCACCGTCCACCTGCGCCAGGGTGAAACCCTCAACCTGGATCACAACCTGGGCGCCGGTCAGATCAGCCTGGAGTATTCGCTCAACGGCGGCGCCTACCTGCCATTGACGGATGGGCAAACCCTCACCGCCTCGGCGAACGGCATCTACCAGATCCACATCACCAACATCAGCAACGGCGGTGGCGGCAACGCCAATGCGGCGGAAAACTATCAGTTGACCATGACCCTCAACTACACCGGAGCCCACGACGTCGCCCCGGATTTCAACGGCAGCTACACCGCCAGCGACAACCACGGCGGCAGCGACACCGCCAACGTCGGCATCAGCTATCAGGACGGCCACACCCTCACCGGCACTGCCGGCGACGATATTCTGGTGGCGGGCGCTGGCAACAACGTGATCAACGCTGGCGACGGCAACGACGTACTCACCGCAGGTTCCGGCAACAACGAAATGCACGGCGGCGCCGGCAACGATCTGCTCTACAGCGGCGCCGGCAATGACCTGCTCGACGGCGGCACTGGCAGCGACACCGCCAGCTACGCCCACGCCACGGCGGCGGTCACGGTCAATCTCGGCCTGCTCGGTGCGCAAAACACCCTCGGCGCCGGGACGGACACCCTGACTGGTATCGAAAACCTGCTCGGCTCGAACTTCAATGACAGCCTCACCGGCGACGGCAACAGCAACGTGATCAACGGCGGTTTGGGCAACGACGTGCTCAATGGCGGCGGCGGTGACGACTTGCTGATCGGTGGCCTGGGCAACAACACCCTGACCGGTGGGGCAGGGGCCGATACGTTCCAGTGGCTCAAAGGCAATAGCGGCCACGACCTGATCACCGACTTCACCCCCGGCACCGACAAGCTCGACCTGTCGCAACTGCTGCAAGGTGAAAACGGCAGCACGGCGTCGCTGGATGATTACCTGCACTTCACCGTCAGCGGCAGCGGCGCCTCGGTGATGACCAGCATCGACGTCAGTGCCATGGCCGGTGCCACGCCGAACCAGACCATCGACCTGGCCGGCGTCAACCTCGCCAGCCACTACGGCGTCACGCCGGGCGCAGGCGGCATGATTGCCAGCGGCCACGACACGGCGACAATCATCAGCGGGATGCTCAATGATCATTCGTTGAAGGTGGATACCGTTTGATCTGAGGTCTGAAACGACAAAACCCGCCGCCCCGATTGATTAGGGCGGCGGGTTTTTCATGGTGGGAAGCAACGTTGAAAGCCACTGTGGCGAGGGAGCTTGCTCCCGCTGGGCTGCGCAGCAGACCCAAAACCTCCCGGTTCGGTCTTTCAGAAATTGCGCGTGCTCAGTACTTGCGACTGCTGCGCAGCCGAGCGGGAGCAAGCTCCCTCGCCACAGAGGGCCGGTGTCAGCTCGGCAACTCCAGATTATCCAGCACCCGATTCACCGCCAATTCCCCAAGCATGATCAGATGTGCAATCCCCATCAGCGTTCGGCGTTGTGATGGCTTCACCAGTCCGGCGAATTCCTGGGCGATGGTTTTGGCGCAGGCGAGTGTTTCGCAAGCGCTGGCCAGCAGGTCTTCGTTTTTGGTATCGGCGGTAACGGCGTACATGGCGCGGTTTTTACGCGGTGGCGGGGTGGAGCCGGGCGGGCAAAGATAATGATCGAGGGCGCGGTCGGCGGCTTGGTGGAGTTTTCTTGAATCGAGGGATTCGTAGGGGGAGGTGGGGTCGGTTTCGGGTGGGTTGGGTGTGGGTTTGATCATGGGTGAAGCCTCTAGAGTCGTGAAGCTGCCACCGTTCGCTGCTAACGAAGGAGGTGGCGGCTGTACGCGGGTTAGCAGACCAGGACTCTAGAACCCGGCGCACCGAAGTGCCCCACGCAAAGCCGCCATAACGGCAAAAGGCTTTGTGCGTCTAGAGATAACCCGGGCTGCTAAACCCGATCGCTGATGTGTCAGCGACCGAACCACAAGAGAACCCGCCCCCAAGGCGCACAAGCCGGCGGATTCTGGCTTGGTTGTAGGCAATGGCGCAAGGATGCGTAGCCTGGAAGGCGTGTCTGCGGGTGTCTTTTAAACAGCTTGTGATTTCGACAGGGTGTGTCGAATCACGTATGCCAGGACCTGAGAGCTGGCGACCGGATACCGTCGCTGAGTTGACTGACTTTCAGCGTCCCGTGGACTGGATGCTCAAGGACAAGATCGGAAAACTCACTGCTGTAAGCCAGATTTCTCCATCCAGTTTGAGCCGCGAGGACAGCATTCACTGCATTCTGGACCGCCAGAACCCGATGTGCGAACTCATCCTTGACATCAATACTGAGATGCCCGCGTTCGATATTGCGAATGTGTTCATCGCGATAACTGCGGAAGATTCGGATATACCACTTCGCAAAGTGTTTATAGCTGGATGCCGGGTCCAGAGAATCGCGGTAGGCATACGTCTTGGAGACTCGGCGTTTTCCGCTTTCTCGAAGGCAGCGGTCAGTTTTTTCTGACTTCAGAGCCGGCCGGTGCCGTAATACGCCAGAACGGGTCGATCGAATGGACGCTCCTCTGAGACTGCTCGGTTGAAAATCTGTAATACAGGTGGATACCTGCTCACTGCCAGCGGCAGGTGTCAGGATCTGCGCAACGTCTTCTGCCGCAAAATATAAACCGTCACCAACACCGCACTGGTCAACATGAACCCCCGCGCCCACAGCAGCGGCACCAGATAACAGGAAAACAGAATGCTCACCCACATCAGCCCGATCGCGTAGACCTTGCCCTTGAGCGGAATGCCATTGCCATCAAGGTAATCACGGATCCACGGTCCGAGCCGAGGATGCTCCACCAGCCATTGGTAAAAGCGCGGAGAGCTGCGCGCGAAACAGGCCGCGGCGAGCAGAAGGAAAGGGGTGGTGGGCAGGACGGGCAGGAAGATGCCGATCACCCCCAATGCCACGCTGAGCCAGCCGATAGCCAGCAGGACGTAGCGCAACATCAGGGGACGGTTGCCTATGGGATTGTCCATAGGCCGGGTCTTAGTGGTGGCGTGGCTTGAGAATCGCCGGTTTTTCGTCAGGTGCCTGGCACAGCAGGTACAGCGCGGTCAGCGCTTCCGGGATTTGTACGATCATATCGTCCATCAGATTGGCGTCCTTGGCGATGTCTTCGAATTCTGGCTGTTCGTCGAACAGGCCGGAACCGACCATGATCGGCAGGAGCATTTCGCTGACTTCCTCTTCGGCGGTTTCGAACCAGGCCGCTTCGCGCAGGAACACACCTTCCATGAAGCCAATGCACCAGCCGCGCAGATCCGAGTCGTCCGGCTCTTCACCCAGGTCCAGTTCGCAAGGCAGTTCGAATTCTTCATCCGAGGCCAGTTGGCGGGCGATGTGGGCCTTGAGGCCGATCAGCGTGGCTTCGATTTCGGCACGCTGAGCTTCGTCGCTGTAGTGCGGCTCTTCGGCGAACAGCGCGTCGATCCACTCGCGCTCCGGGACGTCTTCGGAGCAGATCGACAGCGCGGTCAGATAACCGTGGGCGGCGACGTAATCCAGCGCCTCGTCGTGCAGCTCGTCGGCGTCGAGGAAGACTTGCAGGCGGGTCAGTTGCTCAGCGAAGGACATTACGGGGCTACCTTGGGAATAAACAATGCGGGAATTCTAGGCCTTCTTGCGCGCTCTAGCCAGCCGCATGGCAGATTTGGCCTAATTACAGGATGCGCAATCCTTGTGGGAGCGGGCTTGCTCGCGAATGCGGTGTGTCAGTCGAGATGACAGTACCTGACACGCCGCATTCGCGAGCAAGCCCGCTCCCACACTGAAATTTCGTGCGTCAGTTGGAGTGTGTCTTATCAGCGGCACCCTGCGCAGTGAAGGCCTCGGGTATACTGCCGCGTTTTGCGATTCCTGCTCGCATTGTGCGTTTCATGCAATGCGTTCTTACGTTTTGTTTAAGCAGCCCCGGCTGTTCTGAACCAGCCTGAGCAGGGATGTATCGGTAGATTTTTGGAGTTTTTATGCTCGAACAGGCTCAACGCGCCCTCAAGGACATCTTCGGCTACGACAGTTTCCGTGGCCGTCAGGGTGCAATCATTGAGCGTGTGGCCAGCGGCGGTGATGCGCTGGTGCTGATGCCTACCGGTGGCGGCAAGTCCTTGTGCTTCCAGGTGCCGGCGCTGTTGCGTGAAGGTTTGGCAGTGGTGGTTTCGCCTCTGATCGCATTGATGGACGATCAGGTCGCCACCCTTGAAGAACTGGGCGTGGCCGCTGCCGCGCTGAACTCCACGCTGAGCGCCGAGCAGCAGCGCGATCTGGCGGTGCGGATCAAGCGCGGTGAAGTGAAAATGCTCTATCTGGCGCCCGAGCGTCTGGTGCAGCCGCGCATGTTGGCGTTCCTGCAGGGCCTGGACATCGCCTTGTTCGCGATTGACGAAGCCCACTGCGTATCGCAATGGGGCCATGATTTCCGTCCGGAATACCTGCAACTGGGCCAGTTGGCCGAGATGTTTCCCAATGTGCCGCGTATCGCCCTGACGGCCACCGCCGACAAGCGCACCCGCGAAGAAATCGTTACCCGTCTGCACTTGCAGAACGCCGAGCGTTTCCTGTCCAGTTTTGACCGCCCGAACATCTTCTACCGCATCGTCCCCAAAGAGCAGCCGCGCAAGCAGTTGCTGGCGTTCCTCGCCGAGCGGCGCAGCGATGCCGGCATCGTTTATTGCCTGTCGCGCAAGAAGGTCGAGGAAGTCGCGGCGTTCCTCAGTGAGCAGGGCTTTCCGGCGCTGCCTTACCACGCCGGCCTGCCCAATGATTTGCGCGCCTATCACCAAAAGCGCTTTCTCAACGAGGAAGGCCTGATCATGGTCGCCACCGTGGCGTTCGGCATGGGTATCGACAAGCCCAACGTGCGTTTTGTCGCCCACCTCGATCTGCCGAAATCCCTTGAAGCCTATTATCAGGAAACCGGTCGCGGTGGTCGTGACGGCCTGCCGGCGGATGCGTGGATGGCCTACGGCCTGCAAGACGTGGTGATGCTCAAGCAGATGCTGCAAAACTCCGAAGGCGACGAGCGGCACAAGCGTCTGGAGCAGCACAAGCTCGACGCCATGCTCTCGCTGTGCGAAGAAACCCGCTGCCGCCGCCAGACGCTGCTGGCCTATTTCGACGAAGACATGCCTGAGCCCTGCGGCCACTGCGACAACTGCGTCGATGGCGTGCAGACCTGGGACGCGACCGAGCCGGCGCGCCAGGCGTTGTCGGCGATTTTCCGCACCGGGCAGCGCTATGGCGTCGGCCATCTGGTCGACGTGTTGCTGGGCAAGGACAACGAAAAAGTCCGCAGCTTCGGCCATCAGCACCTGTCGGTGTACGGCGTCGGCAAGGCCCTGAGCGAGAGCGAATGGCGCTCGCTGTTCCGCCAGTTGGTGGCGCGCGGGTTGGCGGATGTCGATCACGAGGGCTACGGCGGTCTGCGCCTGAACGACAGCTGCCGACCGCTGCTCAAGGGCGAAGTGACCCTGGAGTTGCGCCGCGATCTCAAACCGCAGGTCACCGCCAAGACCACCAGCAAGAGCCCGGCCAGTCAGTTGGTGCGCGGCGAAGAGCGCGAACAGTGGGAAGCCTTGCGCGCCCTGCGGCGTAAACTGGCCGAAGAACACGGTGTGCCGCCGTACGTTATTTTTCCCGATTCGACCTTGCTGGAAATGCTCCGCAGCCAACCGACCTCGCTGGCGGAAATGGCCCGGGTCAGCGGTGTTGGCGCGCGCAAGCTGGAGCGCTACGGCGAGGCCTTCCTCGAAGTGCTCGGCGGCGAGGTGGAGGCGCCGAAGGTGGTGGCCGACGTACGCCACGAGCTGATTACCCTGGCCCGCGCCGGGATGACGCCGATGCAGATCGCCGGGCAGTTGCAGTGCTCGGAGAAGAACGTTTACAGCATGCTCGCCGAGGCCATCGGCAAGCAGCAGCTGTCGCTGGAGCAGGCGCTGGACTTGCCTGAAGAGCTGATGGGTGAGGTGCAGGACGCGTTTCTCGATGGGGAGGGCGAGTTGCCGCCGGTCGCCGAAATTGCAGAGCTGTTCGCCGGGAGGGTGCCCGAGGGTGTGCTTTATTGTGTGCGGGCGGCGTTGCAGTCTGAATTTGAGATGTGAGACGGCGTTTGCGCCAAGCCCTGTGCAGTTGTAACGATTCAGTACAGAGCGTCTCTTGCCTATAACTGCCGCTCATGCTTAGCTGACTAATAATTAGATTTTCCGTATTTTCAGTCTAACCGTGAGTGTTTTATGCCGTTAACCGATCAACACCGCTTTGGCATGCAACTGGCCCAGATGTCCCGTGGCTGGCGTGCCGAACTGGACCGACGACTGGCCGGCCTCGGGCTGTCCCAGGCGCGCTGGCTGGTGCTGCTGCACCTGGCGCGCTTCGAAGAAGCCCCGACCCAGCGAGAACTGGCGCAGAGCGTCGGCGTCGAAGGCCCGACCCTGGCACGCTTGCTCGATAGTCTTGAAAGCCAGGGGCTGGTGCAACGCCAGTCTGTGCTGGAAGACCGCCGGGCGAAAAAAATTGTCCTTTGCGCACCTGCGCTGCCGTTGATCGAACAAATTGAAACTATTGCCACACAGCTGCGCCACGAATTGTTCGATGGCGTCGACGAGGCGGATTTAAAGGTGTGCATGCGCGTTCACGGGCACATTCTGGCCAATCTGGAAAAATCCTGAGGCATAACACCGCACCGGTTTTTTGAGGGATCGCGCTGAGCAGACTATAAGAACTACTGGGCAATATCGTGTTCGTACCGGATGTACGAACGCCTGGAAACCGGTTTTGCTTATTAAGGGATGCCCATGCTTGCAAGTCGGCACGTGCTGCGCGAGGGCGCCAAATGGCTGCTGTTCGCGGGCGTATTCAGCTATTCGACCTGGTCGATGGCGTTGGGGTTGGGCGAAATCACGGTTCACTCAGCCCTCAATCAGCCGTTCAAGGCCGACATCGCGTTGGTCGATGTCGGCACTTTGACGCAGAACGATCTCTCGGCCAGCCTGGCCTCGGCGGATGAATTCGGCCGGGCCGGCGTCGAGCGCGTGTTCTTTCTCAACGATCTCAGGTTCACGCCGATTCTGCGTGGCAAGCGCCAGATGATCCGGGTGACGTCTCGTAAACCGGTCAGCGAACCGTTTTTGATTTTCATTGTGCAACTCGATCAGCCCAATGGCCGCCTGTTGCGCGAATACACCGTACTGATCGACCCGCCGGGTTCGCCCGGTATCGTGCCGGCCACCGATGAGCCGGATCCGCCGGCGCAGACTTCCGGGTTTCCTGCGGTCGAACCCGCTACAGCGAAGCCCCAGGCGGCACAGGGCAAGCGTGAAGCCGCGCCCGCGTCGCCGCCATCGACAACGACTCCCGCCAACGATGTCCTTGCCGAGCAACTGGCCGCCAGTGTGTTGCTGAATCAACAACTGCAGAAAACCGTGGATGAGCAGAACGCGAGGTTGCAGGCACAGGAGGCGCAGATTGCCGACGGCAGGGAGCAGGTCAGCGACTTGCAAACCCGTCTGGCGCAATTGCAACAACCGCCGCCAGCGCCCGTCGCGCCGCCGATTGTATCGCCGCCAGCGCTTGCACCTGCTGCCGAGCCTGAGGACGGTGTGAACTGGCCACTGCTCGCCGGCCTGTTGTTGGTGCTCGGGGCGCTGGGCGCGTTGTTCGTGCAGCGCCGGCGCCAGCAAACAGAGCAAGCGGGCGAGCCGCTGACGCTATTGCCGCAGGGGCCCGAGCCTGACGCCGACCCCGTCGACGCTGCCGCGCCCGTCACCGCCAACGTGACGCCCGACCCCCGCGAAGAGCCGGGCGCGGGTGATGTACTCGAAGCCGTGGGCATTTATCTGGCTTACGGAAGGCTCGGGGAAGCCGCCGGGCTGTTACGCGATGCCTTGCAAAAGGAGCCGGAGCGCATTGACCTCGGCCTGCAATTACTCGAAGTGTACGGTCGTCAGGGCGACAGCGCCGCCTATGATCAGCAGGAAAGCCGTTTGCGCGAACTGGGTGTCGAGGACCGGCAACTTCAGGAAGCACGCGGTCGCCATGCCAAACTGGTCAGCACTGCCGCATTGGCACCGGTTGTGGCGCTCGCCCCCGATAATAGTCCCGTACCAGCAGCCCCCGAAGATGATTTCGAGCTGAATCTGGGTGAGCTGTCGATGGATGCCAATTGGGACCTGGAAGCGAGTAAAGAAACGCCCGTTCCGCCCGTGGCGGACGAAAACGTCTCACTGTCAGACCTGCAAGTATTGCCTGAGGGCTTCGACCTGGGAGAGGCGGCTAGCAAGGACGACGTGGAACTCGAATGGTTCTCCGAGCCGGACGCGCAGCCGCTGGATGATGACTTTCTCAATGAGTTCGATGATTCGCAGCGACCTCTGATGGGGGAGCCGGCCGCTGGTTCGGAAAAGCTGGAGCAGGCGCAAACCTGCATCGATGACGGCGATATCGACAGTGCGATTGCCTTGCTCACTGAATTGCTCAAGGAGGGCGACGAGCCTTTGAAGCAAACGGCGCGGACGTTGTTAGCCGGGATTCGCTGAGAACCGATTGTTGGTGGCGTGTCTGGAACCGCTATCGCGAGCAGGCTCACTCCTACAATGGATCTGTGAACACCATTCAAATGTAGGAGTGAGCCTGCTCGCGATGGCTGATTGCGAAGCGACGTGATTAAAAGGTCTGCCCCAGATTCAGATACACCGCCTGCTCATCCGCATCATTGAGTCCATAGCTGAAGTTCAACGGCCCCAACGGCGTGTCGAAACCGATAAACACGCTGGCTGCGTTGATGTAGCCGCTGTCGAATTCATTGTCGTTGTTCCACGCCCGGCCGCGTTCCAGCGAAGCACCGGCGTACAGCGGGAAGTCCAGTGGCAGGTACGATCGCGGCGTCAGCCGACGGTAATACACGGCGCGCATCAGGCTGACGTTCTGCCCGGAAATGGCGTCTTCGCGAAAGCCTGACAACTGCCGCGCACCGCCGAGCAGGAAGCTCGATGTCACCACATTGGCATCATCCAGCGTTCGACCGTAGCGCCCACCCAGAATCAGCGTGTCCGGGCCATGGCTCATGGCTTTGTCGAGTTTGAATTCCCACTGCCGGTAACGTGTGTCGGAACCCAGGCCCGGCTCGAACTGCGCAAAGGTCAGGCTGACGTCCTTGCCTTCGTGAGGGAAATACACGTTATCCAGCGAATCGTAAGAATACTTCAGCGAGTAAAAACCTTCGTTGAAGCTTTCGCTCGGCAGGTCCTGATCACCAATGCGCACGTCAGCCTTGCCCCAGGCCTGACCGACGCCGAAACGCACTTCGCCATTGTTACCGATCTGGCGGCCGAGGTTGAGGCCGAAGCCATAGCGCTCGACGCGATATTGCGCGACCGGATCGTTATCGAGCACTGAATCGACATTCTGTGCTTCAAACGCGGCGTAGGGCGCGACGAAATAGCGCGAACCGACGTCCAGCGGCTGATAAAACTCGCTGTACAGTTCCTGTTTGTCGCCAATCTGCGCGCGGGTCAGCCATTCGGCGCCGAGGCGGTTGATACCGTTGACGCGATAGCTGGCGCCGAGATTGAAAGCGCTGTCGCCGCGCATGTCGTCTGACAGGTTCAGGCCAACTCGCAGGTAGTCGGTGCCGCTGCGTTTGCCGCGCGCGCTGATGACCAGCGTGTGATCCTGACCCTTGTGCACCACGCGGTATTGCACCTGCTCGAAATAGTCGAGGCCGTACAGGGTGCCCATGTCCGAGTGCAAGCGGCTCAGGTCCAGTGGCTCACCGACGGGCTGGCGGATGTAATAGCGAATCACGTCATCGTCGACTTTCGAATCGTTTTCGACACGGATCGCGGTAATGACCGGCGTCCGTTGGCCTGGCGAGCGGGCGGCGTTGAGTTCGGCATCCTGGGATTCGTCGGGTTTGAGCTGAGCCAGGCGTGCGTCGAGAATTCGGGTGGCGCGGTAGCCGGCGTCGATCATTTCCTGGGCTCTGCCGAAATCGGTCACGCCAAACGCTGCCAGCGCCGGCTGGATCAGCACGTCGGTGGGTTTGAGGGTGGCCAATTGTTCTTCAGAGTTGCTGCGGGTCATCAGGGTGATCGACTGATTCAGCACATCGACCACAGTGCTCAATTGTTTGCGGTTGCGCAGCGGCGTGCCGATGTCGACGACGATGGCGATGTCGACGCCCATTTCCCGCGCGACATCCAGAGGGATGTTGTCGGTCATGCCGCCGTCCACCAGCAGGCGGCCGTTGAGTTCAACTGGGGCGAACACTGCCGGGATCGACATGCTGGCACGGATCACCTGGGGCAGATGACCTTTGCGAAACACCACTTTTTCGCCGTTGGCAATGTCCGTCGCGACGGCGCGGAACGGAATGGGCAGCTTGTCGAAATCCCGGGTGTCGCTGGTATGCGCCAAGAGGCTCTCAAGCAACAGCGCCAGGTTCTGGCCCTGAATCACCCCCAACGGCAGGCCGGGGCTGCCGTCGTCGCGAAAGCTGAGTTTCTGTTTGACCAGAAAGTCGCGGTCGTCCTGCTTGCGTCGAAACGGCACGTCTTCTCGGGGCGGAGCGTCAGACAAGGCGGCTTGCCAGTCGATGTTCAACGCGAGTTTTTCCAGCTCATCGATCTGATAGCCCGAGGCGTACAGTCCGCCGACCACCGCGCCCATGCTGGTGCCGGCGATTGCATCGATCTTGATGCCTTGCTCTTCCAGGGCCTTGAGCACGCCAATGTGCGCCAGCCCGCGCGCCGCGCCACCGGACAACACCAGGCCGACTTTCGGTCGCGGTGTTTCACTGGCGTAAACCAACACGGGAAGCAAACCAAGCAACAGGCAGAACAGCAAACGGCGCATTGTGAGTCTCGGGGCAAGCGGTAAAGCCGGCTATTATAGCGGCGCCCTCCGTCTCATGAGTCCAGCGAACATGACTGTCGCCAAAGCAGAAGTTGTTATCACCTATTGCACCCAATGCCAGTGGCTGCTGCGCGCCGCGTGGCTGGCGCAGGAGTTGCTCAGCACGTTTGCCGATGATCTGGGCAAAGTCTCACTGGTGCCCGGCACCGGCGGGGTATTTCACATCACCTGCGAGGGTGTGCAGATCTGGGAACGCAAGGCCGATGGCGGTTTCCCCGAAGCCAAAGTGTTGAAACAGCGGGTTCGCGATCAGATTGATCCTGACCGTGATCTTGGGCACAACGACCGCGCTCAGTGAGATGCAGCTTCGGTTGCGACGGTTTTCTTGTTGGCCGAGCCTGACATCCGCGCCGAGACCACGATGGCGATGATGATCAACGCGCCACCGATGAGCATGCGCAGCGTCGGGGTTTCACTGAACAGCAACCAGGCGATGGTGATTCCGTAAACCGGCTCCATGGCGAACACCACCGCCGCCGTGCGCGCCTTGATCACCGCGAGACTGGCGACGAACAGACTGTGCGCCACGCCCGTGCAGAACACCCCGAGCAGAGTGATCCACAGCCAATCCAAAGCGCGGACCTCACTCAGTTGTGGCGCTGCGACCGGCAACAGACACAACGCGACCACCACGTTCTGGCACAGCGCCGCCTGCACCGCCGGGATGCGCCCTGAGCTGGCGCGATTGGTCAGCGACAGCAGAGAAAACAGCAGGCCGGACAGCACCGCCCAGAGCAAACCGACGGTCGCGCCACTGCCCAGGTCGAACGCTGGCGTCACCAGCACCAGCCCGAGGCTCACCAGCACCACCAGCACGATTTCATTGGCGCGGATGCGCTCGCGGAAAATCAGCCCTTCGAGAATCACCGTAAAGGCCGGGAAACTGGCAAAGCCCAATGTGGCGATGGCGACACCGGCAATCTTCACCGAAACGAAAAAACTCACCCAGTGTCCGGCCAGCAACACGCCGCTGAGCGCCAGGCGTCGCCAGTCCACCGCTTGCAGTTTTTGCCAGCCGTTCTGGCTGGCGAAACGAGCGAAGAAAGCCAGCGCGAGCACGGCAAACGCGGCGCGGCCGAAGACGATAACTGCCGGCGACGCGGCGGCGAGTTTGCCGAACACACCGGTCAGGCCGAACATCAAAGCGCCGATATGCAGGGCGCCGAGGGCGGTACGCGGAGTCATTGCAATCCTTGATCCAGACACAGTTTTGATCGTTCCCAGGCGCAGCAAAGGAATGCCTCCAGGGACGCTCTGCGTCCAGTGACGCGGAGCGTCACGGCTGCATGCAGGAGCATGGGAACGATCATCAAAGGAGCGCCAGTCTAAAGCGCTGGCGCCGTCGCGTCTGTCATCCGAATCCTCAATTTGTGAACGATGTGCGCTGTCACACGACTGACGCACGCCTGTCACGGTCAATTAACCGGACGCGCGCAAGCTGGCGAAAACATCGCAGAGGGTTGCCCATGACCAGCGCCGAGCTCGCCAGACCCAGCCGCAAACAACGGGTGCGAACCCTGTGGATCTCCGACGTGCACTTGGGCACGCGCGATTGCCAGGCCGAGCATTTATCGCAGTTTCTCAAGGGCTATCATGCCGACAAGATCTACCTGGTCGGCGACATCATCGACGGCTGGAAACTGCGCGGCGGCATGTACTGGCCGCAGGCGCACACCAACGTGATTCGTCGTCTGCTGACCATGAGCAAGCGCGGCACCGAGGTCATTTACGTCACCGGCAACCACGATGAATTTCTAAGACGCTATTCGAAGCTGATTCTGGGCAATATCCAGTTGGTCGACGAGGCGGTGCATGTCACGGCAGATGGCCGTCATTTGCTGGTGATTCACGGCGATCAGTTCGACGTGATCACCCGTTATCACCGCTGGCTGGCCTTCCTCGGCGACTCCGCCTACGAATTCACCCTGACCCTCAATCGCTGGCTCAATCACTGGCGGGCGCGGTATGGCTATGGGTACTGGTCGTTGTCGGCGTACCTCAAGCACAAGGTCAAGACGGCGGTGAGTTTCATCAGCGACTTTGAGGAAGCCATCGCCCATGAATGCGTGAAGCGTGGACTGCATGGGGTGGTTTGCGGACACATTCACCATGCCGAGATTCGCAAGGTGGGCGAGGTCGATTACCTCAACTGCGGCGACTGGGTGGAGTCGTGCACGGCGCTGATCGAGCATTGGGATGGCACGATCGAGTTGTATCGGCTGGCGGATGCGCAGGCGCGCGAGGCGCAGCTCAGGGCGGCCAAGGTCACGGAGCTGGCATAGTTCTCGGCTGGCCGCGCTGGCCTCATCGCGAGCAGGCTCACTCCTACAATTGGAATGCGTTCCCTGTAGGAGTGAGCCTGCTCGCGATGAACCGCGCAGCGGTTCCCGAGGCACCATCAGGCCGGGCTGTGTTGCTCCATCGCCGCTTTGTAAATCGAGTTCTTCGGCTGCGCAAACAGCCGCTCCATCATCGGCTCGAAAAAGCTCAACGGCAGGCTTTCGTAATTCGGATCAAACGCCGCCGCATCGTATTTGGCGCAAAACTCGGCCGTCGCTTGAAACTGCGGATGGTCCTTGAACTGCTCGCGCAGGTGCCGATCCATGCCCAGGTGATGAAAGAAGTAGTACCCCTGAAAGATCCCGTGCTTCTCGACCATCCACAGATTTTCGGCGCTGACAAACGGCTTGAGAATCGCCGCAGCAATGTCCGGGTGGTTGTAGGAGCCGAGGGTGTCCCCGATGTCGTGCAGCAGCGCGCAAACCACATACTCCTCGTCGCGGCCATCACGAAAGGCACGGGTTGCGGTTTGCAACGAGTGGGTCAGGCGATCCACGGGGAAACCACCGAAGTCGCCTTCGAGCAATTTCAAATGAGTGATGATCCGCGCCGGCAGCTGTCTGGCATAGGCGCTGAAGTCGGCGGCGATGATCGCCCAGTCTTCCTCGGTGCCGTCCTTCATATGGGTAAAGCGGGCAGTCGCATTCACGGGCAGAGCCTCCTTCAGAACGCTACGCGACCCAGAATCATGTCGCGGTACATGACAAAGTCACCGAGCAGGCTGTACAGCGGATGCTGGAAAGTCGCCGGTCGGTTCTTTTCAAAGAAGAAATGCCCGATCCAGGCAAAGCTGTAGCCGGCCAGTGGCAAGGCCAGCAACAGCAGCCACGCGCCTTTGGCGACGGTCAGGGCGAGGATGAAAATCACCAGGCTGGTGCCGATGAAATGCAAGCGCCGACAGGTGCTGTTGCTGTGTTCGCTGAGGTAATACGGGTAGAACTCAGCGAAGCTGTTGAATTGCTTTACGTTTTCCACGACTGCGATCTCTGTGGTTATTGTTCTGGCGACGAGTTGTGCGGCGGGTAGCTTATTTGAGTCTAGAGTGATCATGGGGGTGGGCCAGTGACAATCGGCGCCACTTTAGTATCCTTCGCAAATCGGCTCGCAAGATGCAGCCCATCATGTAAAAGAATAAGACGCCATGAGCGAACGAACGACTTCTGCAAGCTGGGCGATGGGGATTGTCAAAGCGCTGGAGATGGACGGCCTGGATTGCCGGGTTCTGTTCAAGCAACTGGGGCTCGATTACGCAGCGCTGGATGATCCGGACGCGCGCTTCCCGCAAGACTCCATGACCCGACTCTGGCAACGCGCGGTCGACCTGTCCGGCAACCCGGCGATCGGCCTGAACATGGGCAAAGTGGTGCGACCGGCGTCGTTTCATGTCGCCGGCTATGCGCTCATGTCGAGCAACACCCTGGCCGAAGGCTTTCAACGGCTGGTGCGTTATCAGCGCATCATCGCCGAAAGTGCCGACCTGAGTTTTCGCCTGCTCGATGAAGGGTATGGCTTGATCCTGACGGTTCACGGCGATCATCTGCCGCCGACCCGGCAAAGTGCCGAAGCGTCACTGGCCTGCGCCCTGGCGCTTTGCGGCTGGCTGAGCGGGCGCACGTTGCACCCGGTGAAAGTCTTGATGCAGGGCGATGAACCGGCTGACCTGGAACCTTACAAGCTAGCCTTTCATGCACCGATGACCTTCAGCGCGCCGTACGATGCGCTGATTTTCGAACGGGCCGACATGGAGGCGCCGCTGCCTACGGCCAATGAGGCGATGGCGCTGCTGCATGACCGTTTTGCCGGGGAATACCTGGCGCGGTTTTCCGAAAGCCGCGTGACCCACAAGGCGCGACAGGTGCTTTGTCGGCTGCTGCCTCAGGGCGAACCCAAGCGCGATACCGTGGCGCAGACCTTGCACCTGTCCCAGCGCACTCTGCAGCGACGCTTGCAAGAGGAGGGGACAAGTTTTCAGCAGTTGCTTGATGACACCCGGCGTGAACTGGCCGAGCAGTATCTGGCGCAACCGGGCATGACCTTGCTGGAAATCGCCTACCTGCTGGGGTTCGCCGATCCGAGCAATTTCTTCCGTGCCTTTCGCCGCTGGTTCAACACCACGCCCGGCGATTACCGGACGCGGCTGTTGCAGGCGCCGGGCACGATCAATGACGCCAGAACGCCGGAATACACAGCACAAACACGGTAATGATCTCCAGTCGCCCGAGCAGCATGCCGAACGACAGGATCCACTTGGCCGCATCCGGCAGCGTGGCGAAGTTGCCCGCCGGGCCGATGGTTTCGCCCAGACCCGGGCCGACGCCGGAGACGGTGCTGGCGGCGCCGGTCAATGCCGTCATCCAGTCCACGCCGAGCAGCGACAGCAACAGGGCGATTACGCAGATGGTGATGGCGAAGAAAAACGAAAAGGTCAGAATCGAGCGCACGATTTCTTCGTCGAGGCGGTGGCCGTTGTACTTCTGCTTGATCACCGCGCGGGGGTGAATCAGTTGGTTAAGGTTGGCCTTGAGCAGGATATAGGCGACCTGGAAACGGAAAATCTTGATCCCGCCCGCGGTCGATCCCGAGCAGCCGCCGACAAAGCCCAGATAGAAGAACAGCATCAGCGAGAAATTGCCCCACAGGCTGTAATCGCCCAGGGCAAACCCGGTGGTGGTGACCACCGAAGTCACGTTCAGCGCCACATGCCGCAGCGCCTCCAGCCAATGCAGTTGGGTGGTCCACCAGTACCAGGTGCCGAGCACCAGCCAGGTCACCAGCAGCATCGCCAGCAAACCCTGTACCTGTTGATCCCTGATCAGCGCCTTGCGGTTGCCGCGCAGTGTCGCCACGTACAGGGTGAACGGCAGGCTGCCGAGGATCATGATGACAATCGCCACCCAGTGCACCGCCGGTTGCGTCCATTTGGCCAGCGACTGGTCGGACGTCGAGAACCCGCCCGTGGAGATGGCCGACATCGCGTGGTTGATCGCATCGAACGGGCTCATCCCCGCCCACCAGAACGCCAGGCTGCCGAGAATGGTAATGCCGACGTACGCCGCCACGATCAGCCGCGCCACCATGTGCGAGCGCGGCATGACTTTTTCCGAGCGGTCCGAGGATTCGGTCTGGAACAGGCGCATGCCACCGATGCGCAACAGCGGCAGAATCGCTACCGCCATACCGATAAAGCCGATGCCGCCGATCCAGTGCAACAACGAACGCCACATCAGGATGCCGGGCGACATGTTGTCGAGGCCGTTGAGCACTGTCGCCCCGGTGGCGGTGATGCCGGACATGCTTTCGAAAAATGAATCGGTGTAGCTGATGTGCTGGGTCAGCAGAAACGGCAGCGCGGCGAAGATACACACCACCAGCCAACTGCTGACGGTCAGCAGATACATGTCCCGCGGGCGCAGGTGGATGTGTTCGGGTCTGCCGGGAATCACCAGGGCCAGGCCGGCGACGAAAGTGATCATGCTCGCCCAGAGGAACGACGGCAGGTCGCTGGTGCGCTCGAAAATCACCAGGGTGGCCATCGGCACGACCATGGCGACAGCCAGGGTGATCAGGAAGATGCCGATGATAAAACCAATGATCCGTAAGGTCGGCAACGCCATGGAGTCCGCTCGGGCTGATGTGGGAAGGGCGCCATTCTACCTGTGGGGCAGGGCATGTAAACCGGCAGGCGGTGCGCAGTTAAAGCTAGAATAGCCGCACATTTTTTTCAGGAGGTGGCCGATGCAGGCTCTCGACGCGTTGCTCAACCGTGTTTCCGTTCCCCGACTGGTCGAACCGGCCCCGACTGCCGAGCAGCGCGAAGCCCTGTTCCGGGCGGCCATGCGTGCACCGGATCACGGCCACTTGCAGCCGTATCGCTTTTTGACCGTCGAAGGCGCGGCGCGTGAGCAGATGGGCGAGTTGCTGGCCGAGGCTGCGCAAATGCAGGAAGGCGAAGTCACCGAAGCGATGATCGACAAGGCCCGCAATGGCCCGTTGCGTGCGCCGCTGGTGGTCGTGGTGATCGCCAGATTGCAGGAACACGTCAAATATCCGAAGGCCGAGCAACTGCTGGCCGCCGGGTGCGCGGCTCACGGGATCCTGCTGGCGGCGTATGCACAGGGGATTGGCGCGGTGTGGCGTACGGGCGAGCTGGCTTATTCGAAGCATGTCGCCAATGGCTTGGGACTGGCGGCGGACGAGGAGGTGATTGCGTTTCTGTACCTCGGCACGCCGCAGAAGGAGCCGCGCGTGGCGGAGAAGGTCGACCTGGCGCAATTCGTCAGCGCCTGGCCCGTCAAGACCTGATATCCCCAATCAAATGTAGGAGTGAGCCTGCTCGCGATTGCGGTGTGTCAGTCATTTCTTCACCGGCTGACACTCCGCAATCGCGAGCAGGCTCACTCCTACAGGGCTTGCTCAGGCTGGACGATAACCCCGGGTATGAGCGGCAACTCCAGACTCGCCACAAACCCGCCCTGCGGATGATTGGCCAGCGTCAGGGTGCCGCCATGCCGTTCCGCCGCCCGCTTGGCAATCGCCAGTCCCAACCCGTGGCCGGCCGCCGTTTGCCCCGGCGCCCGATAGAACGGCTCGCCCAACTGACTCAGATGCTCGGCCTGCACCCCGGGCCCGTGGTCGCGCACGCTGATGACTATCCGCTCGCCCTGGCGTGAGGCCTGCAGTTCAATCGGCTGATCCGGCGGGTTGAAACGCTGGGCATTGCGCAGCAAGTTGTCGACGGCGCGTTCGATCATCGTCGGCCAGCCCTTGAGGTTCAGTGGCGGCTCGGCATTGAGTTGCACGACCTGTTCCGGCGACGCCAGTTGTGCGTCCTTCTGCAGCGTGGCGAGGAGCGCGTTCAAATCCACGTCTTCGGCGCTGGCATTGTCGGCATCGACCCGCGCCAGCACCAGAATTTCGCTGATCAGCGCTTCGAGGCGATCGCATTCGCGGGTCAGTCGTGGCCAGAGCTTTTCGCGTTCTTCAGGACTGGCCCGTTCCGCCAGTGCCAAGGCAATGCGCAGGCGCGCCAGTGGTGAGCGCAATTCATGGGACACGTCGCGCAGCAATTGGCGCTGACTGCTGATCAGGCTTTGCAAGCGCGCGCCCATGCGGTTGAAGTCGGTCGCGAGTACGCCGAACTCATCACGGCGGTTGGCCAGCTTCGCCAGGCTGTTCTGCTGATACGTGGTTTGCCCCAGATCATGCACCGCGCCGCGCAGACGGCTGAGCGGGCGGGTGATGGAGAGGGTCACCAGCAAGCTGAACAGGGTCAGTACCACCAAGGCGATGCCGAGTGCACTCAGCGGCCAGAGCAGGCTTTCGCGGTGCCACGAATCAAGCTCCGGATGCGGGATGCGATAAATGAACAAATAAGTGTCACCGGTTTTTGCACTGGTGAACTCGTCGGTCAGACGCCGCCACGGCAGGCGACGGTCATCGTTATTCTGCCGCGCTTCGAAGGCAGCGGCGCGACGCGGGAAGGTACCGCGGACCACCGGATCGCCGGTTTCGTTGAGCACTTGAACGTCGATGTGGTACTGGCGTTTGCGTTGTTCGAGGATGTCTTGCGCGGCGTCTTCGCCTTGGGTTTCGTAGGTCTGCGTCCACTGCGCGGCGAGTGTGTTGAGGCCTGGATGGCGGCTGAGAATCCACGCGTCCTGGTTGAGCATGTGCCCGAGCAGAATCGACAGCCCGGCTACCAGAGCGATGGCCAGCCAGAAGCTTGCGAGAATTCGCCAGAACAGTGAACGCACAGAAATTCCTCAGACAACACAAAAACCATTGTAGGAGTGAGCCTGCTCGCGATAACGGTGGGTCAGTCAATTAATGCTTGTCTGACACACCGCTATCGCGAGCAGGCTCACTCCTACAGTTGGATCGGTGGAAACAGCCCCGACGGGGTGAGCCGTCGGGCCTAGGGTTAACGCATTATTGCGCCTTTTGTGCCTGCTGCGCTTTCCAGGCCTTGAACTCGGCCCATTCGGCGCGGCGTTCGGCGCGTTTCTTCTGGATCTCGTCGAACTGCTTCTGTTGCTCAGGTTTCAGCAATGCGCGGACATCGGCCTCGGCTTTCTTGTGGTTGGCCGCGATCTCGTCCTTCATGGCTTTCTGGTCGGCCGGCGAGAGTTTCTCCAGGTACTTGTCGACCACCTGCTTACGCTCATGCATCTGCTCGCCCATGATCTTGCGGATCTGCTCGCGTTGTTCGCGGGACAGGTCGAGCTGGCTGTACGGGCCTTTGCCGTGCATGCCGCCGTGCATCTGACCGCCGTGGCGCGGGCCGTCAAGCGGACCACCCAGCGGACCGCCATCCTGCGGCATGGCCATGGCCACGGTTGGCAGAGCGGCAGCGAACATCAGAGCGATAAGAGTCTTGCGCATGGTGTATCTCCTTGTCTCGTTCCCGGTACGTTCCGGATGAGTGCAGATTACGCAGATCAAGGTCAGCGGCGGTCAGGGCAGCGTAAAGCTTCGGTAAAGACGCTTCGTCATCAGCCTGACAATACATTTTTGTGGCGAGGGAGCTTGCTCCCGCTGGGCAGCGAAGCGGCCTCGCTGTCCACCTCAACAGCAGAGGGATTGCTGCGCAATCCAGCGGGACGGTGCGACGATTCGACAAGCTCCCTCGCCACAGAGGCCTGAGTGTTTCCTAGAGGCTGTAGTAATAGCCTCGGCTACGCAGCGCAACGATGCGCGGGCGGCCGTCGGGGTGGGGGCCGATTTTTTTGCGCAGATTGCTGACGTGCATGTCGAGGCTGCGGTCGTACAGGGTCAGCTTGCGGCCGAGGGCCAGTTGCGCCAGCTCCTGCTTGTCCAGCGGCTCGCCGGGCTGCTTGAGCAGGGCTTCGAGCAGGCGGCTCTCGGATACCGTCAGGGTCAGTTCTTTTTCGTCGATGCTGACCACGCCGCGCACCGGGCTGAAACTCAAATCACCCAGCTCAAGCTGCGTCGACACGGCGGCCGGGTGGCTGCGGCGCAATACGGCGCGCAGGCGGGCGGTCAGTTCGCGTGGGTCGCAGGGTTTGGCCAGATAATCGTCGGCGCCCAGTTCGAGGCCGAGGATACGGTCCAGCGGTTCGCCACGTGCTGAAAGCATCAGCACCGGCAGGTCGGCGTGGTCGTTGCGCAATTGCTTGAGCAGTTCCAGACCGCTGCCGTCGGGCAGCATCACGTCCAGCACCACCGCCGCGGGGGCGGTTTCGGCCAAGGCCTTGCGGGCGCTCTGGCCATCGTGGCAGGCGCGCACCTGGAAGCCTTCCTGGCTCAACCAGCTACTCAGGAGTTCACACAACTCCTGGTCATCATCAATCAGTAACAGCTCGCTCATGACTCACTCAATTTAGCCACTGCCGACGTTTTCGGCTTGCACCACTGGCAAAGATACCGCAGAGCAGCGCCAATAGCGCTACTCCAGCGCCAGTGACGAACCACTGCTGCTGATCGGTCAGCAGACGCGGCAACGGACTCGCCTGGGCTTCCTTGAGTTGCAGCTTCAAGCGCTGATTCTCTTGGCGCAGCCGGGCGAGCTGGGCGCTTTCGCGGGTATTGTCGGCATTTTGCAGTTGTTTGTTCAGTTCTTCGCGTTGCTGCTCGCTGGCCTTGAGGCGCTGCTGCAACTCGGTGATCTGACTGCCGGCACTCAGCGACAATGGCGTGGAGCTGCCACCCTCGGTGGTTTCCTCACCATGGGCGGGCGCCATGATCGACAACGTGAGCAACATCAGACACAACGGACCCTTGCGCATCGCGACACCTGTTTCCAAATGGATATTGGGCAGGTTGTCGGCAGGCAAACGAGAATAATGAGCGATTGAGATGGGTGAGAAGCGAGAAGGTTCAGTGCTGCGAGTCATGCAGAGGGATGGCGCATGATGAAACTGTGGCGAGGGAGCTTGTCGAATCGTCGCACCGTCCCGCTGGACTGCTTAGCAGTCCTGAAACTGGGGGCGCTTCGCACCCCAGCGGGAGCAAGCTCCCTCGCCACAGGTTTTCTCTTGCTTCTTAAGGCAGAACTTGTTTGAAAGGCTTGACGATCACGTTGGCGTAGACGCCCGCGGCGATATACGGATCGGCGTCAGCCCAGGCTTGTGCGGCGTTCAGCGAATCGAATTCGGCAACGATCAGGCTGCCGGTGAACCCCGCTGCGCCCGGATCATTGCTGTCGACGGCCGGGTGCGGGCCGGCCAGGACGATGCGGCCTTCGCCCTTGAGTGCTTGCAGGCGTTGCAGATGCGCCGGGCGTGCAGCCAGGCGTGCTTCGAGCGAGTTGGCGACGTCGGTGGCAATGATGGCGTAGAGCATGTCAGTCCTCGGTTTTTGGTGTTGTAGTGTCGGCGTCGTGCAGGTGACGAGACAGGTAGATGCCTTGCGCGACCAGGAACAGCACCGTCATGCCCAGGCTGCCGAACACCTTGAAGTCGACCCAGATGCTCTGGAAAGTGAAGGCAACGAACAGGTTGGCCGCGCCGCAGAACAGGAAAAAGCCGATCCAGGCGATGTTCAGGCGCGTCCACACCGGGTCCGGCAATGTCAGCGCGTGGCCCATGATGCGCTTGATCAGCAGGCGGTCACCGATGAAGTGGCTGCCGATGAAGGCCGCGGCGAACAGCCAGTTGACCACCGGCGCTTTCCATTTCAGGAAGGTTTCGCTGTGAAAGGCCAGCGTCAGGCTGCCGAACACCAGGCAGGCAATCAGCGTCAGCCATTGGCTCTTTTCCAGCTTGCGCTGTTTGATGAACAGCGCGCCGTACACCACCAGAGAACTGATGATCAGCATCGCCGTGGCGCTGTAGATTCCGCCTACGGTCACTTCATGCCCGGCGATGTCGACGACCCGAGGGTCAAGTTTGTAAACGATGAAGAACAGCAGAAGCGGGATGAAATCGATGAATTGTTTCACAGTGAGAGCCAGAAGCTGGATGTGTCGGCATAATAACAAACATATGGGCGCGCGATAGCGCCGGCTGATTTGAGGTTACAACTCCCCGTGAATGTTGATTTGCACTGCCACAGCACGGCCTCCGACGGCGCCCTGGCGCCCGCGGTACTGGTTGCGCGTGCGTTCGAGAACGGCGTGCGAGTCTTGTCCCTGACCGACCATGACACCCTCGAAGGCCTCGCCGAAGCGCGTACGGCCGCCAACGAGCTGGGCATGCAACTGGTCAATGGCGTCGAATTGTCTTGCACCTGGGGCGGGGCGACCATTCATGTGCTGGGCTACGGTTTCGACGTCAACGCTGCACCGCTGGTCGAGGCCATCGCCAAATTGCACGATGGCCGCTGGCTACGGTCGGAAGAAATAAGCCGCAAGCTCGCCCTCAAGGGCATGCCCGGTGCCCTCGAGGGCGCCCGACAAGTCCAGCAGGAACTGGGCGACAGCGGCAACGCGCCAGCCCGCCCGCATTTTGCCGACTGGATGGTGCGTGAAGGTTTTGTAAAGGATCGCGCCGAGGCGTTTCGCAAATGGCTCGGCGCCGGCAAGCTCGGCGACGTCAAGCTGCATTGGCCGACCCTGGAAGACACCGTTTGCACGCTGCGCGCCGCGGGTGCCTGGGTCAGCCTGGCGCATCCCTGGCACTACGATTTCACCCGCAGCAAGCGCCGGAAGCTGATTGCCGACTATATTCAAGCAGGCGGGCACGCAATCGAGGTGGTCAACGGCCATCAGCCTGCGGAGCAGGTGGGCAGCCTGGCGATCCTTGCCCGTGAGTTCGGTCTGCTGGTCAGCGCCGGCAGTGACTTCCATGGCCCTGGCGGCTGGTCCGAGATCGGCCAGTACCGGCCGGTTCCCGAGGACCTTCCACCCCTGTGGTGTCGGTTCAAACATGACACAGATATTGCCGCCGTCTGAACAGGTAGAGAATGTGAGTCAATTTTTCCAGATACATCCGGAAAACCCGCAAGCGCGCCTGATCAAACAGGCGGTCGAGATCATCCGTAAGGGCGGGGTGGTGGTTTATCCCACGGACTCGTCCTACGCCATCGGTTGCCAGATCGGCGACAAGACCGCCATCGAGCGTGTGCGACGTCTGCGCCAGCTCGATGAAAAGCACAACTTCGCGCTGATCTGCAGCGACCTGTCGCAACTGGGCAACTACGCGAAGATCGACACCGGCACCTTCCGTATCCTGAAGGCGCATCTGCCGGGGCCTTACACCTTCATTCTCAACGCTACCCGTGAAGTGCCGCGTCTGTTGCTGCATCCGAAGAAACGCACGATCGGCCTGCGCGTGCCAAGCCACCCGATCGCCCTGGCGCTGTTGGCCGAACTCGGCGAGCCGCTGATGAGCGTGACCCTGATCATGCCCGGCGACGAAGATCCGCTCAGCGATCCGTACGAAATGCGTCAGTTGCTTGAGCACCAGGTGGACTTGATCGTCGACGGCGGCTTCGGCGGTATCAAGGCCTCGACGGTCATCGATCTGACCGGCGACGACCCGGAAGTGGTCCGTGTCGGTTGCGGCGATCCGACGCCGTTCATGGTCGAGGCCTGAATGTCCGCAGTGGAAACCGTGGTCGATCCCCAGGCCGGCGCTCAGCAGGAGCTGCCGTTTGCGATGGTCTATGGCCAGGCGGTCATGGAAATGCCGCTGGACCTGTACATTCCGCCCGATGCGCTGGAAGTCTTCCTTGAAGCGTTCGAGGGCCCGCTCGACTTGCTGCTGTACCTGATCCGCAAACAGAACATCAATATCCTCGACATCCCGGTGGCGGAGATCACCCGCCAGTACATGGGCTATGTCGAGTTGATGCAGTCGGTGCGCCTGGAACTGGCCGCCGAATACCTGGTCATGGCCGCGATGCTGGCCGAGATCAAGTCGCGCATGCTCCTGCCTCGCGCCGAAACCGTCGAAGACGAAGAGGACGACCCGCGTGCCGAGCTGATTCGCCGCTTGCAGGAATACGAGCGCTTCAAGGCTGCCGCCGAAGGCATCGACGGCCTGAGTCGGGTTGGTCGCGATGTGATCGTGCCCAAACTCGACGCGCCAGAAGCGCGGGCGCGCAAGCTGTTGCCCGATGTTGCGCTGGAAGAAATCCTGATGTGCATGGCCGAAGTGCTGCGCCGTGGCGACATGTTCGAAAGTCACCAGGTCAGCCGCGAGGCGCTGTCTACGCGCGAGCGCATGAGCGATGTGCTGGAACGGCTCAAGGGCGGCGGTTTTGTGCCGTTTGTCGAACTGTTCACCGCCGAAGAAGGCCGCCTCGGTGTGGTAGTGACCTTTATGGCGATCCTTGAACTGGTCAAGGAATCCTTGGTCGAGCTGGTGCAGAATGAGCCGTTCGCCGCGATCCACGTGCGAGCCCGAGCCGAATAACGAGTCCAAACATGAATCTGACTGAACCCCGCGAGCTGGCGCCCCTGCTTGAAGCCTTTCTGTTGGCCTCGGGAAAACCGCAATCCCTTGAGCGCCTGTTCGAACTGTTCGAAGAAGGCGAGCGGCCGGAGCCGGCGGTCTTCAAGAAAGCTTTGACCCTGCTCGGCAAGTCCTGCGAGGGCCGCGCCTTCGAACTCAAGGAAGTCTCGTCGGGCTATCGCCTGCAGATCCGCGAGAAGTTCTCGCCCTGGGTCGGTCGACTGTGGGAAGAGCGCCCGCAACGCTACTCCCGTGCCTTGCTGGAAACCATTGCGCTGATCGCCTACCGCCAGCCGATCACCCGTGGCGAAATCGAAGACGTGCGTGGTGTGGCGGTCAACAGCAACATCGTCAAGACTTTGCTGGAGCGCGAGTGGATTCGCGTCGTCGGCTACCGCGACGTGCCGGGCAAACCGGCGATGTTTGCCACGACCAAGGCGTTTCTCGATCACTTCAACCTGAAAAACCTTGAGGACCTGCCGCCGCTGGCCGAACTGCGTGAGATGGAAGCCGAGCCGGTGCTGGATTTCGACGACGCGCCGGTGCCGCAGAGCCTGCAGGAACTGGCCGATGCCAGCGCCGAGCCGGAGGAAGAGAAGGAAGAAACCAGTTTCCACAGTTTGCTGCTGGAACTGGACAGCATGGAGGAGGGGATCAAGACCGACTTCGACGATTTGCTGCGCGATGCGGCGGATGGCGAAGCGCCGGTGTCTGAGTCCGAGATCACCGAGCCGGTGGTTGAAGCTGAACTTGAAGCCGCGCGCGACGCCGAATCGGAGGAAGACATTCTCGGTGTCGCCGAGGCCCGCGAGAAACTCCTGGCTGCCGTTGCCGCCCTCGAACAGCCAGAACCCGAACTCAGCGAAGAAGAAGCCGAAGCCCGCGCGCTGGCCGAAGCCATCGAAGCCGAACGGCGCGAATTCGAGGACTGACCCGATCACAAGAACACCGCCATCCCTTGTAGGAGTGAGCCTGCTCGCGATAGCGGTGTCTCTGACAAGAAGATGTCGACTGACACACCGCAATCGCGAGCAGGCTCACTCTTACAAGGGATCTGTTTTTTTCTGGAGAAAGCGATGAGTTCAACCAAGGACCCCTGTATCAGCCTCTGCAAATTCTCCGACGACATCTGCCTCGGTTGCGGCCGCAGCAAGCGCGAGATCAAGGCCTGGAAGAAGCTCGACAAGGACGACAAGCGCACGGTGCTGGCCGAAGCCGCGTTGCGCCTGATCAAACTTGGCGGTGCCGGTCGGCGGAAAAAGAAATAACTGTCGATCGATCGGCTAGTCTCTGATGCGCGATGGCGCACATCCGCGTATGATTCGCGACCCTTCGGCGATCCCTTCGCCCGAAAACACAGTTTTCAATGCTTCAGGCGCCGCCTGAACAGACCACACCGGGAGGTGCCCAGATGAGTGACATCAATCAGAAAGACGACCAGGAAATCGGCCCAGCAGGCGAAAAACTGCAGAAAGTCCTCGCCCGTATCGGCGTCGGCTCGCGCCGTGACGTCGAAGCCTGGATCAGCCAGGGCCGGATCAAGGTCAATGGCAAAGACGCCACCCTCGGCCTGCGCGTTGACATGCATGACGCCATCACCATCGATGGCAAGGTGATCAAACGCGAAGAGGCCGCCGAATCGGTGCGCCGCGTGATCATGTACAACAAACCCGACGGCGAAATCTGCACCCGTGACGACCCGGAAGGCCGCCCGACCGTGTTCGACAAACTGCCGCGCCCGAAAGAAGGCCGCTGGATCAACATCGGTCGTCTCGACATCAACACCACCGGTCTGCTGATGTTCACCACTGACGGTGAACTGGCCAACCGTTTGATGCACCCGTCCTACGAGATGGACCGCGAGTACGCCGTGCGTGTACGCGGTGAAGTCGACGACGAGATGATTGAACGCCTCAAGGCCGGTGTGGTGCTGGAAGACGGTCCGGCCAAGTTCACCGACATCAAGCAGGCGCCGGGTGGCGAAGGCTTCAACCACTGGTATCACTGCGTGGTAATGGAAGGCCGCAACCGTGAAGTGCGTCGTCTGTGGGAATCGCAGGGTCTGGTGGTCAGCCGTCTGAAGCGTGTGCGCTTCGGTCCGGTGTTCCTCAACTCCGACTTGCCGATGGGCCGCTGGCGCGAAATGAGCCAGTACGAAGTCGACATCCTCAGTGCTGAAGTCGGCCTGACGCCGGTAGCCATGCCGCAACTGAACGCCAAGAGCAAGGACAAGCTGGAGCGTATGCAGCGTAAATCGTCGCGGCCGATGGCCAAGACCGAGCGCGTGCGCACCTTGCGCCCAGCCGCTGGCACACCGACCGGTCCACGTCCGGGCCGCGAGCCGCAGATCGAAGGCGAGCGTCCAGGTCGCAAGCCGGTTGCCCGTGACGGCGAGCGCGCACCGCGTCCAGCCAACGGTCGTACCGAGCGTGGCGAACGTGGCGCGCCTGCCGGTCGCGGTACGCCGGTGGCGGATCGTCCAGCTGACACCACCAATAAGCGTCCGGCCAAACCGGCGCCGAAGCGTCCGGGGATCAAGTTGGTCGACGGCGACAAGCCCTCGGGCAAGCGCCGCGGCGCACCGGCCGGTTCCGGGCAGCGCCCGGGTTTTGGACGCAAGAAACCTGAATAAGGCAGCTGTGAGTTACTAGCTGCAGGCTGCAAGTTGAAGCAAAAACGCCAACCCTTGAGGTTGGCGTTTTTTTTCTCTTGATTTTGCTTTGCGCTTGCAGCTTGAAACTTGCCGCTTGCCGCTGCTCTTAAAACACAAACCGCCCATCAAACACCGGCTTGTCATCCAGCGCCAATACCCCGCCGGAGAAGATCAGGTCCAGATGATGGCTGCCCTTGGCGCCACCGCCCAATCCCAGATGCAAGCCACAATGCCGCTCTTCAAACCCGGCATTGCGCGCATACAGGTCTTTCACGCCTTCATTGGTGCCAATCCCCAGTTCTTCGATCCGCCGGTTCGACGGGTTGGCGTCCAGGTATTTGTTGAAATCATGCTCCAGCCCCGGTACGTCGGTGGCGATGCGGCTGATGGTCGAATTTTCGATCCACAACTCCAGTGGTGACTCCAGCACGCCGTATTTGCGCGCAAACGGAATGGTGCTGAGAAAGGTGCCCTTGAATTTAACGTGGCCGTTGATGGCTTCGCTGTGGGTGGCGATTTCGCCGGGGGCGAGGTCGAAGTTGCCGACGCCGTTGATGTCGGTCCACTTCTTGATGCTGCTCATCGGTGTTTCGAACCACGAGCCGTGGTCATCCTTGAAGCTCAGCGTGGTCGCCTGGGACATGCGCTGGATCAGGTGACTGTTGAGTCCGGCGATGCGCTGCGGGGTAATGCTGAAAGTGTCGTAGAAATAGTCGCCGTAATCCTTGAACAGCAGCGACTTCTTCCAGTTGTCCGCCATCACCGCTTGCAGTGCACGGACGAACTCCGGGCCGTCGGGGCGTGGGTTGGGCAGGGTGGAAGAGTCGTAGAAGAAAATGTACAGATCGCTGTCGGCAATTGCCTCGGCCAGCGCTGCGGTGCTTTCCAGGTCCAGGCGTCGCGCGCTGAAGCGAAAGCGCGGATGCTCGCCGGCCTGTTCGGCGATGGCGCCGGTCAGGGCTTCGTAGTCGGCAGTGTGGCCGAGCAATACCTTCGCCGAGTCGAGGCCGGCAAGGGCGGGGTGATGTTCGAGGTAGTAAAGGAAATGCGAGATCGCGCGGGACTTATCCATGAATCCTCCCTGACTGACCGTGACGAAAGCGGCAGGCACGACCGGCCGGACCGTGCCTGCCCGGGGATGTGTTACAGAGGCCACATCGCCGTGCCGAACGGAACCACCGCGTCGGCTTGCATCATTTCCACGGCGGCCTCATGGGTCGGTGCTTCAAACCATTCGTCCAGTTGCAGTTCGGTATCCAAGTCTTTTTCCAGTGCTTGCATGGTCGATCTCCTAGATGACTTTCACGGTTTATGACTGACCGGTCGAGGTGGCCGGTGAGACGTGAAAAACCTAGTTGAGGCTTTTTGTTAATGCAAAATTTTATCCATTTAATTTTTAAATAGACTTTTTGTTCTGTTTTTCAGGATGAATTTTCTTATTTGAAAACAAAAAACTAAGCCGCTGGCTTCGATAGCAAGCTAGCTACCGTCAATATGCAGACATCCTTCGGAAATTTCTGATTCGGAAATTTTACGTTACGCCTCGTAAAGAAAACGTGACGAAATTGCCCGGTAGCGGCTGGCATTTGTCTGCTCCTGCAAGGCTGTAAGGAAAATCTTCCGAAACCCGCCAGTGCAGGCGTCACGCAAGGCTCTGGCGCGCTTGTTTCCCGCGCTCGGGCAGGGTGTGATGCGCCCCATGCCTGTCGTGCAGGCGCATAACAAGAAGGAGGCGCAATGAACGCCGCGACTGAATTCCACTTCTCCCCGTGGGACGGTTTTTTCCTCGTCCACGCCGATGGCCTGCAAAGGCCTGACTCAATTTTTGCAGCCGCCCGAGTGTCTCGAGGCGGATACACGCAATCCCGGCAACCGCCACGCTGATCCAGCGGGGTCTGGCAGCAGGGGGTTAGCGGTGTACAATGCGCCGCGTTTTAACTGTGACCCTCTGCGTAATCGCGCCAATCTCAAGGCTATCCGCCTTGTTCACTCCGCCGCGCCACAAGCGTGTCGGGTTCGATTTCGTCACAGATAAAAACAAACAGGTGACGCATGACCGTTGTAAATGAGCTGAACTCCTGGTGCCTGCGCTGGGGTTTGATCGGGGCTGCTTGAAATCGCAACCTTGCAGCAACGTCTACTGAACATCATCAAACCTTGCGTGAGACCTTTTTCATGAGTGGACAACCCTCGCAATCAGGCGAGCTTAAGCGCGGCCTGAAAAATCGCCACATTCAACTGATCGCCCTTGGTGGCGCGATCGGTACCGGCCTGTTCCTGGGATCTGCCGGCGTGCTGAAATCCGCCGGTCCGTCGATGATCCTTGGCTACGCCATCTGCGGCTTCATCGCCTTCATGATCATGCGCCAGTTGGGCGAGATGATCGTCGAAGAGCCGGTGGCCGGCTCCTTCAGCCATTTCGCGCACAAGTACTGGGGCGGTTTCGCCGGTTTCCTGTCGGGCTGGAACTGCTGGATTCTGTACATTCTGGTGGGCATGTCGGAGCTGACCGCGGTCGGCAAATACATCCATTACTGGGCACCGGACATTCCGACCTGGGCCTCCGCAGCGGCATTCTTCGTGCTGATCAACGCGATCAACCTGGCCAACGTCAAGGTCTTCGGTGAAGCCGAATTCTGGTTCGCGATCATCAAGGTCGTCGCCATCGTCGGCATGATTGCCCTGGGCAGCTACTTGCTGGTCAGCGGCCACGGCGGCCCGCAAGCGTCGGTCAGCAACCTGTGGTCCCACGGCGGTTTCTTCCCGAACGGAGTGAGCGGTCTGGTGATGGCCATGGCGATCATCATGTTTTCCTTCGGTGGTCTGGAAATGCTCGGTTTCACTGCTGCCGAAGCCGACAAGCCGAAGACTGTGATCCCGAAAGCGATCAACCAGGTGATCTACCGCATCCTGATTTTCTACATCGGCGCGCTGGTGATCTTGCTGTCGCTGACTCCGTGGGACAGCCTGCTGGAAACCCTCAATGCGTCCGGCGACTCCTACAGCGGCAGCCCGTTCGTGCAGGTGTTCTCGATGCTCGGCAGCAACACCGCCGCGCACATCCTCAATTTCGTTGTGTTGACCGCGGCGCTGTCGGTGTACAACAGCGGCACCTACTGCAACAGCCGCATGCTGCTGGGCATGGCCGAACAGGGTGACGCGCCGAAAGGCCTGGCGAAGATCGACAAGCGCGGCGTGCCGGTGCGGTCGATCCTGGCTTCGGCGGCGGTGACGCTGGTGGCGGTGCTGCTCAACTACCTGATCCCGCAGCACGCACTGGAACTGCTGATGTCGCTGGTGGTTGCAACGCTGGTGATCAACTGGGCGATGATCAGCTACTCGCACTTCAAGTTCCGCCAGCACATGAACAAGACGAAGCAGACGCCGCTGTTCAAGGCGCTGTGGTACCCATACGGCAACTACATCTGCCTGGCGTTCGTTGCGTTCATCCTCGGCGTAATGTTGCTGATCCCGGGGATTCAGATCTCGGTGTACGCGATTCCGGTGTGGGTCGTGTTCATGTGGGTCTGCTACGTGGTCAAGAACAAACGCAGTGTGCAGCCGGTGGTGCCGGCGACGGCGAAATAACCTCGCAGGCAGAAACGACAAACCCGGCCAGCGTGCCGGGTTTGTCATTTCCAGCCTCACACAAATCCCCTGTAGGAGTGAGCCTGCTCGCGATAGCGGTGTGTCAGTCAATAAATATGAACCTGATATACCGCTATCGCGAGCAGGCTCACTCCTACAGGGGATCTGCGTCATGCTTCAGCGCTGTTTCAGGTTATCCTGCACCCTCTGAACACGGACGCTTTTCCATGCTGGTGATTTCCAACAACGTGCATCTGCCCGATGCCGAGATCGAACTGACGGCCATTCGCGCGCAAGGCGCCGGTGGGCAGAACGTCAACAAGGTCTCCAGCGCCATGCACCTGCGCTTCGACATCCCCAACTCGTCGTTGCCGGAGTTCTACAAGGAGCGCCTGTTGGCGTTGCGCGACAGTCGCATCACCAGCGACGGCGTACTGATCATCAAGGCCCAGCAATACCGCACGCAGGAAGCCAATCGAGCCGATGCGCTGGAGCGGTTGGTCGAGTTGATTCAAAGCGCCACCAAAGTTGAAAAGAAGCGCCGCCCGACCAAGCCGACCCTCGGCTCGAAGAAGCGTCGCCTCGAATCGAAAACCAAGCGCGGCAGTATCAAGGCCGGGCGCGGCAAGGTCGACTTCTAATCCTCGCGATACTTCGCCGTGTGCTTGTACAGATACACGCTCAACGCTAGACCGCTCAGGGCCGCAAGAGCGGCAAACAAAAAGATCGAGGCAAAACCGAACCCCGCCGCAATCGCCCCGGCCAACGGCCCAGTGATCCCCAGCGACAAATCAATGAACAGTGAATAGGCACCGACCGCCGCACCGCGGCTGGAAGCAGGCACCAGATTCACCGCCTCTACGCCCAGCGCCGGGAACACCAGCGAGAAGCCGAAGCCACTCAGCGCCGCGCCGGCCAAGGCCCAATTAGCGTCCGGTGCAATCCACAGCAGCAACAGGCCCAGGGTTTCCACCGACAGGCATGCGATCGCCACGCGAAAGCCGCCGAGGCGGTTGATCAGATTGCCGAACAACAGCCGTGCACCGATGAAGCTGGCGCCGAACAGGCTCAGGCACAGCACCGCATTGTCCCAATGCTGCGTGGCGTAATACAGGGTGATGAAGGTGGCGATGGTGCCGAAACCGATCGAGCCCAGCGCCAGTCCGCAGCCGTGGGGAAAGACTTTGCCGAGCACATGCATGAAGGGCAGGCGTTCACCGGAGACGATCGGCGCTGCCATCTTCGGCCACGCCAGCGCCAGGCCGAGCAGGGCGAGGAGGATGATGCTTACGCCCATGCTCCACAGGCCCAGCCGGCTGACCAGCCACACGCCAAACGGCGCGCCGATCGCCAGCGCGCCATAACTGGCGATGCCGTTCCAGGAAATCACCTTGGCCGTGTTCGCCGCGCCGACACGGCCGATGCCCCAGCCAATCGAGCCGGAACCGACCAGACTTTCCGCGCTGCCCAGCACAAGTCGGCCGATCAGCAGGCTGATCAGGCTGAGCATCGGCAGGCTGTGCGTCCACGCCGAAATCAGCATGAACACACCGCTCAAGCCGCATCCGGCGAGGCCGATCATCACCGCCCGTTTACTGCCCTGGTTGTCGATGATCTTGCCGGCATACGGACGGCTGAGCAGGGTGGCGAGGTATTGCACGCTGATCACCAGCCCGGCGATCACTGCGCCAAAGCCCAGGTCGCTGTGCACATAGCCCGGCAACACGGCGAGCGGAATGCCGATGTTCAGGTAACCGATAAAGGTGAAGAGGACGATGGAAACCACTTGCAGCGTAACCGCGAAGGGGCGCTGGGGTTCGGATATAGAGGGCGACATGGGTAACGATCCACGGGAGCAGCAGATTAGATAGGCTGCTCATGATACCGGCGTGAAACGATCAGGGGCGGGGAAAAGTAAAACTATTTGCCGGGGCGGCCGTTTCAGGATTACGCCGGGGCGACCAATTGCGTGGTGACGAGAGCGGCGAGGGCGTTTTCTTCGCTGCCGAAACGTTCGAGCAGGGCGGCCTGTTTCTCAGGGGGAAGGCGATTCCAGATCTCGATCATTTTCTCGGTGGCGCCGATCAGCACGGCAGCTTGGCTTGCAGAAAATTCATCGGTCATGGCGGGCTCGGCTTCAGGCAGTGTGGAAAGCGCATCTTAGCGCTTTCCACACGGTCTGTACGGCGGGGACTTTACTCTTCGCTGTCGGCGTTGCGGCTGTCAGCGGCTTCTTGCGGCTCGGGCTGTTGGGCGCCGGCGTGTTGCGGGGTCGTCTGCTCAGGTACGTGCAGGCTTGGGAAGGGGAGATTAGGAATCTCGTGCATGGTCGCGCTCCTCGCTAAGTCTGTTGATAGATCAGGTGCTCCGCGCTTTTACAAAGCCTGCGCAGGATACAGCAGGAAAAATGACAATCAGACTTTTAATTCAAAATAATGCGACAGATGGCCGCAGGGAGGCGGGTTCACCATTGAGGCATTCCCACGCTCCGCGTGGGAATGCCTCAATGGACGCTTTGCGTCCGCTGTTGGGACGCGGAGCGTCCCGGGCTGCATTCCCACGCGGAGCGTGGGAACGATCAGTCGGGCGGAGGGTTTATTTACAGGCGTCAGCGATGGCGTCGGCCAGTAATGCGAGGCGGGTGGCGTCGATGCCGGCGACGTTTGCCCGGCCAGAGCTGACCATGTACACGCTGTGCCGCTCACGCAGGTTTTTCACTTGATCTGGTGACAGCCCGGTGTAAGAAAACATCCCACGCTGTACGCCAATGTGCGCAAAACGCTCACGCAAACCATGCGGTTCCAGCGCTTCGACCAGACCGCTGCGCAACTGCGCGATACGCAAGCGCATGGCTTCCACCTCATCGGCCCAGCGCGCTTTCAGCTCTGGATCGGCGAGGATGGTCGCGACTACCGCCGCGCCGTGATCCGGCGGCGTCGACCACAGGTTGCGGGCGATGTTGGCCAGTTGGCTGCGGATGTCGATAAGCTTGTCGGCGCTTTTTGCACAGACGATCAGCGCACCGGTGCGGTCGCGATAGAGGCCGAAGTTCTTCGAGCAGGAACTGGTGATCAGCACCTCCGGGATTTCAGCGGCAAACAAGCGTGTCGACCACGCGTCCTGCTCCAGGCCATCGCCAAAGCCCTGATAGGCAAAGTCGATCAGCGGCAGCAGATTACGGCTGCGCACCACTTCGAGCACCCGCTTCCAGTCGTCATGGCTCAGGTCAAAACCGGTCGGGTTGTGGCAGCAGGCATGCAGCAGCACCACGTCACCCTTGGGCACTTCCTTGAGCACGGCGAGCATGGCTTCGACATCGAGGCGGTTGTCGCTGCCGACGTACGGGTAGTGACTGACCTTGACTTCGGCGGCAGCGAAAATGGTTTCGTGGATCGGCCAGGTCGGGTTGCTCAACCACACGCCCTTGCCCGGCAGGCATTGGGCGATGAAGTCCGCAGCCAGACGCAACGCACCGGTGCCGCCCGGCGTCTGGGTGGCGCCGACGCGTTGTTCGCTGATCAGTGGCGAGTCGGCGCCCAGCACCAGCTCGTTGATGACTTTGCCGAACAGCGGGTTGCCGTGGCCACCGATGTAGGTTTTGGTGTCCTGGCTTTCGACCAGCCGCCCTTCGGCGATTTTCACCGCTTCAGGGATCGGCGTCAGGCCCTGGGCATCCTTGTAGACGCCAACGCCGAGGTCGAACTTGCGCGGATTGCTGTCCTGCGCATACGCCTCCATCAAGCCGAGGATCGGGTCGCCGGGCACCCGGGCGATGGCGTCGAAGTGCATTACTTGCGTCCTTCTGCGGTCTTGGCCACTTCGTCAGTGCGCGCGGCCATGATGAAGTCGTTGCGGTGCAGGCCTTTGATCGAATGGCTCCACCAGGTCACGGTGACTTTGCCCCATTCGGTCAGCAGGCCCGGGTGGTGACCTTCGGCCTCGGAGATCTCGCCGACGGCATTGGTGAAGGCCAGCGCGTGCTTGAAATTCTTGAACAGGAAGACTTTTTCCAGCTGCATGATGCCGTCGCGCACTTCGATGTTCCAGTCAGGGATCTGCTTGATCAGGATCGGCAGTTCTTCGTCGCTGACTTGTGGCGCATCGGCGCGGCAGGCTTCGCAGTGGGCTTGGTTCAAAGTGGACATGGTGTATTCCTGAAATCGAGTGTGTTTTTTATTAAAGCGCGTGTGCCGTCAATGCCGTCACGCTAAAGCAAAGTGGCGGCCCCGGACAGACGCAATTGTCAGCAAAAGTCGCGGTTCAGGCGGCTTTGGGTTTCGGCGGAAATTTCGGCGCGTGCAAGCCCAACTGCATGCCCTGACGGACCATGGCCATGATGTCTTCATGAGCGACGTCGAACAGGCGCTTGAGGTTCGGCAGGACAAAGTACAGCGGTTGCAGGATGTCGATGCGATAGGGCGTGCGCATGGCTTCCAGCGGATCGAAAGCTTGATGCTCAGGCTCGTCCGACAGGCAATAAACGGTTTCTTTCGGCGAGGACAGAATTCCGCCACCGTAAATGCGCTTGCCTTGCGGGGTGTCGACCAAGCCGAATTCGATGGTCATCCAGTACAGCCGCGCCAGGTACACGCGCTCTTCCTTGGTCGCTTGCAGGCCGAGTTTGCCGTAGGTGTGGGTGAATTCAGCGAACCACGGGTTGGTCAGCAGCGGGCAGTGGCCGAAGATCTCGTGGAAAATATCCGGCTCTTGCAGATAGTCCAGTTCTTCGCGGGTGCGAATGAAAGTCGCCACCGGAAATTGCTTGCTGGCGAGCAGTTCAAAAAAGGTCTGGAAGGGAATCAGCGCCGGCACCCGGGCGACCTGCCAGCCGGTGGTCTCGCCGAGCACTTTATTGATCTCGCCGAGCTGCGGGATGCGGTCGTGGGGCAGACCGAGTTTTTCGATACCGTCCAGGTATTCCTGGCACGCACGGCCCTCGATCACTTTCAACTGGCGAGTGATCAGCGTGTTCCACACCGCGTGTTCTTCGGCGGGGTAGTCGATAAAACCTTGCGCATCGGGCTCGCGGGCCACGTATTGCGTCTGCTTCATGCTGCTCTCCTGCTAGGGGAATTCGTTTTTGTTATGTCCAGCGATGGCTCAAGGATTACCCGAGAGTGGCAGGAGATGCAGCACGTTTAAACGCAGTCATGTAGGAAAATTCGGCTAATTTCGTAAAGTTATCGTTACGCTTTGTCGGCTAATGCGTATTTGCAGTGATTGGCAGGTTTGAAAAGGGCTAGTGCTGTCACATAATCTTGACAGCTATCTGCGTGCCTCGACAGAAAGTCGTGCACCAATCTCTTGTAGGAGTGAGCCTGCTCGCGATAGCGGTGGGCCAGCTAAAAATGATGTGACTGATATACCGCTATCGCGAGCAGGCTCACTCCTACAGGTTCTCCGTCGTTCATTCAGGTGTTTTTATGCGCATCAAAGTCCACTGCCAGAACCGCATCGGCATCCTGCGCGACATCCTCAACCTGCTGGTGGCGTACGGCATCAACGTCGCGCGCGGCGAGGTTGGCGGCGAGCATGGCAACGCGATCTATCTGCATTGCCCGAACCTGATCAACATCCAGTTCCAGGCGCTGCGCCCCAAGTTCGAGGCGATTGCCGGGGTGTTTGGCGTCAAGCGCGTCGGGCTGATGCCCAGCGAGCGTCGGCACATGGAGTTGAACGCGTTGCTTGGGGCGCTGGAGTTTCCGGTGCTGTCGATCGACATGGGCGGCTCGATTGTCGCGGCCAACCGTGCCGCGGCGCAGTTGCTTGGAGTACGCGTCGATGAGGTGCCGGGGATTCCGCTATCGCGCTACGCCGAGGATTTCGACTTGCCGGAGTTGGTGCGCGCGAACAAGTCGCGGATCAACGGCATGCGGGTCAAGATCAAGGGCGACGTCTTTCTTGCCGACATCGCGCCGTTGCAATCGGAGCATGATGACAGCGAGGCCATGGCCGGCGCCGTTCTGACCCTGCACCGCGCCGACCGCGTCGGCGAGCGCATCTATAACGTGCGCAAGCAGGAACTGCGTGGCTTCGACAGCATCTTTCAGAGTTCCAAAGTCATGGCTGCCGTGGTCCGTGAAGCGCGGCGCATGGCACCACTGGATGCGCCGTTATTGATTGAAGGCGAAACCGGCACCGGCAAGGAATTGCTGGCGCGCGCCTGCCACCTGGCGAGTCCGCGCGGGCAGTCGCCGTTGATGGCGCTCAACTGTGCAGGGCTGCCGGAATCGATGGCCGAGACCGAATTGTTCGGCTACGGCCCCGGGGCTTTCGAAGGCGCGCGTGCCGAAGGCAAACTTGGCCTGCTGGAATTGACCGCAGGCGGCACGCTGTTTCTCGACGGTGTCGGCGAGATGAGCCCGCGCTTGCAGGTGAAGCTGCTGCGCTTTTTGCAGGACGGTTGCTTCCGCCGCGTCGGCAGCGACGAAGAGGTTTATCTGGATGTGCGGGTGATCTGCGCAACCCAAGTGGATTTGTCTGAATTGTGCGCGCGCGGCGAGTTTCGCCAGGACCTGTACCACCGCCTGAACGTCTTGTCGCTGCACATCCCGCCGCTGCGCGAGTGCCTCGACGGATTGACGCCGCTGGTCGAACACTTTCTTGATCAGGCCAGCCGGCAGATCGGTTGTCCGTTGCCGAAACTCGCCCCGGCGGCGATGGATCGCCTTAGCCATTACCACTGGCCGGGCAACGTGCGGCAATTGGAGAACGTGCTGTTTCAAGCGGTGTCGCTGTGCGAGGGCGGTACGGTCAAGGTTGAGCATATTCGTCTGCCGGATTACGGCGTGCGTCAGCCGCTTGGCGATTTTTCGCTGGAGGGTGGCCTGGACGAGATCGTCGGGCGCTTCGAAAAAGCGGTGCTGGAGCGCCTGTATTCCGAGCATCCGAGCAGTCGCCAGTTGGGTAAGCGGCTCGGCGTTTCGCACACCACCATCGCCAACAAGCTGCGTGAGTATGAGGTCGGTAAAGAATCGTCGGAGTAGCCCATGTGGCGAGGGAGCTTGCTCCCGCTGGGTTGCGCAGCAGCCCCTATATCCATTCAACCAGTCGAGTGAGACACACCACGCTCGCCGGGTTTACGCCTGCTTCGCAGTCGAGCGGGAGCAAGCTCCCTCGCCACAGGTTCTTTGCCGACTCGAAAAAACCGGTTGCCGCGCAGCGGCATGACACCGCCGGTTTTTCGTCTTCGCTACATACCCGATTCTCCCGATAACCCCCTCAAGTCCCCTGTTTACCGGGTCTTCGTCCGCCAATAAAAAGTTGGTCTGCAAATTGCTTATGGCTCAGCAGTACAGCAGTGGGCGGCAAACGTCCGGCATGCAGAGGAAAGAGCGTGGACAAGTACCTTTATGTGGCAATGACCGGCGCCAGCCAGAACGCGCTGGCGCAGCGGGCGCATGCCAACAACCTGGCGAACATCTCCACCAACGGTTTTCAGCGCGACCTGGAGCAGGCGCGTTCGATGCCGGTATTTGGTGACAGCTTTCCGGCGCGCGCGTTTGCCATGAGCGAACGGCCGGCCACTGACTTCTCGCCAGGCTCGCTGGTGGAAACCGGTCGCGACCTCGATGTCGCTGTGACCGGCAACGGTTTTATCGCCGTGCAGAACCCCAACGGTGGCGAAAGCTACGTGCGCACCGGCAGTCTCAACATTGATGCCCTCGGCGTCTTGCGCGCCGGCAACGGCATGCCGGTGATCGGCAATGGCGGACCGATTGCCGTGCCGCCGGAGCAGCAGGTCGAAGTCGGCGAAGACGGCACCATCAGCATCCGGGCGATGGGCGAAGGCCCGCGCGTCATGGCCGAAGTCGACCGCATCAAGCTGGTCAACCCGGACATCAAGAACATGAACAAAGGCCTCGACGGTTCGATTTACACCAAGGACGGCCAGCCGGCCCAGGCCGATGCCAACGTCAAACTGGTTTCGGGTTTCCTTGAGTCGAGCAACGTCAATGCCGTGGAAGAAATGACCTCGGTGCTGGCCCTGGCCAAGCAGTTCGAGTTGCACGTCAAGATGATGAACACCGCCAAAGACGATGACCAGGCCATGGCTCGGGTCTTGCAGATCAGCTAATTATCAGAACGTCGCGCCGTAAAACAGGCGCACGAGGAGAATCGAATGCTTCCGGCTCTATGGGTTGCCAAAACCGGTCTGTCCGCCCAGGACACCAACCTGACCACCATTTCCAACAACCTGGCGAACGTCTCGACCACGGGTTTCAAACGTGACCGCGCCGAGTTCCAGGACCTGCTCTATCAGATCAAGCGTCAGCCAGGCGCCCAGTCGACCCAGGACAGCGAATTGCCGTCGGGCCTGCAAGTGGGTACCGGCGTGCGCATTGTCGGCACGCAGAAAAACTTTACTGCCGGCAGCCTGCAAACCACCGAGCAGCCGCTGGACATGGCCATCGACGGTCGCGGTTTCTTCCAGATTCTGCAGCCGGACGGCACCACGTCCTACACCCGTGACGGTACTTTCCACCTCGACTCCAATGGCCAGATCGTCAACGCCAGCGGTTTCGCTCTGGAGCCGGCGATTGTTATCCCGAACGACGCGCAGACCTTCACCGTCGGCCGCGACGGCACCGTTTCCGTCACCATCGCCGGCAACCCGGCGTCGCAAGTGATCGGCAACCTGCAAACTGCCGACTTCATCAACCCGGCCGGTCTGCAAGCAGTGGGCAACAACCTGTTCCTGGAAACCGCGGCTTCCGGCGCGCCGCAAGTCGGCACACCTGGCCTGGCCGGTTTCGGTACCACGCTGCAGAACACCCTGGAAACCTCCAACGTCAGCACCGTGGAAGAGATGGTCAACATGATCACCACCCAACGCGCTTACGAGATGAACTCCAAGGTGATCTCCACCGCCGACCAGATGCTCTCGTTCGTAACGCAGAATCTGTAATCAAGTCTTTGGGGTGACCGCAGGGTCGCCGGCAACACCGTGAGGTAGGGTCATGAATCGCTTTGTATCTGTTCTGGCATTGAGTGGGGTCGTCTCGCTCGCGGGCTGCGTCGCTCCGACGCCCAAGCCCAATGACCCTTACTACGCGCCGGTGTTGCCGCGCACGCCGTTGCCTGCGGCGGCCAACAATGGCTCGATCTATCAGGCCGGCTTCGAGCAGAACCTGTACAGCGACCGCAAGGCGTTCCGCGTCGGTGACATCATCACCATCACCCTGAACGAGCGCACCCAGGCGAGCAAGAACGCCAACTCGCAGATGGACAAGAACAGCGATAACTCGGTCGGCCTGACCTCGCTGTTCGGCTCCAGCCTGACCACCAACAACCCGATTGGTGGCGGTGACTTGAGCCTGAACGCCGGCTATAGCGCCGACCGCTCGACCAAGGGCGACGCCAAGTCCGGACAGAGCAACAGCCTGACCGGTTCGATCACCGTGACCGTGGCTGACGTTTTGCCCAACGGCATCATCGCCGTGCGTGGCGAGAAGTGGTTGACGCTCAATACCGGTGACGAACTGGTGCGCATCGCCGGTCTGGTCCGCGCCGATGACATCGCCACCGACAACACCGTGTCGTCGACCCGTGTCGCCGATGCACGCATCACCTACTCGGGCACTGGCGCGTTTGCCGATGCGAGTCAGCCAGGCTGGTTCGACCGTTTCTTCCTCAGCCCGCTGTTCCCTTTCTAGGTGGCGACTTTGAATTTCAAGAGCCTTATGGTCGCTGCGCTGTTCCTGTCGGCGGCCTTCAACGCCCACGCCGAGCGGCTGAAAGACATTGCCAGCATTTCCGGCGTGCGCTCTAACCAGTTGATCGGCTACGGCCTGGTGGTCGGGCTTAACGGCACCGGTGACCAGACGACGCAGACCCCGTTCACCCTGCAGACCTTTAACAACATGCTCTCGCAGTTCGGCATCAAGGTGCCGCCGGGATCTGGCAACGTGCAATTGAAGAACGTCGCGGCGGTGTCGATCAGTGCCGATCTGCCGGCGTTCGCCAAGCCGGGTCAACAGGTCGATATCACTGTGTCCTCGATCGGTAACTCCAAGAGCCTGCGCGGCGGCACCCTGTTGCTGACCCCGCTCAAGGGCATCGACGGCAACGTCTATGCCGTGGCCCAGGGCAACCTGGTGGTCGGTGGTTTCGACGCTGAGGGCCGTGACGGTTCGAAGATCACGGTCAACGTCCCCTCGGCCGGTCGCATTCCCGGCGGTGCGTCGGTGGAGCGCTCGGTGCCGAGCGGTTTCAACCAGGGCAACAGCCTGACGCTGAACCTCAACCGTTCCGACTTCACCACCGCCAAACGTATCGTCGACAAGATCAACGACATGCTCGGCCCGGGTGTCGCGCAAGCCATCGACGGCGGTTCGATCCGCGTCACCGCACCGCTTGATCCGAGCCAGCGCGTCGACTACCTGTCGATCCTGGAAAACCTCGAAGTCGATCCGGGACAGGCGGTGGCGAAAGTCATCATCAACTCGCGCACCGGCACCATCGTCATCGGCCAGAACGTGAAAGTCTCGCCGGCCGCCGTCACCCACGGCAGCCTGACCGTGACCATCACCGAAGACCCGATTGTCAGCCAGCCGGGCCCGCTGTCCAACGGCCAGACTGCTGTCGTGCCGCGTTCGCGGGTGAATGCCGAACAGGAAGCCAAGCCGATGTTCAAGTTCGGCCCGGGCACCACGCTGGATGAAATCGTCCGGGCGGTGAACCAGGTCGGCGCAGCGCCAGGTGACTTGATGGCAATTCTCGAAGCACTGAAACAGGCCGGCGCGTTGCAAGCCGACCTGATCGTGATCTGAGGTCGCTCACCATGGATATACGTAAAAGCGGTCTGGTCAGCAGCAGCGATTCGGGGTCTTACTCGGACCTCAATCGTCTGAGCCAGCTCAAGGTCGGCGACAAGAACAGCGAAGCGAACATGCGCAAAGTGGCGCAGGAATTCGAATCGCTGTTCCTCGGTGAGATGCTCAAGTCGATGCGTTCGGCCACCGATGCGCTCGGTCAGGACAATCCGCTCAACACCCCGGCGGCCAAGCAGTATCAGGAAATGTACGACCAGCAACTGGCGGTTTCCATGTCCCGCGAGGGCGGTGGTATCGGCCTGGCCGACGTGCTGATGCGCCAGATGTCGAAGAACAAACCCATGGCGCCGGGTGAAGCCGCTGCCGCTTCTGCTGCCAAGCAGGAAGAAGCCAAAGCCAAGGCTGCGGCCGTGCCAACACCGATTGCCGCTGGCACCGTCGCCACCAACGGTCCGTTGTCGCGCCTCAATGGCGAACGTCCATTGTGGGCGTCACGCTCGGTGAATGCGCCGAACACCGATATTTCTCATCGCAATGATATGGCGCTGATCAATCAGCGGCGCCTGGCGCTGCCGCCGAAACTGGCCGATCGCTTGCTCGCCGGACTGGTGCCGTCGGCACCGACGACCGCCACCACGGCGCCGACCAACGCGCTGCCTTCGCGCGCAGCGACCAGTGCCGTAACCGGCACCGGACCGCTGTACAACGGCGACTGGCTGGCCCGCGCCGAAGAGCAGAAAGCTGCGGGCGGGCAGATGCAGGTTTATGGCCGCGCCATGGCGCAGATTCCGCTGGCGCCGGCGAAAAAGGCTTTCAGTTCCGCCGACCAATTCGTCAACACCATGCTGCCGATGGCCAAGGAAGCCGCCGAGCGTATCGGCGTCGATCCACGTTATCTGGTGGCCCAGGCCGCGCTGGAAACCGGCTGGGGCAAATCGGTCATGCGCGCCCAGGATGGCAGCAGCAGTCACAACCTGTTCGGCATCAAGGCCAGCAGCAACTGGAAGGGCGATTCGGCGCGGGCGATCACCAGTGAGTTCCGCAATGGCGCGATGGTCAAGGAGACGGCCGAGTTCCGTTCCTATGCCTCGTACAAGGACAGCTTCCACGATCTGGTGACGTTGTTGCAGAGCAACAATCGCTATCAAGAAGTGCTGAAGTCCGCCGATAACCCAGAACAGTTTGTACGCGAATTGCAAAAGGCCGGTTACGCGACCGACCCGAACTACGCGACGAAGATTTCGCAAATTGCCAAGCAGATGAACAGTTTTGAAAACTACGCTGCGGCGGGTGTCTCCACCACGCCTTTATAAGGCACCAGGTAATAAGGTCTGAACCATGAGTTTGCTCAATATCGGGATGTCGGGACTGTCGGCCAGCCAGTCCTCTCTGGCTACGACAGGCAACAACATTGCCAACGTCGACACCGCCGGTTATTCACGTCAGCAGACCGTACAGGGCACCAAAGCGTCGCAGCAGTACGGCACCGTTTTCATCGGTACGGGCACCACCCTGGCTGACGTGCGCCGGGTGTACAACTCGTATCTGGAAAGCCAGCTGCACACGGCGACCTCGCTCAACAGCGAAGCGGCGTCGTACCTGGCGCAGGCCACGCCGCTGGACGCCATATTGTCCGACACCAACACCGGCCTGACCGGTGTGCTGCAGAAATTCTTCACGTCGATGCAGGGCGTCTCGACGTCGGCCACCGATGACACGTCCCGTCAATCGGTGCTGACCGGTGCGCAGGCGCTGACCAGTCGTTTCAACACCCTCGCCAAACAGCTGAACGATCAGAACACCACGATCAATGGCAGCCTCGGCGACATGACCGCCCAGGTGAACAAGCTCGCCACTTCGATTGCCAACCTGAACCAGAAAATCGGCGAGATCTCCACCAGCGGTGGGGCGCCGAACGACCTGCTCGACAGTCGTAACGAAGCCGTGCGCCAGCTCTCGGAGCTGACCGGTGCCCAGGTCGTGGAGCGTGGCACCAGCTTCGACATTTATGTCGGCAGCGGTCAGCCGCTGGTCATCGGCAACACCACCAACAGCCTGAGCATGGTCGCCAGCAAAACCGATCCGTCGCGCATGTCGATCCAGATGGATCGCGGTTCGAGCACCATCGATATCACCTCGGTAATCAACGGTGGCGAAATCGGCGGTCTGCTGACCTATCGCAAGGAAGTCCTCGACCCGTCGCTCAATGAGCTGGGCCGTGTGGCCTTGGTGATTGCCGATCAGATCAACAGCCAGCAAGCCCAGGGCATCGACAAGAACGGTGACTTCGGCGCGGCGATTTTCAACAACATCAACAGTGCCGCGCTGATCAGTCAGCGCAGCATCGCCCAGGATGGCAACAGCGCCGGCTCCGGCAACCTCGATGTGACCATCAAGGACACCGGCAAGCTGACCACCAGCGATTATCAGGTCACGTTCACCAGCGCCACCGACTACACCGTCAAGCGCTCCGACGGCACCGATCTCGGCACTTTCAGCACCACGACCAATCCTCCGCCGGTGATCGACGGTTTCACCCTGGCCCTCAAGGGTGGCGCCTTGAGCGCCGGTGACACCTTCAAGGTCACTCCGACCCGCAATGCGGCCGCGAGCATCCAGACGGTACTCACCGATCCGAAGAAAATCGCTGCCGCAGGTCCGCTGACCGGTGTCGCCAGCGCCAATGGTCTGGGCACTTACACCCAGCCGACGCTCAGCGACAAGATCGACATCTACAACCCGACCGCCCAGGCTGACATGCAGGCGGCGCTGAAGAATTCGACGCCGGTCAAACTGGTCTTCGGCGCGGCCAGCGGCGGCAGCCAGTCGTACACCCTGGTCGACGCCAAGGGCGGGACGCTGGGCACCGGCACCATCGTGCCTGGCCAATCGAATACCCTGGACCTGAAAGTCGGCATCGTCGATGCCAACGGCAACCCGGTGCTGGACACCAGCGTCACGCCGAACGTGCAGAAAACCTTCAGCGTGCAGACCACCGTCGGCGGCACGCCGAAGACGGGCGAAACCTTCACCATGAACCTGACCGGCGCGGCGTCTTCGGACAACCGCAATGCCCAGGCGCTGGTCGGCCTGCAGACCAGGCAGACAGTCGATACCGGTTCGGCGAGCAAGGGCATCAGCCTGACCGACGCCTACAACAAATTGGTGACCAACGTCGGTACCAAGACCGCCCAAGGTAAATCCGACAGCGCTGCGACCACAGCGATTCTGGATAACGCCAAAGGCGCGCGCGATTCGTTGTCCGGGGTCAACCTGGATGAAGAAACCGGCAACCTGGTCAAATACCAGCAGTACTACACAGCGTCTTCGCAGATCATCAAAGCTGCGCAGGAAACTTTCGCCACGCTGATCAACAGCCTTTAAGGAGTCGTAATTCATGCGCATTTCCACCGCCCAGTATTACGGAACGCAAGCTTCGGACTATCAGCGTAACTTCAACAAGGCCGTTGCCACCGCCAGCGAGGCGAGCAGCCTGCAGCGTATCAACACCGCGGCGGATGATCCGATCGGTGCCGGGCGTTTGCTGCAGCTGGGTCAGCAGGCGGCGATGCTCGATCAGTACAAGACTAATGTCGATACGACCAAGAGTGCGTTGAACGTGCAGGAGTCCACTTTGGACTCGATCACCACCGCATTGGCGCGAGCCAAAGAGCTGGCCCTGGCTGCCAACAACGGCACGATCACCGACAAGGATCGCCAGGCTTACGCTTCGGAAATGGGCGAGATCCAGCAACAAGTGCTGGGCCTGATGAACGCCAAGGATGCCAATGGCAATTACCTGTTCTCAGGTTCTAAAACCGATACCGCGCCGTACTCGAAAAATGCCGACGGTACTTTCACTTACAACGGCGACCAGACCACCATCAATCTGGGCATTGGCGATGGCATGACCGTCGGCACCAATACCACCGGTTGGGATGCCTTCCAGCAGACCATCAATACCGGTCGCACCAACACCAAAATGACCGCTCCAGCTGTGGATGACGGGCGTGTCGTGCTGTCCAACGGCACTGTCGGCACTGCCGCCACTTATGATGCCAAGTTCACGGCCGGGCAGCCGTATACCATCGATTTCGTCAGCAGCACCCAACTTAAAATCACCGATGCGTTGGGCAACGATGTGACCGCCGAGGCCAGTCAGAACGGCCTGGTCAGCAACAGCAGCGGCGCCAACCAGACTGTCAGCTTCCGTGGCGTTGACCTTAAGTTGAACATCAACCTGAAGGCCGGTGACACCAACCCGGATGCGGTCATTGCCGGGCACAGCTTCCAGCTGTCGAGCACGCCTGACTCGTTCACCACCACGCGCAGCCCTGGCAATACCTCGGCCTCGGTAATTACCGGCTCGACCATTACTGACCAGGCCGCCTACACCGCAGCATTCCCGCAGGGTGGCGCAGTCCTCAAATTCACCAGCGCCACCGATTTCGATCTGTACGCAGCGCCGGTGACGGCTGACAGCAAGCCGGTGTCCTCGGGCACCGTGGTCGGTGGCAACGCGACCGCGGCGGGTGTGACCTTCGCGCTGGGCGGTACACCGGCGACTGGCGATCAGTTCTCGATCCAGCCGAACAATCACCAGACTCAAAACGTGCTCGACACGTTGGGCCAGATGATTACTGCATTGAACATCCCTGTCGATGGCGATCCGGTCGCCAAGCAGAAGCTGCAAGGCGCGATGGAGGCGGGTCTGGGCAACATCGACGCCGCCGCCAATCAGATCGGCGCCTCGGTCACCACCATTGGTGCCCGCGGCCAGGCGCTGGACATGCAGGCCACCACCAACGACAGCCTGAGCATGGCGAACACCACGACGCAAGGCTCGATCCGCGATTCCGACCCGGCCGAAGTCATGACCCGCCTGACCTTGCAACAAACCATGCTACAAGCCGCGCAACTGGCGTTCAGCAAGATCAGCCAGTTGGGTCTGTTCAATAAGATCTGACGGCGGGCGGGCGCATCAGCGCCCGTTTGCGCTGTCCCTCAGTTAATGTTTTTTCGCGGTAATCAGGGCTCGCTTTTCCGAGCGGGCTCGTACCGCCTGTGAGCCCGCCGTGAATTCACTTCCCCTCGTCAGCATTGCCATTCCTGCGTTCAATCCGCGTTTTTTCGAGCGGACGCTGAACAGTGCTGTCAGCCAGACTTACGCTTCACTCGAAATCATTGTTTGCGACGACAGTCGTGGCCATGAGATCGAAGCGATTGTCAGGGCTGTGGCCGAGCGTTCGGGCGTTGCCGTGCGATATGTGCGCAACCCGCGCACGCTGGGCATGGTCGGCAACCTCAAGGCATGTCTCGATCAGGCGCAGGGCGAGCTGGTCAAGTTCCTGTGTGACGACGACCACCTCTATGCCGCATGCATCGAGCAGCAGGCGCACGAGATGGTGCGTGACGAGGTCAGCCTCGTGCTGGCTCAGCGGCTGTTCTGGGACGCCGACGACATCATTCTGCCGGCGCGCCTGGAAAATACTTCGCTGTCACCTGCCAGCGGTCTGTTCAAGGGTGACGATCTGCTGGGCATCTTTGAAAAATTCCCGGTCAATGTGCTGGGTGGTTTCACCAACGCCCTGTTCCGTCGTGCGGACCTCGCCGAACTGTTGCCGGCGCTGACTCAGGACGGCCACTGCTTTGTCGCGACCCTGGATTTTGCGCTGTACGTCTGCCTGTTGCGGCGCGGCAACCTTGCCATGTTGAACACTGTGCTCAGTGCCGAGCGGCTTTATCCGGAGCGTTTGAGTGCACAGCAGCCGATGAAGGACGCGGTTGAGGTCGAACGTGAGTGGATTCTGCAAATGCTCAAGGCGCGCAGCGGTGAATCAGCGCCGGCGCCGGGCTGGGTTCGCTATGTCCCGCTGACCAAGGCTGACGAATCGCCGCGGGTCTGGGAGGAGCTACCGCTGAGCCGTACGCTGGGCACCAAGCAGAGTCGCCAGGAGTGGTGTGTCGGGATCGATAGCTGGAGCTTCGGCGAACTCTATGCGCACTGGCTGCAATGCCGCAGTCTCACCGAAGGGCAGCGCAAGTTGCTGCCGGAAACCCTCGCCGCCTGGCCGCACCAGCCGCGGATAGTGCCGATTATCATTGATGGCCAAGGCAGTCGCGATGGGGTCGAGCGCACGCTGGCGGCGCTTGCGGCGCAGGACTATGCGCCAGAACTGATTCTGGTGCTGTCCGCTGCCTGTAACGAGGCGACGCTGGATGGGCGGGTGTTCCGCATGCCACTGCAGGATAACGGGCTGGCGCAGATCAATGCATTATTGCCGCAGCTGGAAGGGGCCGACTGGTTCTACCTGTTGCAGGCCGGTGATCGCCCGGTGGTACCAGCGTTGCTGGTCATGGCTGACCGGATTGCGCATTCGTCATCGCTCAGTTGCGTGTACAGCGATGAAGGCAGTCTGCGCGATGGTGAATCAGCCGAGCCCGCTTTCAAACCGGATTTCAATCTTGATCTCATGCGCAGCTACCCGTATGTCGGGCGTGCCTTGGCGTTCAAGCGCGAACGCTTTCTGGCACTGGGTGGTTTCGACGCGACGTTTGCCGAGCTGGCACCTCATGACATGCTGTGGCGCATGGTTGAAAACGACGGTACGCAGGTGGTCGGGCATGTTGCTGAGGTACTGCTGGAGTCGCCATTTGATCTGTCGCGATGGTTAGCCGAGCCGGGCGTCATCGAACAAAACCCGCGTGTGCTGCAAGCGCATCTGCAACGCTTGGGGATTGAGCATGAAATCCGCCGTGGCAGTTGCGAATTGCTCAATCGTGTCGACTATCGGCATGCCCGGCGCCCGCTGGTGTCGATCATCGTTGTCACCCGGGATCAGACCGCCGCCTTGCAGCGCTGTGTCGAAACCGTGCTGGAAAAAACCGTTTACACCGAATACGAGCTGCTGCTGGTCGACAATGGCAGTGAAACCGCGGAGGCTCGAGCATGGCTGGACGGCATGGCGCAATTGGGTGGCGATCGGATCCGCGTAGTGAATTTCCCGCAGCGCGATAACATGGCGGCACTGCATAATTTTGCTGTGACCCAGGCCCGCGGCGAATATGTGCTGGTGCTCAATACGTTCGCGGTAATCACCCACGCTGACTGGCTGGACGAACTGCTCAATCATGCGCAGCGCCCGGAGGTTGGCGTGGTCGGCGCCAAATTGTTCAACCCGGATGGGTGTGTGCTGCACGCCGGCATGATTCTGGGGTTGCAAGGGGCGGTCGGGCTGCCATTTTACGGGCAATCGCTGCAATCGGACGGTTACATGTTCCGGCTGCAGGCGGCCCACGACTTGAGTGCTGTCGGCGGTGATTGTCTGATGGTGCGCAAGGCGGTTTTCGAGTCTGTTGCGGGACTCGACGAAAAGGATTTGAAACAGGCGCTGAACGTAGTGGATCTGTGCCTGCGCATCGGCCAGGAAGGTTACCTGGTAGTGTGGACGCCCTATGCTTTGCTGGCCCAGGGTGTACGACCGAGTGCCGAGGCGACAGCCGGGGAAGGCCAACAGCATTTACATGAGCAGGAGACCTTTTACAAGCGCTGGCTGCCGCGCATTGCCCGTGATCCGGCCTTCAATGTCAATCTGTCATTGCAGGGCGTCGGCGCGACAAGCTTCAGCCTTGAGCCGGGCCTGCGTACGGGATGGACCGCTTTTTCCAGGCCACAATTGCCCAATGTGCTCGCCGTGCCGATCAATGCCTCAGCGATTGGCCATTACCGTATGAGTCAACCGCTGATCGAACTGGAAGCGGCCAACAGGGCCGAAGGGTGCATTCGCTACGGCTTGCCGTCGATCATTGAAATCGAGCGTCAGGCGCCTGACGTCATTGTGTTGCAAGGGCGTTACTCGCAAGGCGCCATCGATGAAATTCCACCGCTGAAAAAGTTTTGCCACGCCCGGCGTATCTTTGAGCTGGACGACTATGTGATCGACGTGCCCCATCGCAACGCCCATATCCGCAACATGCCCAACAAGCAGGAGATGGAGCGCATGGTGCGCCAGGCGATCAGCTTGTGCGACCGCGTGGTGGTGTCGACTCAGCCGCTCGCCAATGCACTGTCCGACATGCACCACGACATCCGAGTGGTTCCGAACATGCTCGCGCAAAACCTCTGGACCGGCCTGCGCAGCCAGCGCCGTACTTCGAAAAAACCTCGCGTCGGTTGGGGAGGGGGGACCAGCCACCACGGCGACCTGGCGGTGATTGCTGATGTCGTGCGTGAGTTGGCCAATGAAGTCGACTGGGTGTTTTTCGGTATGTGCCCGGATGACCTGCGCCCCTACATGCATGAGTTCCACGGCGTGATTGCGCTGGACGTCTATCCAGCCAAACTGGCCAGCCTGGATCTCGATCTGGCCCTGGCACCGCTGGAGTTCCACATTTTCAATGACTGCAAGAGCAACCTGCGTTTGCTGGAATACGGCGCCTGCGGTTATCCGGTGATTTGCACCGACACCGAAGCCTATCAAGGCTACCTGCCGTGCACGCGGGTCGAGACCAATAGCACGGATGAGTGGCTGCAAGCGATTCGCATGCACCTGGCTGACCCGGACGCCAGCTATCGGATGGGCGATGAGTTGCGTGAAGTGGTGATGCGCGATTACGTGCTGCGCGGCGATAACCTGCGGTATTGGGAGAATGGCTGGTTGGCGAATTGACCCGCTGATCGATCCACAAGAAGGCGACCTCCGGGTTGCCTTTTTTTTGTCTGAAATAAGTATTCATTTTGAATTCGAAGGAATTTTTTCCCGCGGCTCAAGCTTTGTTTCCGACCTGTCGATATCTCTTTATTGGTTTGTTCAGTCGCTGGAGTGAGTCGCCTCGATGGACCTCTGTTCGTGCTGAAGCCCGGTTTCAACAACCACGCAAGGAAATAGCAAATGGCGGTAATAAACGGAACGAGTGAAGCGGAGTATCTATCCGGTACAGAGGGTGATGACGAGGTCTACGCTTTGGAATCGGACGACGTGATCTGGGGGACTGCAGGCACGGATCGGCTCGACGGTGGCGAGGGTTTTGACGCTGTTGACTACCGAGTGATGCCCGCTGGAATCAGTGTCGATTTGAGTGCAGCGCATTCGCTCGTGACCAAGGCGGACGGGTCCGTCGATACGTTGTTCGGCATTGAAAAAGTTATTGGCAGTGCCCTCGACGATACCCTCGCCAGCTCAGTCGCCGGTGTAACGCTGGAGGGCAGTAACGGTGATGATGTTTACATCGTTGCCAGCGCAGGTGTAACCATCGTTGAAGAAAGTTATGGTGGATATGACGAACTGCGCACCAGCGTTAACATCACCGGGATGGCTGACTTCCTGGAGAAGATGACCTTCACCGGCGCGGGGGATTTCAGCGGTTACGGCAATGACCAGAGCAACGTGATTGTCGGTGGCGCGGGCAATGACTGGCTGTGGGGCGGGGACGGCGGCGATCAATTCGTCGGTGGCGATGGTCTCGATACCGTCAGCTACACCGACAGTCTCACAGGCGTCAGTGTTGAGCTGTCGAGCACTTGGGGAGCAACGGGGATTGCCTTCGGCGACACCTACTCAAGTATCGAAGCTGTGCAGGGGTCGAATTTCGACGATGTGCTGTTTGCCGGTGAAAGTGCAATGGCCATGGATGGCGCCGATGGCTTTGACGCCGTCGACTACTCCCGTTCCAATGATGCGGTCAGTATCGAGTTGCGCGATGGCAAGGGTGTCGGCGTCGGCGGATACGCTGAGGGCGATACATTGCTGAACATTGAAAAAGTGGTCGGCACTATTCTTGTCGATCACTTCACTGGCAACTCTGGCGGTGTGACGTTTGAAGGTGGCAGAGGCGGCGACATCTACACAGTCAACAGCGCCGGTGTAACTATCATCGAGCATGAAGGGGATGAAGGTTACGACGAGCTATACACCAGCGCGTCAGTCATGAAGATGGATCCTTTCATCGAAAAAATGACTTACACCGGTACAGCCGATTTCACCGGTTACGGCAGTGTTGGCAACGACGTGATCGAAGGTGGTGTCGGCAATGATCTGTTTTACGGTGGCACGGGCTGGGATGTTTTTTTCGGGGGCGCCGGCGCTGACGTTGTGAGTTACAGCGACAGTGACGTCGGGGTCATCGCCGGGCTGTGGAGAATAGGCCAGAACGGCACGGCCGAAGGCGATATGTATTACGACATCGAAGGCTTGCGTGGCAGTCAGTTCAACGATGCCTTATATGGCGATAGCAGTAACAACGTTCTGGAGGGGGGTAACGGCGACGATATCCTCGAAGGGGGAGACGGGGCTGATTACCTTTTTGGCGGTCTGGCATCTGCCCTCTACAGTGACGTTGCGCAAGCCGACACGTTGCTGGGTGGCGATGGTGATGATGTCATCGTCAGTGCTGCCCATGATGTGGGAACGGTGGCCCACGGCGAGCAGGGCGAAGACACCATTACAGTCGATAGCGGCTCTGCGTTCGGCGGTGATGGTAATGACTTGCTCACGGGGACTGGCAGCGGTTACGTGTTGTCCGGTGATTTCGGCAATGACACGCTGATCCTCAATCTTGACGGTCGGACGATGTCAGCAGGTACGGCTTACGGCGGCAATGGCGACGACACTTACGTGGTGAACACCTCGGGCCTGGTGACCATTCAAGACCTGGGCTGGGACATCAATGACACCCTGATCCTTAACACGGTTGCCAATGCCAGCCAGCTCAACGTCACCCGCATCGGCGATGATGCGTATCTGCACAGCGCAAACGACGGCAGCACCGGCGTGCCGGATAACGGCGTGAAGCTGGTGGATTGGTACGCCGGGTTCAACAACATCGAGCACATTCAGACAGCCGACGGTCTGGTTTATGACCTGCCCACCAGCGGTGATGCGTTCGCCATGTTCGGCTAATCGCCAAACCTGTTGACGCAAGGCAAGAAAGGGCTGGATCCACGACTGGATTCAGCCCTTTTTTCATGCCTCATAACGTAGTTGACGCCGGGCTCATGGAGCTGGCGCGTTTCCTGCAAGTCCCTTGTAAATCGCCATAAAACGAGCGCCCGCGGTCACTGCACCCGCGCCCGGAACGGCAGAAGGTGTAGCCGCAAGGCCCGCAACGCTTAACAAAGCCATGCGCAGCCCGGTGAAGAACAAGAGGGGAGACGATGAAGGCAGTAATTTTGGCGGGTGGCCTCGGCACGCGCATCAGTGAAGAGTCGCACCTCAAGCCCAAGCCGATGATCGAGATCGGCGGCAAGCCAATTCTCTGGCACATCATGAAGCAGTATTCCGCCCATGGAATCCACGACTTCGTCATTTGCCTGGGCTACAAGGGGTATGCGATCAAGGACTTCTTCGCCAATTACTTCCTGCATACCTCTGACGTCACCTTCAACATGCGCGAAAACCGCATGGATGTGCACCAGAACTACAGCGAGCCGTGGAGCGTCACCCTGATCGACACCGGTGAGGAAACCATGACCGGCGGCCGTCTGTTGCGCGCCGGCCGGTACTTGCAGGATGAAGAGGCGTTCTGCTTCACCTACGGCGATGGCGTTTCCGATATCAACATTGCTCAACTGGTCGCCTATCACAAAGCTCACGGGCGTCTGGCGACCGTTACCGCTGTGCAGCCGCCGGGCCGTTACGGCGCCCTTGAGCGTCAAGGCGATCAAGTGCTGGGCTTCACCGAAAAACCCCGCGGCGATGGCGGCTGGATCAACGGCGGCTTCTTCGTGCTCTCGCCAAAGGTGTTGCCGTACATCGCCGATGACGCCACCACCTGGGAAGCCGAGCCGTTGGCGCGTCTGGCCGCGGACGAACAGTTGAAAGCCTTCGAACACGAAGGTTTCTGGCATCCGATGGACACCCTGCGTGACAAGAACCATCTCGAAGCGCTGTGGCAGAGCGGGGAGGCCCCATGGAAGCAATGGGCCTGAGTGCGGATTTCTGGCGCGGCAAACGCGTTCTCGTCACTGGACACACCGGTTTCAAAGGCAGCTGGCTGACCCTGTGGCTGCAAAGCCTTGGCGCGCAAGTCAGCGGTTTTTCCCTCGACCCGTCGACCGAACCGAGCCTGTTCCAACTGGCGCGGGTCAACGAGGGCATCAACGATCAGCGCGGCGATCTGCGTGACCTCGGCGCCTTGCTGGAAATCATCGCCGAGACCGAGCCGGAGATCGTTCTGCACCTGGCCGCCCAACCCTTGGTGCGTGAGGGCTATCGCGATCCGCTCGGTACGTACTCCAGCAACGTCATGGGCACGCTGAACCTGCTTGAGGCGATTCGTCAGGTCGGTGGTGTGCGCGCCTGCGTGCTCGTGACTACCGACAAGGTCTACGCCAACAAGGAATGGCTGTGGCCGTACCGCGAAGACGAAGCGCTCGGTGGTCATGATCCTTACAGCAGCAGCAAGGCTTGCTGCGAGCTGTTGGCGCAGTCCTATGCCGCTTCGTTCTTCCCGGCAGACAAGCACGCCGAACACGGGCTGGCCTTGGCCACCGCGCGTGCTGGCAACGTGCTGGGCGGCGGTGATTTTGCCCCGGAGCGCCTGATTCCCGACGTGCTCAAAGCCTGGAGTGCAGACGAGCCGGTGACCCTGCGTTACCCGCAAGCGGTGCGCCCATGGCAGCACGCCCTTGAACCGCTGGCCGGTTACCTGCAGTTGGCCGCAGGCCTTTATGAGCAAGGCCCGGAGTACGCCGGCGCGTGGAACTTCGGCCCGGGTGAAGCGGATATGTGCAGCGTCGGCGAAGTCGTCGAATTGCTCGCCAGCCGCTGGCCGCAGGCACGTGGTCTGCGCATCGAAAAAAGCGAACTGCATGAAGCCGGCCTGCTGCGTCTGGACAGCAGCCGCGCCCGCCAGTTGCTCGGCTGGCAGCCACGCTGGACCTTGCAGCAATGCCTGACGCAGACCCTCGACTGGCATCTGGCGTGGCAGAACGGCGATGACATGCGCAACGTCACCCTCGGCCAGCTGAAACTGTACCGAGGCGCGCTGTGAGCGAGCTCTCCCTTGAGGCGTTGCCACTGGCCGGGCTGTTCAACGTCCGGCATAAACGTTTCGAAGACCAGCGCGGGCATTTCGCCCGGCTGTTCTGCGAGGGCAGTCTGAGTGCATTCGGCAGCGAGTTTCATATCCGCCAGATCAACCATTCCTGCACGCGCGAGAAGGGCAGTGTGCGTGGGCTGCATTACCAGAATGCCAACGCCCCGGAAGCCAAACTGATCACCTGCCTGCGCGGCGAAGTCTGGGACGTGGCGGTGGATTTGCGCCCGGATTCAGAGACGTTTCTGCACTGGCATGCCGAGCATCTGAAGGCTGGGGATGGCCGCAGTCTGTTGATTCCTGCCGGTTTTGCCCATGGTTTTCAGACACTGACTGAAGACGCCGAACTGCTTTACCTGCACAGCGCCGATTACGCGCCGGAGCATGAGGGCGGGCTGTCGGTGAACGATCCGCGGCTGGCGATTGCCTGGCCGCTGCCTGTCAATAATTTGTCAGCGCGGGATTCCAGCCATCCCGCGCTCGATCAACACTTCGCTGGAGTGCGTCTATGAACTGCCGTGGGTGCGCCGCACCGCTGAGCTTGCCGCTGATCGACCTCGGCACTTCGCCGCCGTCCAACGCCTACGTGCATGCCGATCGTCTGGAGCAGGCCGAGCAATGGGTGCCGCTCAAAGTCGCCGTGTGCCAGCAATGCTGGCTGGTACAGACCGAGGACTACACCAGCGCCGATAGCCTGTTCGATGCCGAGTACGCCTATTTCAGTTCGTTTTCCAGCACTTGGCTGGCCCATGCTGAGCGCTACATTGCGGACATGGTCGAGCGCTTCGGCCTCAACGCCGACAGTCGCGTTGTCGAAGTCGCCGCCAACGACGGCTATTTGCTGCAATACGTGGCCGCTCGCGGCATCCCGTGCCTGGGCGTCGAGCCGACCCGCAGCACTGCGCAAGCAGCACGGGAAAAAGGTCTGGAGATTCGTGAGTTGTTTTTCGGCCGCAATACGGCCACGCAACTGCGCAGTGAAGGCTGGGCCGCTGACTTGATGGCCGCCAACAACGTGCTTGCACATGTGCCGGACATCAACGATTTCCTCGGCGGTTTTGCCACGCTGCTCAAGCCGAGCGGCGTTGCTACCTTCGAATTTCCGCAATTGCTGACGCTGATGGCCGGCGCACAGTTCGACACGCTGTATCACGAACACTATTCCTACCTGTCGCTGACCGCCGTGCAGACTTTGTGCGAGCGCAATGGCCTGGAAGTCTTCGACGTCAGCCAGTTGAGCACCCATGGTGGCTCGCTGAGGGTGTTTGTCCAGCGCAAGGACGGTGAGCGCCGTCCGGTACAGCCTGCGGTTTCTCGGCAGCTCCAGGCCGAATTCGATGCTGGAGTGAAAACCACCGGGTACTACGCGACCCTCGCTCCCGCCGCTGAGCGGATCAAGCATGACCTGCTGCGCTTCCTGTTGCAGGCCAAGGCTGACGGCAAACGGGTGGTCGGTTACGGCGCGGCAGCCAAGGGCAACACCTTGCTCAACTACGCCGGGGTCAAACCGGACCTGCTCGCATGGGTGGCCGATGCCAACCCGCACAAGCAGGGCAAGTTTTTGCCTGGCAGCCGCATTCCGATCGTGGCGCCGGCGCAGATCGATATCGAAAAACCGGATTACGTGCTGGTACTGCCGTGGAACCTGCTGCACGAAGTCAGTCAGCAATTGGCGCAAGTGCGTCAGTGGGACGGGCGCTTCGTCATTGCAGTGCCTGAGTTGAAAGTGCTGTGAAGGTTCTGGTCACGGGCGCCACGGGGTTTGTCGGTCGGCATCTGGTTGCCGCGTTGCTGGCACGCGGCTGCGAAGTGCGCGCGGTGGCGCGTAATGCGCAAACCGCGCAAGGCATGCCGTGGATTAACGACGTCGAGTTCATTGCCGCAGATATTCATGCTGCCGATCTTGATGTCGACGCGTTGACCGCTGGCATCGAAGCCTTGGCGCATCTGGCCTGGCCGGGTTTGCCGAACTATCGGGCGCTGTTCCATTTCGAGCACAACCTGATGGCCGATTATCGCTTTATCAAAAGCGCGGTCGAGGCCGGCGTAAAGCAGGTTCTGGTGACCGGCACCTGCTTCGAATATGGCATGCAAAGCGGCCCGCTCAGTGAAACAACCGAGCCACGCCCGAGTAATCCGTACGGTCTGGCGAAACATACGCTGCACCTGTTTCTGCAGAATCTGCAGCAGGAACGGCCGTTCACCCTGCAATGGGCGCGGTTGTTCTATTTGCACGGCGAAGGACAGAACCCCAACAGCCTGCTCGCGGCACTGGACCGGGCGATCGATGCCGCTGAGCCGTCATTCAACATGTCGGCCGGAGAGCAATTGCGTGATTTTCTGCCGATCGAAAAGGCAGCCGGTTACCTCGCTGCAATCGTGCAAAAACAGCATTTCAGCGGCGTAATCAACTGCGCCAGCGGCCATGCGGTTTCGGTGCGCGCGCTGGTTGAGCAGCGTCTACGCGAACGCGACGCGACGATCGAATTGAATCTTGGTCATTACCCTTATCCGAGCCACGAACCGCTGGCGTTCTGGGCGGTGACCGAGCGCTTGCAACAGTTACTGGGAGAGCCGCAATGAGGCACGAGTTGTATCGGGTCGCCGACCTGCCGGTGTTGCAGAATCGCACCTTTGCCGACGCGGATTCGGCGCAGGCGTCGGCGAGTGCCGACATGCTGTTGGTGCAGGACGCGCACAGCGGCCTGATCTTCAATGCCGCGTTCGATGCCGACAAGCTCAACTACGACGCCGATTACCAGAACGAGCAGGCGCATTCCGGCCAGTTCCAGAAGCACTTGAATGACGTCGAAGGCATTATCGCCAGGCACTTCAAGGGCCAGGAACTGATCGAGGTCGGTTGCGGCAAGGGCTATTTTCTCGAGCTGCTCAAGGGCCTGGGCTATTCGATCACCGGCATTGACCCTGCTTACGAAGGCGAGAGCGCCGACGTGATCAAGGCACCGTTCACCCGTGGCCTGGGGCTGGCTGCCGATGCCATTGTTCTGCGCCATGTGCTGGAGCATATCCAGGACCCGGTGAGCTTCCTCGCCGTGATCGCCGAGGCCAATCAAGGCGGGCAGATCTACATCGAGGTGCCGTGCTTCGACTGGATTCTCGAACACAAGGCCTGGTTCGACCTGTTCTATGAGCACGTCAATTACTTCCGCCTCGATGACCTGCGCCGTCTGTTCGGCAGCGTGCACGAGGCTGGTCATCTGTTTGGCGGCCAATACCTGTACATCGTCGCTGACCTGGCAACCTTGCGCCTGACTCCGCAGCAAACGGTGCCGCGCCTGACGTTGCCGGACGGCTTCACCGCCAGCCTCGACCGCGCGGTGCAGATCATTCAGTCCGCCCCCGAGCAGGGTTCGGCGATCTGGGGCGCCTCGTCCAAAGGCGTGATCTACTCGCTGTTCCTGCAACGCGCCGGTGTCGCAGTCGATCGCGTGGTCGATATCAACCCGGCCAAGCAGGGGCGATATCTGCCGTTGAGCGGTGCGCGGGTGTCATCGCCGCAGGAGGCGATGGACGCGCTGCCTGAAGGCGCCAATCTGTTTGTAATGAATTCCAATTACCTCGAAGAGATCAAGCGGATGACCGGTGGACGCTACGTCTATCACGCCGTCGACAGCGCTTCGTTCCAGTGACCCTTGAGATGACCAACATGACCGACAACAGCATCAACCAGGCTTTCGAAGCCGAGTGCCGCGAGCAGATCGCCCAACAAGGTGACGATCAGAAACTGACCGGCCTGGCCCGGGATTTCTTCAACGAATCGGCCAAACACAAATACAGCTACCACTTCTCGTGGATGGGCCGTCCGATCATTCAGCTGCCACAAGACATGATGGCGATGCAGGAGATCATCTGGCAGGTTAAACCGGACCTGGTCATCGAATGCGGCATCGCCCACGGCGGTTCGATTATTTACTACGCCTCGTTGCTGGAGCTGCAAGGCCACGGCGAAGTGCTGGGCATCGATCTTGACATTCGCCCGCACAACCGCGAAGCGATTGAAAGCCACCCGATGGCCAAGCGCATCAAGATGATCGAAGGTTCGAGCATCGACGCCGACATTGCCGCTCAGGTGCAGGCCGCGGCCAAAGGCAAGAAAGTCATTTTGGTCCTCGACTCCAATCACACTCACGATCACGTGTTGGAAGAGCTGCGTCTGTACGCACCGCTGGTGTCGGTGGGCAGCTATTGCGTAGTGATGGACACCGTGGTCGAAGACATGCCGGCCGATTTCTTCCCGGATCGTCCGTGGGGCCCGGGCGACAACCCGAAAACCGCCGTCTGGAAATACCTGGAAGAGAACCAGGATTTTGAAATCGACCAGCAGTTGCAGAACAAACTGCTGATCACCGTGGCGCCGGACGGTTATCTGCGTCGCGTCCGTTAATTCGCAACATTACTCAGCGTTGTTTCGGCGAGTCGCCGGTTGTGGAGAGAAGTTATGCAAGGCAAGTACAGTTCTGAACTGGCGCTACCGCTCAACGAGCTGTTGACCGTAGTGCTGATTACGCACAATCGGCCGGCGTTCCTGCGCCGGGCGGTGAAGTACTACAGCAGTCTGCCCTGCAAAATCATGGTGCTGGACTCCACGCCGGAACGTCCGGAAGGCGATTTTTCCGCTGTCGATTATCATCATGTTCCGCAGTTCGCGTACTGGGGCATGCAGGCCAAACTGGCTTATGGCGTCGAGCAACTGACCACGCCGTACATGGTTTTGGCGGCTGATGATGACTTCATCCTGCACGACTCACTGACCGAATCGGTCGGTTTCCTGCAAGCCAACCCGGATTACGGCATGTGCCACGGCTATTGCCTGATGTACCTGGCGCTGGCTGGTGGCGTCAGCTACTACCGCCGCGACAAGAAGGTCCAGGAAGACTATTGCTCCGAACAGGCTGAGGAGCGGGTCATCGATTACATGAGCCAGTACATTCCGCCGTTCTATGCGGTGACCCGGACTGACTTGATGAAGACCTGGCACTCGGCGTTGCCGCCAGGCACCAGCTTCCAGTGGCAGGAAATCGGCCATGTGTATTTCCTGCTCGCCAGTGCCAAGGCGCGGATTCTGCCGATGCCTTATGTGGTGCGGGAGATCAACTACGGAGCATCCGAACACAGCACCGAGGTGTATCACTCGCTGACCTACGTCGATGCCAAGTCACTGGCCGAGCGCGAAGCATTCGCACAGTTCCTCGCGGGGCTGCCGACCCAGATCAAGGGGCTCGACGCCGAGCAGGGCAAGGCGCTTGCCTTGCGAAGTTTCGAAGCGATGGTCGACAGTCTGCAGTCGGGCCGGGCGCTGACCGCGGAACTGATCATTCAGTCCACCTGGAATCAGGAACTCAAACATCCGGATCGTCGCTTCGGACCGTTGCAATACGTGGAAATGCCGTTTTACAACGAGGCGTTCTTCGACCGCCTCGCGCAGTTCGAATTCATGCTGCACGCCATGCCGGCGGGGCGCATTCAGCTCGAAGGTCTGGAGGGCATCTGGACCCGTCAGGCGCACTTGCTGCAAGCACGCAACAACGACACGCCGGAAAGTGTGCTCGACCGTCTGTGGCAGGCCCATGATCTCAACGCGTTCAACCGTACCGTGGTCAAACGGCTGGTGGCGCAACTCACGTCAATGGGGCAAGCCGAAGAGGCGCAAGCCATACAGGCATGGATCGAGCGCCTCGAAGCGTTGACCGTCGATGACCATCATGCGGTGATGGACAGGATGCAGTCCGGTCGCCTGCTCAAATGGCTGGCCGCACGCGAGCCGGGCAACCAGGTCGAGGCGATCAACCAACATCTGGCGGAGAATGGCGGTGGCCCGCAGTTCGGAATTTTCCTGCTGGATCTGGACGACAACATCGATAAGTTGCAGGTCTCGCTCGACAGCTTGCTGGAAGGGCCATGCAAGGCTTTCCGGATTGTCGTGTTCACCACCGGCGAAGCGCCAGCCGCAACCACGGCGCAGAACATCCTGCACTTTGTCCGCGTGACGCCGGACAATCTGGTCGACAAGCTCAATCAAAGCGCGCGTCAATCGCCATGCGACTGGCTGCTGCTGGCTGAGGCTGGCGATGAGTTCACCGCCAGCGGCCTGTTGCGTGCGAGTCTGGAGCTCATGAACGCTGGCGATTGCCGCGCGGTGTCCACGGACGAAATCCAGCGCCAGCAAAACGGGGCGCTGACCGACGTGTTCCGTCCCGGCTTCAACCTTGACCTGCTGCTGAGCCTGCCAACGCTGATGGCGCGGCACTGGCTGGTGCGTCGCGATGCGCTGGTGGAGATCGGCGGCTACCGCGCGGACTTCAATCAGGCACTGGAATTCGATGTGCTGTTGCGCCTCATCGAAGAACACGGCCTCAACAGCCTGGCGCACCTCGACGAGCCGCTGCTGATTACCCAGACGCCAGAGCTGGTTGAAAATCCTGACGAGCGTCTGGCGCTGCTGCGGCATCTGGGCAATCGCGGCTACAAGGCCAAAGTGACGTCGGCGGTTCCCGGCGTTTACCAGATCGACTACCACCACAGTGATCGTCCGCTGGTGTCGATCATTATTCCGGCCGGCAACGATCTGGCGGTGCTGCAACGTTGCCTTGAAGGCGTGTTGCTGCGTACCCGTTATCATCACTATGAAGTGCTGATCGCCACTGCTGCGGATCAGACGGCTGAGGTCAATGACTGGCTCGGCACCTATCGGCACTCAAAAGTCCAGGTGCTGCGCACTGATCGGACGTTGGGCGAAACGGCTTTATTCAACGCGGCCAGTCGTCAGGCGCAGGGCGAGTACCTGGTGCTGCTTGCCGCCGACGCTGAAGTGGTCAATCCGAACTGGCTGGACTCTTTGCTCAACCATGCCCTGCGTCCGGAAGTCGGCGTGGTGGGTCCAAAACTGATCGACCGTGATCGCAAAATCAGCCAGGCGGGCTTGATCCTGGGCATGAACGGCGGGGTCGGTTCGGCCTTTGTCGGCGAGAAGCATGATGCCGATGGTTACCTGCATCGCCTGGCGGTGGAGCAGAACTACTCGGCGGTATCGAGCGTGTGCCTGATGGTCCGCAAAGAGCTGTACGACGCACTTGGCGGTCTGGACGAGAGCACTTTTGCCGAGGGCTTCAGCGATGTCGATTTGTGTCTGAGCGCTGGGCAGGCTGGCTATCTCACCGTGTGGACGCCAGCGGTGCAAGTCATTCACAAGGGTGGAATGCCTGACGCGTCGCACGCCTTGGCGGCGTTGCGAAAAAAATGGGCGGCGGCATTCGTTCAGGATCAGGCCTATAACGCGAACCTGAGCCTGAACGGTAACGGTTTTGTGCTCGATGACAGCGCTTCACTGGACTGGGCAAAGTTGCTCGCTTAAGCCTGGCGACAGGGACGGGATTCAAAAAATGTTCAACGGTAAATCGATTTTCATCTCCGGCGGCACCGGCTCGTTCGGGCGCAATTTCATCCGTCGCTTGCTGGAGCAATACCAGCCCAAGCGCGTGGTGGTGTTCTCCCGAGACGAGCTGAAGCAGTACGAAATGCAGCAAACGTTCAACGCGCCGTGCATGCGTTATTTCATCGGTGATGTGCGTGATGCCGATCGCTTGCGTCAGGCCATGCGCGGTATCGATTACGTGGTGCATGCCGCTGCGCTCAAGCAAGTGCCGGCGGCGGAATACAACCCCACCGAATGCATCCGCACCAACGTCAACGGTGCGGAAAACATCATCGCCGCCGCTATCGACAACGGTGTGAAAAAAGTCGTGGCCTTGTCCACCGACAAGGCCGCCAGCCCGATCAATCTGTACGGCGCGACCAAGTTGCTCTCGGACAAACTGTTCGTTGCGGCCAACAACATTGCCGGCGAGCAGCAGACCCGGTTTGCCGTGGTGCGCTACGGCAATGTCGCCGGCTCGCGTGGTTCTGTGGTGCCGTTTTTCAGCAAGCTGATCGCCGACGGCGCGCAAGAGCTGCCGATCACCGACGAACGCATGACGCGGTTCTGGATCACTCTGGATCACGGCGTGCAGTTCGTGCTCGACAGCTTTGCGCGGATGCACGGCGGCGAAGTGTTTGTGCCGAAGATTCCGTCGATCCGCATTGTCGATCTGGCGCGCGGCATGGCTGAACATCTGCCGCACAAAAACGTCGGCATTCGTCCCGGCGAAAAGCTGCATGAGCTGATGGTGCCGCTGGACGATGCGCGGATGACCCTCGAGTTTGACGACCACTACACCATTCAGCCGTCGATTCGCTTTACCAGCGTCGATGTCGATTTTGCTGTCGACAAACTCGGTGAACGTGGTCGTGCGGTGAGCGAAGATTTCGAATATCGCTCCGACACCAATCCGCATTTTCTTTCGGTGGGGCAGATCGCCGATCTTCATGCGAAGCTCTCGGTATGATTCCCTACGGTCGGCAAAGCCTCGATCAGGCGGACATCGACGCGGTGGTCGAGGTGCTGCAATCGGACTGGCTGACCCAAGGGCCGACCATCGAGCGTTTCGAGCAGGCGATGGCCGAGCGCTGTCAGGCCGATTTTGCCGTGGCGGTGTGCAATGCCACGGCGGCATTGCACATTGCCTGTCTGGCTGCGGGCCTGGGGCCGGGCGATCGTTTGTGGACTTCGCCGAATACGTTTCTCGCCTCGGCCAATTGCGGGCGCTATTGCGGCGCTGACGTTGATTTCGTCGACATCGATCCGTTGACCTGGAACCTCGACGCCTACGCTCTCCAGGCCAGGCTCGAACAGGCCGAGCGCGACGGCACGCTGCCTAAAGTCCTCGTCGCGGTGGCGTTTTCCGGGCAGAGCTGTGACCTGCGCAAGATTGCCGAACTGGCCGAGCGCTACAACTTCACAGTGATCGAAGATGCCTCGCACGCGGTGGGCGCGAGCTACGCCGGGCGCCCGGTCGGCTGCGGCGAATTTGCGGCGATGACGGTGTTCAGTTTTCATCCGGTGAAAATCATCACCAGCGCCGAGGGCGGCATGGTCCTGACCAATCGCCCGGCGCTGGCCGAGCGTCTGCGACGCCTGCGCAGCCACGGCATGACCCGCGATCCGCAACAGATGACCGAGCCCAGCCACGGATCGTGGTATTACCAACAGATCGAGCTGGGTTTCAATTACCGGATCACCGATTTGCAAGCGGCGTTGGGCTTGTCACAACTGAGCAAGCTGGACGATTTCATCGGCCGGCGCCGCGAACTGGCGGCGCGTTACGATCAGTTGCTGGCGTACTTGCCGCTGACCTTGCCAAGCGCACAACCAGAGGCCGAGTCGGCGTGGCATCTGTACGTGGTGCGCGTGCAGGCCGAGCGCTGCAACCTCAGTCATCGTCAGGTGTTCGAAGGTTTGCGCAGCGCCGGCGTGGGCGTCAATCTGCACTACATTCCCGTGCACTTGCAGCCTTACTATCGTGATCTGGGGTTTGCTGAAGGCGATTTCCCCGAGGCCGAGCGCTATTACGCCGAAGCGATCAGTTTGCCGCTGTACCCGTTGCTCAGTGATGAGCAGCAGGATCATGTAGTCGAGCAACTGCGTCGACTGACCGAATGACCACCGCTGCGGCGATGAATGAGACTGTGATGCGTGAACTGAGCGAGCAGGAAAAATTCTGGCAGGGTGAGTTCGGCAACCAGTACGTCGAGCGTAACGTCGGCCAACCGCTGGTGGCCGCCAATCTGGCGCTGTTTGCCAAAGCGCTGAGCCGCGCCGGGCGCATCGACAGTCTGGTGGAACTGGGCACCAACGCCGGCAACAATTTGCAGGCACTGCATCAGTTGCTGCCGCGCTGTGAGCTGTTCGGTGTGGAGATCAATGAAAGCGCCTGTGCGCAGGCCCGGGCGCTGGACATTGCACAGATCTGGCACGGCTCGCTGTTGGACTTTCCCCGCGAGCGCCGCTATGACCTGACCTTGAGCAAAGGCGTGCTGATCCATCTGGCCCCGGGGTTGTTGCCGAGCGCCTATGCGCAGCTTTACGAGCTGAGTCAGCGCTATATTCTCATCGCCGAGTACTACAATCCGGCACCGGTTGAAGTGTCCTATCGCGGCAACAGCGGCAAGCTGTTCAAGCGCGATTTCGCCGGGGAAATGCTTGATCGCTACGCCGATCTGCAACTGCTCGACTATGGTTTCGTTTATCACCGCGACGGGCAATTCCCGGCGGATGATGTCACTTGGTTTCTGTTGGAAAAGCGCCCTTGAGCAACGTCGCAATCATTCCGGCACGCGGGGGCAGCAAACGCATCCCGCGCAAGAATCTGTCGCCGTTCGATGGCGTGCCGATGATTGTTCGCTCGATCCGAACCGCGCTGGATTCGGGGTTGTTCGAACGAGTCGTGGTCAGCACCGACGACGTCGAGATTGCCGACGTTGCGCGAGCCCACGGTGCCCAGGTGCCGTTCTTGCGTCCGGCAGCACTGGCCGATGACTTCACCGGCACTGCGGCGGTCATCGTGCACGCACTGCAGCAGTTACCGTCCTTCGATTTCGCTTGCTGCATTTACGCCACTGCACCGCTGTTGCAGGCGCGCTATCTGCGTCAGGGCTTCGAATTGCTGGAGCGACATCCGGATCGATCATTTGCCTTCTCCGTTTGCGATTTCGCTTTTCCGGTGCAACGGGCGTTAACCCTGGACGGGCAGGGCGCCTTGCACGCGTTGTATCCCGAGTTTCGCAACACTCGCTCGCAGGACTTGCCCGAGGCGTTTCAGGACGCCGGGCAGTTTTATTGGGGCCGCAGCGAGGCGTGGCTGCGCGGTGATGTACTGTATTCGCCAGCCAGCCTGCCGGTGATTCTGCCGCGGTATCTGGTGCAAGACATCGACACGCCGCAAGACTGGAAGCGCGCCGAATACCTGTACGCCGCGCTCAAGGCCGGCGGAGAACTGCAATGAGAGTACTGATCCGCGCCGACGCTTCGCCGACCATTGGCAGCGGCCACATTGCCCGCTGCCTGACCTTGGCGCGCGTGCTGCGCAGGCAGGGCAGTCACGTCGCGTTTGCCTGTCGGCGTTTGCCAGGGCATCGACTCGAAGCCCTGAAAGCCGAGGGTTTCGAGACCTTCGCGCTGCCCGAGCGCTATCGCGATGAAGACCCGCTGCAGGCCATCGAAGCGATGTTGCCGTGGCAGTTCGACATCGATGCCCTGGGCCTGGTGCTGGACGGGCAGGCCATGTTCGACTGGATCATCGTCGACCACTATGGCCTCGATCACCTCTGGCAAACCGCCGCGCGACGCTGGGCACACCGAATTGCCGCGGTGGACGATCTGGCCACCCGGCGTTACAGCGTTGATCTGCTGCTCAATCAGAACCTGTCCGGTCTCAGCGAACACTACGCGCCGCTGCTGCCCGAAAGCTGTCGCACCCTGCTCGGCCCGCGCTACGCGATGCTGCGTGAGGAGTTCAACTGCGCGGCCATCGAGATCAAGCCGAAGGCGCGTCGGGTACTGGTGAATTTCGGCGGGTTCGATGCGGCGATGCAGACCCATCACGCGATGTTGGCACTGTCTGATTTCACTGAATTGCAGGTTGATTTTGTCGCTGGCGCCGACAACCCGGCGTGGACGCAGATGCAGGCGTTGGCCGAGACGCGGCCGAACTGGCGCCTGCACAGTTTTGTCAGCGATTTCCGTCAGCGCATGGCTGAGGCGGATCTGTTTATCGGCGCCGGCGGCGGCACCAGTTGGGAGCGCGCGGCGCTGGGCTTGCCGACGATTTGCATCGCTGTGTCGAACAACCAGCAGGCCAACGGTGAAGTCATGGCCGCCGCCGGTGCGCACGTCTTTCTGGGCGCCCGTGAGCAAGTCAGCGTTGCGCAGTTGCGCGATGCGGTCGGCTTCGTCGCCAACAATTTTTATCTGCGCCAGAGTCTGGCCGAACGCTCGCGGCAATTGGTCGACGGACGCGGTGCAGAACGGGTGGCGGCGGCACTGGCTGGCGCGGTGCTCAAGCTGCGCCCGGCAACGCTGGACGATGCGCAGTTGTTGTTCGATGGGCGCAATGCCGAGCCGGTGCGGCGTTGGTCACTGGAAACCGGCGTCATCGACTGGCCGCAACACGTGAACTGGCTGACGGCGAGTCTGCGCAATCCGCAGCGGCTGCTGCTGATTGCCGAGGCGGACGACGGCCCGGTCGGGGTGCTGCGCTACGACTTGCGCGGGTTCGAAGCCGAAGTTTCGATCTATCTGCTGCAAGGGCGTTTCGGCCTCGGCTGGGGCCGGGCGTTGCTGAGTCGTGGCGAGGCGTTCGTGGTTAGACATTGGCCGCAACTGACGCTCATCAGCGCCCGGGTCGTGCCGGCCAATCAGTCTTCGATGAAAGTTTTTCGCGACGCCGGGTTCACTCAAGAGACCTGCGCGTTCACCCGTGTTTTGAAGGATCACCCGCATGTCTAGTTTCAAGATTGGTCATCACACCATCGGTGCCGATGCGCCGCCGTTCATCATTGCCGAGATGAGTGGCAATCATAACCAGTCGCTCGACGTGGCCCTGCAAATCGTTGAGGCTGCCGCGAAGGCCGGCGCGCATGCCTTGAAATTGCAGACCTACACCGCCGAGACCATGACCCTGGACCTGGCCGAAGGTGAATTCTTCATCAAGGATCCGGGCAGTCTGTGGGCCGGGACTTCGCTCTACGACCTCTATGAAAAAGCCCACACGCCGTGGGAGTGGCACGCGCCGATTTTCGCCCGGGCCAAAGAGTTGGGGATGCTCGCGTTCTCGACGCCGTTCGATGACAGCGCAGTGGATTTTCTCGAAAGCCTCGATGTGCCGGCGTACAAGATCGCCAGTTTCGAAAACACCGACCTGCCGTTGATTCGTCGTGTGGCGGCTACTGGCAAACCGCTGATCATCTCCACCGGCATGGCCAGCATCGCCGAACTCGATGAAACCGTGCGCGCCGCACGCGAGGCCGGGTGCAAGGACTTGGTCTTGCTCAAATGCACCAGTACCTATCCAGCTACACCAATCAACAGCAACGTGCGCACGATCCCGCATTTGCGTGAGTTGTTTGGTTGCGAGGTGGGGCTGTCGGATCATTCGATGGGCGTTGGCGTGTCGGTCGCGGCGGTGGCGCTAGGGGCTACCGTGGTGGAAAAACACTTCACCCTCGACCGTTCGGCCGGTGGTGTCGACGCGAGTTTTTCTCTGGAACCGGCGGAAATGGCCAGTCTGGTCGTCGAAACCGAACGTGCCTGGCAGGCGCTCGGGCAGGTGCATTACGGTGTCACCGAGGCCGAGCGCAAGTCGCTGGTCTATCGCCGCTCGCTGTACGTCACCGCCGACATGGTCGCCGGTGAGCCCTTTACTGCAGACAATCTGCGCGCCATCCGGCCCGGTCTCGGCCTGCCGCCCAAGCACACCGAAGCTGTCTTGGGTCGCCATGCACGCACCGCGATCAAGCGCGGCACGCCGCTGGACTGGTCGCTGGTCGAATAGGCCAATCTGCCATCGATTCGGCAAAATAGCGTGACCTGCGAGTCATAACGCGCATCTTCACTGTATTGTATTGACCGGGGAGATGGCGCCTGGCCCGTTTTCGGTTCCAGTGATAGCCCTTTGCGCTTCCCGTGGCTGCCCGTTGTGGCGGCCGTTTTCTGTTTGTCGGCGCCCCTCGAATCCTTGCGAGCGGTGGTTTTGGGCTGTTTTTTATTGGGAAGCCGTAATGATTGGCATAAAAAGCATTGCGAGCTACGTTCCTGTAGCCGGCGTGGACAATTACGCACAAGGTGCAAAATTCGAGAAGGATGAAGAATTCATCCTTGGCAAGATCGGTTCGGCGTTCCTGCCGCGTAAAGACGCTGAGCAGGAAACCTCCGATCTGTGCGTGGAAGCGGCCAATGCGCTGTTTGCCAGCAACCCTGAACTGAAACGTGAATCGATCGACGCGCTGATCGTCGTCACCCAGAACGGTGACGAAGAAGGCCTGCCGCACACCGCAGCCATCGTTCAGGACAAACTCGGCCTGCCGACCAACGTTGCAGCGTTCGACATTTCCCTGGGCTGCTCCGGTTACGTCTACGGCATCTACGCGATCAAGGGCTTCATGGAAGCCGCCGGCCTGAAGAACGGCCTGCTGATCACCGCTGATCCGTACTCGAAAATCGTTGACCCGGAAGACCGCAACACCACCATGCTGTTCGGCGATGCCGCCACCGCAACGTGGATGGGCGAAAATCCGACGTGGGCGCTGGGCAAGGCCAAGTTCGGCACTGACGGCTCCGGCGCGCCGCACTTGAAGGTCAGCAACGGCGTGTTCTTCATGAACGGTCGTCAGGTCTTCAACTTCGCTTTGCTGAAAGTCCCGGCGCACTTGCACGAGTTGCTCGATGATTCCGGCCTCAAGGCCGATGACATCGACGCGTTCTGCATCCACCAGGGCAGCGCGGCAATTGTCGATGCCGTGGCGCGGCGCTTCGAAGGCGAGCCGGAGAAGTTCATCAAGGACATGGTCGAGACCGGCAATACCGTGTCGTCGAGCATCCCGCTGCTGCTGGAAAAACACGTGCTCGACTCCGACTGGCAGCGCATTGCGCTGAGCGGTTTCGGCGTCGGCCTGTCGTGGGGCTCGGCGATCATCTATCGTCCGTAAGCAGGGTTAAAAACCACGGATACAAAAATAGCGTTCAAGGTTAACCTTGAACGCTATTTTTTTGCCTGAAAGGAGCGCGGGGCACCATGAGCGAGTTTTTCCAAGCCAATGCCGAGGTGTTGCAGCGGCGCTGGCCGGCGCTGTTCGAGCTACTGATGGCTGAGGACAGCGCGGCCGTCCAGGCCGAACTGGTGCAAGGGCTGGGCTCGACGCTGAGCGTTGGCGGCATTCAACTCACCAGCCGCCACGACCGTCTTCATGAAGCGCAAATTCAGGCGGCGAGCCTGCCCGATAAAGCGCAACTGCACGTCTATGGCACCGGCCTCGGCGATTTGCCCGGCCTGCTCCTGGAGCGCGCAGGATTGCAACGGCTGTACGTGCACATCCTCAACGGCGCGTTGTTCGCGCTGGTGCTGCAACTGCTCGATCAGCGCCAGTGGCTGGACGATCCGCGCATCGAGTTGTTCTATGCCGGTGATCACCCGGACCTGTTCACGCCGTTTTTTGCTTTGCCCGCCGAGCTACTGCTGGCCGACGACTTCAATGCGAAGGTCCGTGATCGGCTGGTCAATGAAATCCACCTGACATTCAACAACCGCGAATTCGATGCACAGTCACCGGCCATTCAGCAGCGTTTGCAAGAATGCCTGCCGGTGTTGCTCGGCGATGCAGATGTGGCGCAGCTGTTCGGCACTTGCACCGGCCGGGAGGTCTATGTGATTGCGACCGGGCCGAGCCTGGAGCAACATTTCGAACGTCTGGCAGCGATCCGCCAGCGGGCGGAGCGACCATTGTTCATTTGCGTGGACACCGCTTATCGCCCCTTGCGCGAACACGGTATTGCGCCGGACCTGGTGGTGAGCATCGACCAGCGCATCAGTTTCCGTCATCTGCCTTTTGAAGAGTCCGACGGCATCCCGCTGGTGTATCTGCCGATGAGTGATCCGACGGTATTGAACGCGTGGAAAGGCAAACGCTACGGCGGCTATTCCGCAAGCCCGATCTACGCGGATTTGCGCAAGCAATATCCGCGAGGCCAGTTGCTCGTCGGCGGCAGCGTGATTCACCCGGCGGTGGATCTGGCAGTGAAAATAGGCGCTGCGCGTGTCACACTGTTCGGCGCTGACTTCGCCTTCCCGATGAACAAGACCCATGCCGGCTGGGACGATGGCGATCTGGGGCCACCGGTGAATCAAGCGCGGCACTGGGTGAGTGACGGCCATGGCCAGCGGGTCAACACTCAGCTGAATTTTCGCGGTTATCTGTGCGTACTGGAGCGTTATATTGCCGCGAATCCCCAGGTCGAATTTTTCAACAGCAGCCGCGCCGGTGCGTTGATCGCCGGGGCCGCCTTCAATCCGGAGTTCGTGCAATGAGCGCGCTGAGTCAAAATCAGGATCAGTGTCGCCAATGTGCGGCTTTGTTTCGCCTGGGGCGTGACGTTGAGGCGGCGCTTGCGATGGTCGATGTATTCGAACAGGCCCAGCAATGTCTGTCCTCTTCATCTGTCGATGTTCAGCAGACATGGGCGCAGGTGCTGATGCAAATGCTCGAATGTCAGGAGCGTCAGGACTGGTTGAGTCTGGCCGATTCTATGGAATACGAGCTGGTTGAATTGCTGGAAAGCGTGCAGAGCTGAAGCGCTCCATGGCGCTGGCCCGCGGCTTCGCGCTACAGCCGGTTTTATGACGTCATTTTTTCACGGTGGACGTGCTGCTAAGTCTTTGTTTTTTCGGGGGTGGCAGGGTGATGGCAAATTTTTTTCAAAAAGCCCTCAAGCAACCTGCAAACCCGACGATAACTATTACGAAGGTTCTCTAGGCCATACCCGGCGGTTGCCAGGGCCGGAAGCCGCAGTACCCAACCAACGAGGAATTCGTCATGGCTTTAACAGTAAACACCAACACCACATCGTTGAACGTTCAGAAGAACCTGAACCGCGCTTCCGACGCTCTGTCCACTTCGATGCAGCGCCTGTCTTCCGGCCTGAAAATCAACAGCGCCAAAGACGACGCCGCTGGCCTGCAAATTTCCAACCGTATGTCTTCGCAGATCCGCGGTAACACCCAGGCCATCCAGAACGCCAACGACGGTATCTCCGTTGCCCAGACCGCTGAAGGCGCTCTGCAAGCTTCGACCGACATCCTGCAGCGTATGCGTGAACTGGCTGTTAAAGCCCGTAACGGTACCAACGGCAGTGCTGACCAGACCGCTACCAACGCTGAATTCGCTCAGATGTCCGACGAGATCACCCGTATCTCGGCTTCGACCAACCTGAACGGCAAAAACCTGCTGGACGGTTCGGCTGGTACTGTGACCCTGCAAGTGGGCGCAAACACCGGTTCGGCTAACCACATCGACCTGGTACTGAGCTCCAAGTTCGACGCCGTCAGCCTGTCGGTTGGTAGCGGCACTGTAGTTCTGACCGGTACTTCGGGTACTGGTGCTGGTTCTGCTTCCGAGAACATCGACAACGCGATCACTGCAATCGACGCCGCTATCGCTGCGATCGGTGCAACCCGCGCCAGCCTGGGTGCTTCGCAAAACCGTCTGACCAGCACCATCTCCAACCTGCAGAACATCACTGAAAACACCACCGCTGCTCAGGGTCGTGTACAGGACACCGACTTCGCCGCAGAAACTGCTAACCTGACCAAGCAGCAAACCCTGCAGCAAGCTTCCACTTCGGTTCTGGCTCAAGCCAACCAACTGCCTTCCGCTGTACTGAAGCTGCTTCAGTAATTCGGAATGAGTTTGAGCGGGGGAGTGCGCTTGTCGTGCTCTCTCGCTTTTTTACGTTAGGAGGTGATGGGCATGGACATGAGCGTAAAGCTTAACGTGTCTTATCCGGCTCCCAAGGCAGCGATACCGGTTGCTGACAAGCCGTCAGAGGCACCAAAAGTTACGCAGGCCGAGGCTCCGGTCGCTGACCGCAAAAGTCAGGGTACGGATGACGCCAAGTTGAAACTGGCTGTGCAGGAGATCGAGAAGTTCGTCCAATCGATCAAGCGCAACCTGGAGTTCTCTATCGATGAGCACTCCGGCAAGGTCATCGTCAAGGTCATTGCAAGCGAGACCGGTGAGGTCGTTCGACAGATTCCCTCCGCCGAAGCCCTCAAGCTGGCAGACAGTCTTGCCAATGCAAGCCACGTGTTGTTCGACGCCAAAGTCTGATAAATGGCATGAATAGTGTTTGCTCGTTCCCAAGACGCCTGTAACGGTCAAAAGAATGGCAACAATCTGAAGGGAGATGCACATGGCAAGTCCAATTCTACCGGGTTCCGGACTGGGTTCCGGCCTGGACATCGGCGCGATCGTGACTGCGCTGGTCAACGCCGACAAGTCTGCCAAGCAGACGCAGATCGATACCGCGACCAAATCCAACAGCCTGAAGATTTCCGGTGTCGGTTCGCTGAAGAGTGCGCTGGCGGCGTATCAGAAAGCAATGGGTGACCTGAACAAGGCCTCCAGCCCGGCGTTTGCCGGTTTTACCGCAACCTCTGACACGCCAGGGGTGGTCGGTGCGACCTCGGATAAAACCGCCGTACCGGGTACTTACAGCGTCGTCGTGAAAAACCTGGCCACCGGCTCGAAAGTTGCCAGTGCCGCCTTTGCCGGCGGGGCCGCCAGTGCCATTCCGAGTGGTACTCTGAAAATCAGTCAGAATGGCACTGATTACAATGTCGAGATTCCGGCCAATGCAACGTTGCAGTCCACGCGTGATGCGATCAACACCGCGCAGGCTAGCAACGGTATTTCCGCGAACATCGTGACTGACAGCACCGGGTCTTCGCGTCTGGTGCTGAGCTCGAACAAGACGGGCGCCGGCATGGATTTGAAGGTCAGCGGCATCGCCGGCCTGGAAATCGATGGCACCCAGAAGATGGGCGACAGCCCGGCGCCAGGCGCGTCCGGAGCCGTCGGTAACCTGGCCATGGATGCTAGCCTGACCATTGACGGCCTGGCCGTTACCAGCAAGACCAATACCGTGACCGGTGCAATCAGCGGCATGACCCTGAATCTGGTCACCGCGAGCCCTGTCGTGGGCGGTGTGCCCACGCCGTCTACCGTGTCGGTCACGACAAATACCGCCGGTATCCAGACGTCGCTGCAGTCGTTCATCGACTCCTACAACACCCTGAAGAAAACCATCGATACCTTGTCCAAGGCAACGCCGGACGCCGACGGCAATCTGACCGTATCGGCAGCGTTCACCGGTGACGCTCTGCCGCGTTCGTTGATGGCCGATATCCGTGCTCAGTTGACCGATCCAGGGGCGGGTGGCCAAGGGCAACTGTCCGTGCTGTCGCAGATGGGTGTCCTGACGGACAGCAAGACCGGTTTGCTCACGCTCGATACGGTCGTGTTCAACAAGCGGATGGAAACGCCGGGCATGGCTGGCCAGGTTCAGCAGCTGTTCAGCGGCACCGATGCGAAGAATGGTCTGTTGGCGCGCATGAGTGCGGCGGTTGATCCGTACGTCAAGACAGGCGGTCTGCTCGATCAGCGCAGTTCCAACCTGACGAATCTGACGTCGAGCCTGCAAAAGCAGCAGGTGGCGCTGGATCTGCGCGTCGCCAACCTGACGGCAACCTTGACCGCCAAGTACAACGCCATGGACTTGCTCGTGGGGCAGATGAAGGCGACGGCGAGCAACATCACGTCGTTCTTCAGCTCGCTGAACGCTCAGCAGTCTGCGAAGTAACAAGTAGTAACGACAAAAACCCGGCTACGCTTTATCGGCGTGCGCCGGGTTTTTGTCTTTTGATCTAAAGTTCTGTGACTCGTTGGCGATACACTGGTTAGACGAGTCATTGTGGCAATGAGGTAGAACATGAATCCGATGTTAGCCCTTCGGCAGTACCAGAAAGTCGGCGCACACGCCCAGACATCCGAAGCGAGCCCGCACCGCCTGGTGCAAATGTTGATGGAAGGTGGTCTGGCGCGTATCGCTCAGGCCAAAGGCGCCATCGAGCGTAAGGACATTCCCGCCAAGTGCACATCGATCAGCAAGGCCATCGGTATCGTCAGTGGCCTGCGTGAAGGCCTCGACCTGGAAAACAATGCAGAGGCGCTGGCCGATCTGGATGGTCTGTATATCTACATGATGAAGCGCCTCGCCGAGGCGAACATCAGCAGCGATCCGCGTATCCTCGATGAGGTGGCGGGCCTGCTGACAACGGTAAAAGAAGGCTGGGATGCCATTGCACCTGTGCCGGCTCCGCAGTTCTGAAGGAGATCACCATGAGTCTTGTATTGCAGCGAATCGCCGATACCCGTGAAGCGTTGGTCAGTGCGCTGGCCGAACGCAACTGGGAAGCTATTGGTGAGCTGGATCTGGCTTGCCGTTCCTGCATGGAAGACGTCATGGCGGAAGCTGCGCTGGACGAAGTCGCCTTGCGCGACAACCTCGAAGAGCTGCTGTTCGTTTACAAGGAGCTTCTTGAGGTGGCGATGGGTGAGCGGCAGGCGATAGCCAACGAGATGTCGCAGATCACCCAGGCGCAGAAAGCGGCAAAGGTTTACCATCTGTTTGGTTAATTAACCCCCAGTTAATCCAGGCATATGCGCCATAAATTTGACTGTGCACGGTTTTTTGACTTAACTAGTGGCTGTTTCCAGATTTAAGGCGTCTACAGGCACATGGTGTCCTGCAAGCGTCTCGCTTGCCCCTGATTTCGGGCATTGAGTTGACTAGGGAAGTTGCTATTGCATGTGGCGTGAAACCAAAATTCTGCTGATCGATGACGATAGCGTCCGCCGCCGCGACCTGGCGGTGATATTAAATTTTCTTGGCGAAGAAAATTTACCCTGCGGCAGCCATGACTGGCAGCAGGCAGTCGGCTCTTTGTCGTCTAGTCGTGAAGTCATTTGTGTACTGATCGGGACCGTGAATGCTCCTGGTGCACTTTTGGGCTTGCTAAAGACACTCGCAACCTGGGATGAGTTCCTTCCGGTTTTGTTAATGGGCGATAATTCTTCCGTTGACCTGCCTGAAGACCAGCGTCGCCGGGTGCTGTCGACCCTGGAAATGCCGCCCAGCTACAGCAAATTGCTCGATTCGCTGCACCGTGCCCAGGTCTATCGCGAGATGTACGACCAGGCCCGCGAGCGCGGCCGTCATCGCGAACCCAATCTGTTCCGCAGCCTTGTCGGCACCAGCCGTGCGATCCAGCACGTGCGTCAGATGATGCAGCAAGTGGCCGATACCGACGCCAGCGTGCTGATCCTCGGTGAGTCCGGCACGGGCAAGGAAGTGGTCGCGCGCAACCTGCATTACCACTCCAAGCGCCGTGATGCGCCGTTTGTGCCGGTCAACTGCGGAGCGATTCCGGCAGAGCTGCTCGAAAGCGAATTGTTCGGCCACGAGAAGGGTGCCTTCACGGGGGCGATCACCAGCCGTGCCGGCCGCTTCGAGTTGGCCAACGGCGGTACGCTGTTCCTCGACGAAATCGGCGACATGCCGCTGCCGATGCAGGTCAAGCTGCTGCGCGTGTTGCAGGAGCGCACCTTCGAGCGGGTGGGCAGCAACAAGACCCAGAGCGTTGACGTGCGCATCATCGCCGCGACCCACAAGAATCTCGAAAGCATGATCGAGATCGGCAGTTTCCGCGAAGACCTCTACTATCGCCTGAATGTGTTCCCGATCGAGATGGCACCGCTGCGTGAGCGCGTCGAAGACATCCCGTTGCTGATGAACGAGCTGATCTCGCGCATGGAACACGAAAAGCGCGGTTCGATCCGTTTCAACTCGGCGGCGATCATGTCGCTGTGTCGTCACGGCTGGCCGGGTAACGTGCGTGAGCTGGCCAACCTGGTCGAGCGCATGGCGATCATGCACCCGTACGGGGTGATCGGTGTGGTCGAGTTGCCGAAGAAATTCCGCTACGTCGACGACGAAGACGAGCAAATGGTCGACAGCCTGCGCAGCGACCTCGAAGAGCGTGTGGCGATCAACGGCCACACTCCGGATTTCGGCGCCAACGCGCTGCTACCGCCGGAAGGCCTGGACCTCAAGGACTACCTCGGCGGTCTGGAGCAGGGCCTGATTCAGCAGGCGCTGGACGATGCCAATGGCATTGTTGCCCGTGCTGCCGAGCGTCTGCGCATCCGCCGCACCACCCTGGTGGAGAAGATGCGCAAGTACGGCATGAGTCGGGCCGGAGGAGACGAGCAGGCGGATGATTGACGCCTGTTTTTCAACGCCTTCATTTATAAGCCGTTTTTTTTAGGCACGGGTATTGCTACATCCCTCGTAACGTTCCGTTTCACTGACGGTCAGCCAAGCGAGAGAGCACAATGCCCCAAGTCGCCCAGATCTCTTCTGCCTCCAACATCGTGGGGCAACCCTCATCCGTGGAGCAGGCAAGCCGTCAGGGACTTGAGCAGGCGTTCGCGCTGTTCAACCAGATGTCCAGCCAGTTGACCGACTCCTACAGCCTGCTTGAAGCGCGGGTCACCGAGCTCAAGGGTGAGCTGGAAGTGGTCAGCGCCCAGCGCATGCAGGAGCTGGCGGAAAAAGAGCGCTTGGCCAATCGTTTGCAGAACCTCCTTGATCTGTTGCCCGGCGGCGTCATTGTGCTTGACGGTCGCGGCATCGTGCGCGAAGCCAACCCGGCCGCCATCGATCTGCTCGGCTTGCCGCTGGTAGGCGAGTTGTGGCGTCAGGTGATCGCTCGCTGCTTCGCGCCGCGTGAAGACGACGGTCACGAAATTTCCCTGAAAAACGGTCGGCGCCTGTCGATTGCCACTCGCTCGCTGGATGCCGAACCGGGGCAATTGGTGCTGCTCAACGACCTGACAGAAACCCGTCATCTGCAAGATCAACTGGCGCGCCATGAGCGCTTGTCCTCGCTGGGACGCATGGTTGCCTCGCTGGCGCACCAGATACGCACGCCGCTGTCCGCCGCGTTGCTCTACGCCAGTCATTTGACTGAGCAGCAATTGCCTGTGGAAACCCAGCAGCGTTTCGCCGGACGCCTCAAGGAGCGTCTGCATGAGCTGGAGCATCAAGTACGCGACATGCTGGTATTCGCTCGCGGCGAGTTGCCGCTGACCGATCGCCTTACACCTCATGCCTTGATGCAATCACTGCAAGCCGCGGCGCTGACCCATGTGCAGGATTTGCCGATTCGCTGGCAGTGCGACAGCCATACCGGTGAGTTGCTGTGCAACCGCGACACATTGGTCGGCGCGCTGCTGAATCTGATTGAAAACGCCATTCAAGCCAGCGCCGCCGATGTGCGTTTGAAAGTGCATTGCTACACCCGCGATAACACGCTGCGCCTGTGCGTCAGCGATAGCGGCAGTGGCATCGAACCGACCGTTTTGGCGCGCCTCGGCGAGCCTTTTTTTACCACCAAAGTCACTGGTACGGGCCTTGGCCTGACCGTGGTCAAGGCAGTGGCCCGGGCGCATCAGGGAGAATTGCTGCTGCGTTCGCGGGTCGGACGCGGCACATGTGCGCAGGTCATCCTGCCGCTGTTTTCCGCCGCACAGGGAGCTGAATAAACCTCATGGGCATCAAGGTGTTGTTGGTCGAGGATGACCGTTCTCTGCGCGAAGCGCTGGCCGATACGCTGCTGCTCGCCGGTCATGATTATCATGCCGTCGGTAGCGCCGAGGAGGCGTTGACGGCGGTCGCGCAAGAAGCGTTCAGCCTGGTGGTCAGCGACGTCAATATGCCGGGCATGGACGGTCATCAATTGCTCGCCCTGCTGCGTGCGCGACAGCCGCAGTTGCCGGTGCTCCTGATGACCGCCCATGGCGCGGTCGAGCGTGCGGTCGATGCGATGCGCCAGGGCGCGGCGGATTATCTGGTCAAGCCGTTCGAACCCAAAGCGTTGCTCGACCTCGTTGCGCGGCATGCGTTGGGTAGCCTCGGTGCGAGCGCAGACGACGGCCCGGTGGCGGTCGAACCTGCCAGCGCGCAGTTGCTGGAGCTGGCGGCGCGGGTTGCGCGCAGTGACTCGACCGTATTGATCTCCGGCGAATCCGGCACCGGTAAAGAGGTGCTGGCGCGCTATATCCACCAGCAATCGCCGCGGGCCAGTCAGCCCTTTATCGCGATTAACTGCGCCGCGATCCCAGACAACATGCTCGAAGCGACGTTGTTCGGTCACGAGAAAGGTTCGTTCACCGGTGCCATCGCTTCACAGGCCGGCAAGTTCGAACAGGCCGAAGGCGGCACGATTCTGCTCGATGAAATTTCCGAAATGCCCTTGGGCCTGCAAGCCAAGCTGCTGCGTGTGTTGCAGGAGCGGGAAGTGGAGCGGGTCGGCGCACGCAAGCCGATCAGCCTGGATATCCGCGTGGTCGCAACGACCAACCGCGATCTGGCCGGCGAAGTGGCGGCGGGGCGCTTCCGTGAAGACCTGTTTTACCGCTTGTCGGTTTTCCCCCTGGCCTGGCGTCCACTTCGCGAGCGCACTGCCGATATCCTGCCGCTGGCGGAAAAGTTGTTGGCCAAACACGTCAATAAAATGAAGCACGCAGCGGCGAAGCTGTCGCCCGAAGCGCAAGCTTGCCTGACCGCTTATCCGTGGCCGGGTAATGTGCGTGAGCTGGACAACGCCATCCAGCGCGCGCTGATCTTGCAGCAGGGCGGTTTGATTCAGCCACAGGATTTCTGCCTGGCCGGTGCGGTGACATTCGCTCCTTTGCCGGTCGCAGCGCCGGCGATTCGCGAAGTGCAAATCGACGTGGATTCGGCCGGCGCCCTGGGCGATGACCTGCGCCGCCGGGAGTTTCAGATGATCATCGACACCCTGCGCGCCGAGCGTGGCCGGCGCAAGGAAGCGGCAGAAAAGCTCGGCATCAGCCCGCGCACCCTGCGCTACAAACTGGCGCAAATGCGCGATGCCGGAATGGATGTCGAAGGCTATCTGTTCGCCACCTGAGCGCTCCTGCAAAACATTCAGAATGCTTTTCTAGGAAGGGTGCCCATGAGCTGGCACCCTTGTTGCTAATACCTGTGTACCCGCCGAGTGAGTGTCAAAAAATTGCGGGCCGCCCAAGAGAGTAGACCATGAGCCAAGGTATTGAATTTAATCGGTTGATGATGGACATGCAGGCCATGAAAGTGGATGCCATGTCTGCGCGTAAATCGACTGCCGCTGTCCCTGAACTGGCGGGCAGCAGCTTTTCCGACATGCTCGGTCAGGCGATCAATAAAGTCAGCGATACCCAGCAAGCCTCGACTCAACTGGCCAACGCTTTCGAAATCGGCAAGAGCGGCGTCGATCTGACGGACGTGATGGTCGCTTCGCAAAAAGCCAGCGTGTCGTTCCAGGCTCTGACCCAGGTGCGCAACAAGCTGGTTCAGGCTTACCAAGACATCATGCAGATGCCGGTTTAAGGGCGAAATAAGTCATGGCAGAAGCAGTCGCTGATAACGTTCCGGCCAAGGCCACCCCGATCGACGGCAAACCGCCGCTGTTCGGCCTGTCCTTTCTGGAAAACCTTTCCCAGATGACCGTGCTGCGTCAGGTCGGCCTGTTGGTCGGTCTGGCGGCGAGCGTGGCGATTGGCTTTGCCGTGGTGCTGTGGTCGCAGCAGCCGGATTACCGTCCCCTGTACGGCAGCCTTGCCGGCCTGGACGCCAAGCAGGTCATGGAAACCCTGGCCGCCGCTGACATTCCTTACAACGTGGAACCCAATTCTGGCGCCTTGCTGGTCAAGGCCGACGACCTGTCCCGTGCGCGGATGAAACTCGCGGCCGCTGGTGTCACTCCCAGCGACGGCAACATCGGTTTCGAAATCCTCGACAAGGAACAAGGTCTGGGCACCAGCCAGTTCATGGAAGCGACCCGTTATCGTCGCGGCCTCGAAGGCGAACTGGCGCGGACCATTTCCAGCCTGAACAACGTCAAGGGTGCTCGTGTGCACCTGGCGATTCCGAAGAGTTCGGTGTTCGTCCGTGACGAGCGCAAGCCAAGCGCCTCGGTGCTGGTCGAGCTGTACAGCGGGCGTTCGCTGGAGCCGGGTCAGGTGGTGGCGATCATCAACCTGGTGGCAACCTCCGTACCCGAGCTGAGCAAATCGCAGATCACCGTCGTCGATCAGAAGGGCAACCTGCTCTCCGATCAGGCGGAGAATTCTGAAATGACCATGGCCGGCAAGCAGTTCGATTACAGCCGACGCATGGAAAGCATGCTCACCCAGCGCGTGCACAACATTCTGCAGCCGGTACTGGGCAACGATCGCTACAAGGCTGAAGTCTCGGCCGACGTCGATTTCAGCGCCGTTGAATCGACTGCCGAGCAGTTCAACCCGGATCAACCGGCGTTGCGCAGCGAACAGTCGGTCAATGAACAACGCACCGCCAGCAATGGCCCGCAAGGTGTGCCGGGTGCCTTGAGCAACCAGCCACCGTCGCCGGCCTCGGCGCCGCAAACCACCGGTGGTACCGCCGCACCGGCCGGCATGATTCAACCGGGCCAACCGCTGGTTGACGCCAACGGCCAGCAGATCATGGACCCGGCCACCGGCCAGCCGATGCTCGCGCCGTACCCGGCCGACAAGCGTCTGCAATCGACCAAGAACTTCGAACTCGACCGTTCGATCAGCCACACCAAACAACAGCAGGGCCGTCTCAATCGCCTGTCGGTGTCGGTGGTGGTCGACGATCAGGTCAAGGTCAATGCGGCCAACGGTGAAACCACCAGGGCGCCGTGGACTGCCGACGAATTGGCGCGCTTCACTCGTCTGGTGCAGGACGCCGTCGGTTTCGACGCCAGCCGTGGCGACAGTGTCAGCGTGATCAACATGCCGTTCTCCGCCGAGCGCGGCGAAGTGATTGCCGATATTCCGTTCTACTCCCAGCCTTGGTTCTGGGACATCGTCAAACAAGTGCTGGGTGTGTTGTTCATCCTGGTGCTGGTGTTTGGTGTGCTGCGTCCGGTGCTCAACAACATCACCGGTGGCGGCAAAGGCAAGGAGCTGGCCGGTCTGGGCAGCGACGTGGAACTCGGTGGCATGGGCGGCCTGGATGGCGAACTGTCCAACGACCGCGTGAGCCTCGGTGGTCCGCAGAGCATTCTGTTGCCGAGCCCGAGCGAGGGTTATGACGCGCAACTGAATGCAATCAAGAGTCTGGTAGCTGAAGACCCGGGTCGCGTGGCTCAGGTCGTGAAAGAGTGGATTAACGCAGATGAGTGATAACCGAGCCGCCGCCGTCAAACTGACCAAGGTCGACAAAGCCGCGATTCTGCTGCTGTCCCTGGGGTCGACCGATGCTGCGCAAGTGCTGCGCCACATGGGCCCGAAAGAAGTCCAGCGCGTCGGCGTAGCCATGGCGCAGATGGGTAACGTCCACCGCGAGCAGGTCGAGCAGGTGATGAGCGAATTCGTCGACATCGTCGGCGACCAGACCAGCCTCGGTGTCGGTTCCGACGACTATGTGCGCAAGATGCTCACCCAGGCCCTGGGCGAGGACAAGGCCAACGGCCTGATCGACCGCATCCTGCTCGGCGGCAACACCAGCGGCCTCGACAGCCTGAAATGGATGGAGCCGCGCGCGGTGGCCGACGTCATCCGTTACGAACACCCGCAGATCCAGGCGATCGTGGTCGCGTACCTCGACCCGGATCAGGCCGGTGAAGTGCTCGGCAACTTCGACCACAAAGTGCGTCTGGACATCATTCTGCGCGTTTCGTCGTTGAACACCGTGCAACCGGCAGCCCTGAAAGAACTCAACCAGATTCTCGAGAAGCAGTTCTCCGGCAACTCGAACGCCTCGCGCACTACCCTGGGTGGCATCAAGCGTGCGGCCGACATCATGAACTTCCTCGACAGTTCGATCGAAGGCCAGCTCATGGACTCGATCCGCGAAGTCGACGAAGACCTGTCCGGTCAGATCGAAGACCTCATGTTCGTGTTCAACAACCTCGCCGACGTCGACGACCGCGGTATTCAGGCGCTGTTGCGCGAAGTGTCTTCCGACGTGCTGGTGCTGGCCCTCAAGGGTTCGGACGAAGGCGTCAAGGAGAAGATCTTCAAGAACATGTCCAAGCGTGCTGCCGAACTACTGCGCGACGACCTCGAGGCGAAAGGCCCGGTGCGCGTCAGCGACGTCGAAACCGCGCAGAAAGAAATCCTTACCATTGCCCGTCGTATGGCCGAAGCCGGCGAAATCGTGCTCGGTGGCAAGGGTGGCGAGGAAATGATCTAAGCCCATGGACAAGCCTGACGAGTCTGTGACGGATCTGATCCGCGCCCGCGATGTTCGTGGCTTCGAATCCTGGGCAATGCCCAGTTTCGATCCGCCGAAACCGGAACCCGAGCCTGACCCGGAACCCGAACCGCCGGAAATGGAAGAAGTGCCGCTGGAAGAAGTCCAGCCACTGACCCTGGAAGAACTCGAGAGCATCCGTCAGGAGGCTTACAACGAGGGCTTCGCCATCGGCGAGAAAGAAGGCTTCCACAGCACCACGCTGAAGGTGCGCCAGGAAGCTGAAACAGCCCTGGCGGCGAAAATCGCCAGCCTTGAGCTGTTGATGGCCAACCTGTTCGAACCGATCGCCGAACAAGACACACAGATTGAAAAGTCGCTGGTCGACCTCGTGCAACACATCACCAAACAGGTGATCAAGCGCGAACTGGCCATCGATTCGACGCAAATCGAACACGTCATGCGCGATGCGCTCAAGCTGCTGCCGCTGGGCGTGGAAAACGTGCGCCTGTACGTCAACCCGCAGGACTTCGCTCAGGTCAAAGCCCTGCGCGAACGCCATGAAGAAACCTGGCGCATCGTCGAAGACGAGTCCTTGTTGCCGGGCGGTTGCCGGGTTGAAACCGAGCACAGCCGCATCGACGCCAGCGTTGAATCGCGGGTGACGCAGGTTATGGCGAAACTGTTCGACCAGTTGCACGAGCAGGCTCTGCACCCCGCAGCGCCTGACTTGAGCCTGGAAATCCCTGAGGACACCCCAGCGGCTGTCGACCCTGACGAGCCGCGCGCGGACGCCAGCGATGCGCCTTGAACGCACCAGCTTCGCCAAGCGCCTGAGCACCTATGCCGAGGCCACCGAGATTGCCGGTGCGCCGATTCTCGAAGGCCGTCTGCTGCGCATGGTCGGCCTGACCCTTGAGGCTGAAGGCCTGCGCGCCGCCATGGGCACCCGCTGCATGGTGATCAATGACGACAGCTACCACCCGTCCCAGGTGGAAGCGGAAGTCATGGGTTTTTCCGGCAGCAAAGTCTTTCTGATGCCGGTCGGCAGTGTCGCCGGCATCGCTCCCGGTGCCCGTGTGGTGCCGCTGGCCGATACCGGGCGCCTGCCGATGGGCATGAGCATGCTCGGCCGCGTACTCGATGGCGCGGGGCGTGCGCTGGACGGCAAGGGTGGCATGAAGGCCGAAGACTGGGTGCCGATGGATGGCCCGACAATCAACCCGCTCAACCGTGACCCGATCAGCGTGCCGCTGGACGTCGGCATCCGCTGCATCAACGGTTTGCTGACGGTCGGCCGTGGTCAGCGTCTGGGTCTTTTCGCCGGTACCGGTGTCGGTAAATCGGTGTTGCTGGGCATGATGACGCGCTTCACCGAGGCCGACATTATCGTCGTCGGTCTGATCGGTGAACGCGGTCGCGAAGTTAAAGAGTTCATCGAACACATCCTCGGCGAAGAAGGCCTCAAGCGTTCGGTCGTGGTCGCCTCGCCGGCGGACGATGCACCACTGATGCGTATGCGCGCGGCGATGTACTGCACGCGCATCGCCGAGTATTTCCGCGACAAGGGCAAGAACGTTTTGCTGCTGATGGATTCGCTGACGCGTTTCGCTCAGGCCCAGCGGGAAATCGCCCTGGCTATTGGCGAGCCGCCTGCGACCAAGGGCTATCCGCCGTCGGTATTTGCCAAACTGCCGAAACTGGTCGAGCGCGCCGGTAATGCCGAGAAGGGCGGTGGTTCGATCACGGCGTTCTACACGGTGTTGTCCGAGGGCGATGACCAGCAGGACCCGATTGCCGACTCGGCGCGGGGCGTGCTCGATGGCCACATTGTGCTGTCGCGGCGTCTGGCCGAGGAAGGGCACTATCCGGCCATCGATATTGAAGCGTCGATCAGCCGGGTGATGCCGGCGGTGGTTTCGGCCGAGCACATGCAGCGCGCGCAGTATTTCAAGCAACTGTGGTCGCGCTATCAACAGAGCCGCGACCTGATCAGCGTCGGCGCCTACGTCGCCGGCGGCGATCGCGAGACCGACCTGGCGATTTCCCTGCAACCGCAGTTGGTCAGGTATCAGCGCCAGGGCCTCAACGACAAAATCAACATGGGCGAAAGCCAGGCTTATCTCGAAACCCTGTTCGCCCCCGCGGCAGGCGGGTAACCGCTCATGGCCGTCAGCCGCGCCGCGCGCCTGGCACCGGTGGTGGACATGGCCGAGAAGGCCGAGAAAACCGCCGTGCAGCGCCTCGCCTATTTTCAGGGGCAGGTGAAGGTTGCTGAAAGCAAACTGGCCGACCTCAATGCCTTTCGTCTGGATTATTCGCAGCAATGGATCGTGCGCGGCAGCACCGGTGTGAGCGGGCAGTGGCTGCTCGGCTTCCAGGGCTTTCTGGCGCAACTCGATACTGCGGTTGATCAACAGCGTCAGAGTCTGGTCTGGCACCAGAACAATCTGGACAAGGCCCGCGAAGCCTGGCAACAGGCCTTCGCTCGCGTCGAAGGCCTGCGCAAGCTGGTCCAGCGCTATCGCGACGAGGCGCAACGCCTTGAGGACAAGCGCGAGCAGAAGCTGCTCGATGAACTGTCGCAGCGCTTGCCACGGCGTGATGACTTTTAAAGACAAAAGATCGCAGCCTTCGGCAGCTCCCACATTTGGAATGCATTCCCCTGTAGGAGCTGCCGAAGGCTGCGATCTTTTGATTTTGCTTGTTTCTTGCCCCAGGGTCAGACAGATGCTAAACCTTGTACAGGTTCGTCAATGACAAGGAAGCCAGTCAATGTCAGTCGTTACAGAAGTGTCGCCAGATGGTCACAAGCTGACAATCGCGATCAAAGGGCGCTTCGATTTCGGTCGCCACCAGGAATTTCGCGAGTCGTATGAAAAACTCAATACGAAACCCGAATCCATTGTGGTCGATCTGAAAGAAGCCACCTACCTCGACAGCTCCGCGCTGGGCATGTTGCTTCTGCTGCGTGACCACGCGGGCGGCGACGACGCGGACATCCGCGTCGTCAACAGCAGCTCCGACGTGAAGAAAATCCTCGCGATCTCCAATTTCGACAAACTGTTCGACATCAGTTGACGGCCATGCAGGCGCTTGAGCCGCTGACGATCCTGATCGCGGAAGACAGTGCGGCCGACCGGTTGCTGCTGTCGACGATCGTCCGTCGCCAAGGCCATGAAGTGCTGACCGCGGCTGATGGCGCGCAAGCCGTTGCGGTTTTTCGCCAGCAGCAGCCTGATCTGGTACTCATGGACGCGATGATGCCGGTGATGGACGGTTTCGAGGCCGCCCGGCAGATCAAGGCACTGGCAGGGGAAGCGCTGGTGCCGATCATCTTTCTCACCTCGTTGACCGAAAGCGAGGCGCTGGCCCGTTGCCTGGAGGCGGGTGGCGACGACTTTCTGGCGAAGCCGTACAACCAGGTGATCCTGGCCGCCAAAATCAAGGCGATGGATCGCTTGCGCCGTTTGCAGGCGACGGTGCTGGAACAACGTGACCAGATCGCCCGGCACCACGATTACCTGCTTAACGAACAGCGCGTGGCCAAGGCAGTGTTCGACAAGGTCGCGCATTCCGGTTGCCTGAGCGCGCCGAACATCCGTTACCTGCAATCACCTTACGCGCTGTTCAACGGCGATCTGCTGCTGGCGGCCTACACGCCGGCCGGCGACATGCACGTCATGCTTGGCGACTTCACCGGGCATGGCTTGCCGGCGGCGGTTGGCGCGATGCCGCTGGCCGAAGTGTTTTATGGCATGACCGCCAAGGGCTACGGCCTGGCCGAAACGTTGCGCGAGATGAACGCCAAGCTCAAGCGCATCCTGCCGGTAGACATGTTCTGCTGCGCGACTTTGCTGTGCCTGAGTTCCGAGCGGCGCTCGGTGGAAGTGTGGAACGGCGGCATGCCCGACGGGTATCTGCACCGCCTTGCCACTGGCGAGCGCGAACCGCTGGCCGCGCGCCATTTGCCGTTGGGGGTGCTGAGTCCGCAGGCGTTCGACGACCGCACTCAAGTGCATTCGATGGCGGTCGGAGATCGGGTATTTCTGTTGTCCGACGGGGTGATCGATACCAGCGATGCCAACGATCAGTTGTTCGGCGTCGAGCGCTTGCAGCAGGTTTTTGCCGCTAATCGAGAGCCAGACCGGCTGTTCGAGGACATTGAACAAGCCCTGCGCGATTTTCGCGGGCAGGCGCGCGACGATGTCAGCATGGTTGAAGTCAGCCTGCTCGAATCGGCGCAGGCGCAAGGCTCGGCGCCGATGTATTCCGACAGTGGCCAGTCGAGCCCTCTGGACTGGTCGGTCAGCTTCGAATTTCGCGGCGCCACGCTCAAGCGTTTCAATCCGTTACCGTTTCTCCTGCAATTGCTGCAGGAGGTACATGGACTGCGCGCGCAGAGCGGCGCGTTGTACAGCGTGCTCGCCGAGTTGTATTCCAATGCATTGGAGCACGGTGTGTTGGGGCTGGATTCCAGTCTCAAGCGCGATGCGTCGGGTTTCGCCCGTTACTACGAATTGCGCAACGAACGGCTACAGGCTCTGCAGGACGGTTTCGTCCGCGTGCATCTGCAGGTTGAGCCGCTGGGCGAGGGCGGACGTCTGGTCGTCCGGGTCGAAGACAGCGGCAAGGGCTTCGATGTGGATCAGGTCATGGAGCGACCGCTGGACGCTGTCCGTTTGTCGGGGCGCGGACTCAGTCTGGTACGCCAATTAGGGCATAACGCCCGGTGGTCGGACCAAGGTCGTAGTGCTCGCGTGGAGTTTTTCTGGGAGATTGAGGCATAATCCGCCCATTCTTGATCAAGGAGTGAGCAAGTGACTGACCCACATGTAGACCGCGACGTCCTCGACACCTTGCGTGAGGTGATGGAAGACGGCTATCAGGAGTTGCTGGAAACCTTTCTGGCGGATTCGGAAAGCCGCCTGCAGGAGTTGCAGGGCACCACCAGCGCCAAAGCCTTGTCCGATATCGCCCATAGCTTCAAGGGCAGCGCCAGCAACATGGGTGCGGTTTGGCTGGCTGCGTTGTGCCAGGAGCTGGAGTCGAACGCCAAAGACAAAAATCCGCAAGCACTCGCTCAACTGGTCGCCGACATCCACAAGGAATTTTCTGACGTGCGCTCTGTGTACGAAGACGAAAAACACCACACGCACACTCACTAAGCGCCGCCGTCCGGCACTTTTCTCAAGCGCCGGGCTAAACTGGCCCGGCACTTGCAGCCATCTTCCGTAACTGTACCTACGATCCCAGTGCAGCGGAGACCGTGTCATGCCTGCGACCCCTAACATTCTTCTTCAGACCGCCGCCCAGGCCAAGGCGCAAGCCGCCTCTGCCAAAACGTCGACAGTGGCCGCAGATGCCGGGGACAAGGCTTCCAGCTTCGCAAAGGTGTTTGCCGATCAGGCGCCGGCCAAGCCTGCCGTGAACCCTGACAGTTCAGTCAAACCGGCACGTGACAAGGTCACTGACAACAGCGGCAAAAAGGATGTCGGTAACGATAACGCTGCCGCGCCTGAGCCGACGGTTGCCGATAGCGGCAAAGCGTTGCCTGCCGAAAAACCGGTTGCCAGCGACGGCGAGACGGTCCCCGATGACGCTGCCGCAGAAACTGTGCAAACCCCTGTGGTGGATGCCGCGCCTGTAGACCCGGCGCTTGACCCTGCGTTGGTGCAAGTCGTTCAACCGCTGGTGGCGACACCTGTCGTGCAAGCGCCGGTAGTCGCAACGCCAGCCCAGCCGGAAACCGAAGCCCCTGCGCTGGCGGTCTTACCGGGCATGGTCAAAGATCCGGCGCCGACCGACAGCGAATTCGACCCCTCGGCCGACCCGCTCGATGCATTGCCGGCCGTGCGCATGGCGATGGAGCAGGGCGGGCACATTTCCGCTGCCAGCCAGGCGCAACCCAAAGCATCCCCTGCCCAGGCTCAGGCCGATGGCGAATTGACCTCGGCACAGAACTTTGCCGCCGGCATGGCCAGCATGCTTGATGTACAGGCCGACAAGGACAGCACCAGCCAAGGCGGCGAAAAGGCTTTCAGCGGACTGATCGACGATGGCCTGAAAGATTTGAAAGCAGCCACCAGCGACACCCGCGTCGACGACTTCGCCAACCGTCTGGCAGCGCTGACCCAGGCCGCGACACCGAAAACCGCGAATGCGCTGCCGGTGAACCAACCGATCGCCATGCACCAGAGCGGCTGGACCGAGGAAGTGGTCAACCGCGTCATGTACCTGTCCAGCGTCAATCTCAAAGCCGCCGACATTCAGTTGCAGCCGGCTGAACTGGGCCGTCTGGATATCCGCGTGAACATGGTCCCGGATCAGCAGACCCAGGTGACGTTCATGAGTGCGCATCCGAGTGTGCGCGAAGCCCTCGACGGGCAAATGCACCGCTTGCGCGAGATGTTCACCCAGCAGGGCATGGGCCAGGTCGACGTCAACGTGTCTGATCAGAATCGTGGCTGGCAGGGCCAGGAACAGGCGCAACAGGATCAGCAGGGCCGTGCCCGCGCAGCCGGCGGGCGTCTGGATTCGGCGGACGAAGAATTGACCCCGGCGACCGTGGCTGAAGTGGCTGCTCAAACCACAAGCGTGATTGGCAGCAGCGCTGTCGACTACTACGCCTGACACGACGCTGTACCCCCTGTGGGAGCGGGCTTGCTCGCGAATGCGATGTCACATTCAACATTGATGTTGTCTGTCACACCGCTTTCGCGAGCAAGCCCGCTCCCACATTGGTTTTATAGCGCCGTTCAGATAGCGCTGACACTTCTGGCATAACACTTGCTCTTGCCTTGCCGTGCGACTGTGAAACCCCCGATTAGTGACGGATTATTGGCATGGCGAAGAGCGAAGCTGCAGCAGTAAAAGACCCCGCAACCAAAGGCAAACTCAAGCTGATCATCGTGATCGTGCTGGCGTTGCTGGTGGCCATTGGTGCATCCGTGGGGGCGACCTGGTTCTTCATGCACAGCGCCCAGAGCAAACCCGCCGAGGCGGCCGATGCCGCGCCGGTCGGCAAGCAACCGGCGATCTTCGAGCCGATGGCGCCGGCCTTCGTTGCCAACTACAACCAGAATGGCCGTCAGCGCTACATGCAGGTGAGCATCACCATGCTGGCGCGTAACCAGGCCGATCTGGAAGCGCTCAAAGTGCACATGCCGGTGATCCGCAATAACCTGGTGATGCTCTTCTCCGGTCAGGATTTCGCCACACTGGCGACGCCGGTCGGTCAGGAGATGTTGCGCCAGAAGGCCACCGCCAGCGTCCAGGAAGTGGCGCAGAAAGAGCTGGGCAAAGTGGTGATCGAACAGTTGCTTTTCACTAATTTCGTACTGCAGTAGGAACACGACATGGCCGTGCAGGATCTGCTGTCCCAAGATGAAATCGATGCGCTGTTGCATGGCGTCGACGATGGTCTGGTACAGACCGATAACGCTGCCGAACCCGGCAGTGTCAAAAGCTACGACCTGACCAGCCAGGATCGCATCGTCCGTGGACGCATGCCGACCCTGGAAATGATCAACGAGCGTTTTGCCCGTTACACCCGCATCAGCATGTTCAACATGCTGCGCCGCTCGGCGGACGTTGCTGTCGGTGGTGTGCAGGTGATGAAGTTCGGCGAATACGTACACTCGCTGTACGTGCCGACCAGCCTCAACCTGGTCAAGATCAAACCGCTGCGCGGCACCGCGCTGTTCATCCTCGACGCCAAACTGGTGTTCAAACTGGTGGACAACTTCTTCGGTGGCGACGGCCGTCACGCCAAGATCGAAGGGCGTGAATTCACCCCGACCGAACTGCGCGTGGTGCGCATGGTGCTGGAGCAGGCGTTTGTCGACCTGAAAGAAGCCTGGCAGGCGATCATGGAAGTCAATTTCGAGTACATCAACTCGGAAGTGAACCCGGCCATGGCCAACATCGTCGGCCCGAGCGAAGCCATTGTCGTATCGACTTTCCACATCGAACTCGATGGCGGTGGCGGTGATTTGCACGTGACCATGCCGTACTCGATGATCGAACCAGTGCGCGAGATGCTCGACGCCGGTTTCCAGTCGGACCTCGACGATCAGGACGAGCGCTGGGTCAACGCCCTGCGTCAGGACGTGCTCGATGTCGACGTGCCGATTGGCGCCACCGTGGCTCGCCGCCAGTTGAAACTGCGCGACATCCTGCACATGCAGCCGGGCGATGTGATCCCGGTGGAAATGCCGGAAGACATGATCATGCGCGCCAACGGCGTACCGGCCTTCAAGGTCAAGATGGGCTCGCACAAAGGCAACCTCGCGTTGCAGGTGATCGAGCCGATCGAGCGTCGCTGAGGCGGCGTTTTCACCCCCGTATTTAACTGAATTGTTGCCCGCCGAGGACACATGATGAACGACGATATGAACGCCCAGGACGATCAGGCACTGGCCGATGAATGGGCTGCTGCCCTGGAAGAGACCGGTGACGCCGGTCAGGCCGACATCGATGCACTGCTGGCCGCCGATGCCGGCGTGTCGAGCTCCAATCGTCTGCCGATGGAAGAGTTCGGCAGCGTGCCGAAGAATCACGATCCGGTGACGCTGGACGGTCCGAACCTGGACGTGATCCTCGACATTCCGGTGTCCATTTCCATGGAAGTGGGCAGCACCGACATCAACATCCGCAACCTGCTGCAACTGAACCAGGGTTCGGTGATCGAACTCGATCGTCTGGCCGGTGAGCCGCTCGACGTGCTGGTCAACGGCACGCTGATCGCGCACGGCGAAGTGGTGGTGGTCAACGAGAAGTTCGGCATCCGCCTGACCGACGTGATCAGCCCAAGCGAACGCATCAAGAAGCTGCGCTGAGTGAAGCGGTTTCTCTGGGCGCTGCTGGCACTGCCCTTGAGCGTGCTGGCCGTCGAGCCGAGCGCCACCGCCACCGCGCCTGTCGCGGCGGCGCCAATGGTCAACAGCGGCGTGGCCGGGCAATTGACGCAACTGGTGTTCGGCTTGCTGCTGGTGGTGGGGTTGATCTTCTTCCTCGCCTGGCTGCTGCGCCGGGTCCAGCAGGCGGGGCCGGCGGGCAAGGGGCAGGTGATCGAGCTGATCGGCTCGCGCGCGCTCGGCCCGCGTGATCGCCTGCTGCTGGTGCAGGTCGGCAACGAGCAGATTCTGCTCGGCCTGAGTCCCGGAACCATCACGGCGCTGCATGTGCTCAAAGAGCCGGTCGAAGTACCCGATAACAGCGAAAAAGCCACGCCGGAATTCGCCCAGCAGTTGCTGAAGATTCTCGGCAAGGATCAGAAGGATAAGAAGTAATGGCTGCGCTCCGCATCGTCCTGACGCTGGCCCTGTCGCTGGCCGCGCCACTGGCGTTCGCCGCCGATCCGTTGTCGATTCCGGCGATCACGCTGGGCACCAACGCCGACGGCGCGCAAGAGTATTCGGTCAGCCTGCAGATCCTGCTGATCATGACCGCGCTGAGCTTCATTCCAGCGGCGGTCATCCTGATGACCAGTTTCACGCGGATCATTATTGTCTTTTCGATCCTGCGACAGGCCCTCGGCCTGCAACAGACGCCGTCGAACCAGATCCTCACCGGCATGGCGCTGTTCCTGACGATGTTCATCATGGCGCCGGTGTTCGACCGGGTGAACAAAGACGCGTTGCAGCCGTACCTGGCGGAAACCCTGACCGCTCAGCAGGCTGTTGAAAAGGCTCAGGTCCCGATCAAGGACTTCATGCTGGCGCAGACCCGCACCAGCGATCTTGAGCTGTTCATGCGTCTGTCCAAGCGTACCGATATCGCCACGCCTGATCAGGCGCCGCTGACCATTCTGGTGCCGGCGTTTGTCACGTCCGAGCTGAAAACCGCGTTCCAGATCGGCTTCATGATTTTCATCCCGTTCCTGATCATCGACCTGGTCGTGGCGAGCGTGCTGATGGCCATGGGTATGATGATGCTCTCGCCGCTGATCATCTCGCTGCCGTTCAAAATCATGCTGTTCGTATTGGTCGATGGCTGGGCGTTGATCATCGGCACGCTGGCCAGCAGTTTTGGAGGTGTCTCGCCATGACGCCGGAAGTCGCGGTCGATATCTTTCGCGAGGCGCTGTGGCTGACCACGTTGATGGTCGCGATTTTGGTGGTGCCGAGCCTGCTGGTCGGTCTGCTGGTCGCCATGTTCCAGGCCGCCACGCAGATCAACGAACAGACCTTGAGCTTCCTGCCGCGTCTGCTGGTGATGCTGGTGACCCTGATCGTCGGTGGCCCGTGGATCGTGCAGACGTTCATGGAATACATCATCGACCTGTACAAAAACATTCCGCTGGTCATCGGCTAAGCCATGCAGTCGCTGCTTCAGCTGACCGACACCCAGATCAGTACCTGGGTGGCGACGTTCATGCTGCCGCTGTTTCGCGTGGCGTCGATGCTGATGGTCATGCCGGTATTTGGCACGACCCTGATTCCGCGGCGGGTGCGCCTGTATTTCGCCGTGGCGATCACCGTGGTGATTGTCCCGGGGCTGCCGCCGATGCCGGCCGTCAGCCCCCTTGATCTCAGCGGCTTGCTGCTGATTGCCGAGCAGATTCTGGTCGGCGCCGTGCTCGGCTTTTCCCTGCAACTGTTTTTCCAGGCGTTCGCGGTGGCCGGGCAGATTGTCGCGATCCAGATGGGCATGGGCTTCGCCTCGATGGTCGACCCGGCCAACGGCGTCTCGGTGGCGGTAATCGGGCAGTTCTTCACCATGCTGGTGACGTTGCTGTTCCTGTCGATGAACGGCCATCTGGTGGTATTCGAAGTCCTCACCGAAAGCTTCACCACGCTGCCAGTAGGCAGCGGCTTGATGACCGCGCATTACTGGGAACTGGCCGGCAAGCTCGGCTGGATTCTGGGGGCCGCACTGTTGCTGGTGTTGCCGGCGGTGACCGCGCTGCTGGTGGTCAACATCGCGTTTGGTGTGATGACCCGGGCGGCGCCGCAGTTGAACATTTTCTCCATCGGCTTTCCGCTGACCCTGGTGCTCGGGCTGTTTATCGTCTGGGTCGGCCTGGCGGACATTCTCAACCAGTATCAACCGCTGGCCACTGAGGCCTTGCAGTTGCTACGCGAACTGGCACGGGCGCGCTGAGTCATGGCAGAGAGCGAAAGCGGTCAGGACAAAACAGAAGACCCCACGGAGAAACGAAAAAAGGACTCCCGTGAGAAGGGTGAAATTGCCCGCTCCAAAGAGCTCAACACCCTTGCGGTGATGATGGCCGGTGCCGGTGCGCTGCTGATCTTCGGCGGCATGCTCGCCGAAGAATTGATGGACCTGATGCGCCTGAACTTCACGTTATCGCGCGAAGTGGTCATGGATCAGGGCGCCATGGGCCGGTTTTTGTTGCAGTCGGGCCTGATCGCGCTGCTGGCGATTCAGCCAATCATGATCACCTTGTTGCTGGCCGCGCTGATCGGGCCGATTTCTTTGGGTGGATGGCTGTTCGCCGCCAGCTCCCTGGCGCCCAAATTCAGCCGGATGAACCCGGCGGCAGGCCTCAAGCGGATGTTTTCGTTCAAGGCCGTGGTTGAGTTGCTCAAGGCGCTGGCCAAGTTTCTGATCACCCTGTCGGTGGCCTTGATGGTGTTGTCGGCAGACGTCGATGACCTGCTGCGGATCGCCCATGAACCGCTGGAACAGGCGATCATTCACAGCGTCGTGCTGGTCGGCTGGAGTTCGCTGTGGCTGGCCTGCGGCCTGATCATTATCGCCGCGGTGGACGTGCCGGTGCAGATCTGGGAGAGCATGAAAAAGCTCAAGATGACCAAGCAGGAAGTGCGCGACGAGCACAAGGATCAGGAAGGTCGGCCAGAGGTCAAACAGCGCATCCGCCAGACCCAGCGCGAAATGTCCCAGCGGCGCATGATGGCGGCAATCCCTGATGCCGACGTGGTCATCACCAACCCGACCCACTACGCCGTGGCGCTCAAGTACGACGCCGAAAAGGGCGGTGCACCGATGCTGCTGGCCAAGGGCAGCGATTTTCTCGCGCTGAAGATTCGTGAAATCGCCGTCGCCAACAACGTCATGCTCCTCGAGTCGCCAGCGCTGGCGCGTTCGATCTACTACTCCACCGAACTCGACGAAGAAATTCCCGGCGGGCTGTACCTGGCGGTTGCTCAGGTGCTGGCCTACGTCTACCAGATCCGCCAGCACCGCGCTGGCAAGGGCAAACGCCCGGATCCGCTGAAGGATGATTTGCCGATTCCGCCGGATTTGCGGCGCGATTCCTGACGTGCCGTTTGTCTGAAAGGCTGCGCTACCTGTTAGATCTGACAGTAGACGCCTACCCTGAAAGCCGATGACATGTAGTGCGGAATTTCTCAGCAATACATGGAGCACGATCATGGCGGAGCGCATCTATCGCAAGCTTGAAGGCATGACGCTGGAGTTTGTATCAGGGTTGTTGGAAGAAAGTCCGAAGGAAAGGTCTATCCGTTACTCAGCCAGCTTTGACATGGATCTGGACTTTACCCGTTTTGTGCAGATGGCCAACGTCTACATCCCGGGGTATCTCGATAATCCGGTCAACGCCATTCGGCCCGAGCTGGACGGTCTCGCTTACCACTATTCCTACAACTACCTGTTCGATGCGGCGGGAACTATCCGCGACAAACAGGCCTTGTTCAAACTCTTCGCCTTCTCCGGGTATTACATGGATCAATGGGCGACCGGCGCTGACTTGGAAGTGCGTTATGGCAAACCGGTGTTTGAAGAGGTCGGCGGCAAGTTACGCATCACTGCACGCAGAGACTTCCGATTGCTGGATGCCACGCGCCAGATTGAAATCGGTGATTTGCCGATCATCCAGTTTCATTGGGCGCTCAACCTGCTGCAAAGTGATCTGATGATGCCGGAGATCAGCGCGCCGGTGACCAAAGTTGTGCTTATGTATATGGATGAGGACTGGGTTGATGTTGAGGGTCAGCAATTGCTGCGAGGGACACACTACATTGATCGCAAAGGACTCGGCTTCGGCAATATTGCGCCCAAGCAGATACTGACCGCGAAGTGATCGGTGCTGCAACTGCCCCCACAGGAAATCTTCAGCGGTCGCAGGTTTTGTGTCGGGCAACAATCAACTGTGGGAGCGAGCTTGCTCGCGAAGAGTCAGCCTGACGCCGATAAACTCACCCGGCGGGAGTCATCACCCCGGCAACTCCGGATTATCCGGTACCGATTCATCGTCTGCGCGCTGTCATCGTTAATCAATATAGGTCACGAAGATATCGCCGGACTTCGGACTGACCGTGATTGAGTGCAGGCGGTTTTTCTCGGTGTCGATCTCCACTGCCTGAAATGTCTCAGTGTCAATCACCGTAATGATTGAACTGAAACTGGTGATGTAAAGATGCTTTCCATCAGGGCTGATGCACAGGGTTTCCGGCAGGTTCGCCACAACGATTGTCTTTACGATTGCATAGGACGCCGTGTTTATGACCGTGAGTTCATCGCGTGTGAAGTTGATGAGATAAAGATGTTGGTTTCGCGGGTGGGCTGCCAGGTCGAATACGGTGCCTCGCACAGTGATGCTTTTTTCCAGTTGCCATGTCGCCGTGTCGAACGCCTGGACAGTGGAAAATGCTGCTCCGTCTCTTTCTGTCCAGCAGACAACGTACGCGTAAGCGCCATCGTGACGTGTGGTCACCGCGTATGGATATATATCGGTCGCGACGCTGGTGATCAATTGTTGTTCGCAGGCGTCGATCACCTGCAAACGTCCCTCGGCCAGTCCGCCGCAGCTTAAAAGGTATTTGGCATCGGGCGTCACGCAAAGATCAAAACTCCCTTTGCCTACTAGGGCTCCCTCAAACACCCGTCGAGCGACTGTGTCTATCAGCCAAAGTCTGGCTGAGTGAAGATCGTTCATATATACCAATCCGTCATCAAGACTGAATGCTTGTGGGGACGGACTGGCATGCGCCAGCGCGTAAGTATGACGTGGGGCGAGCGTTTCGATGTCCAGCATGCTGATCGTGTTTTCAGCTCTGCTGACATAAAGATGCGTGGCCTTGCGATTACAAACGACTTGTATGCCTTGAATGAGGCTGATTTTCGTATTGGCGGGTGTCGTCGTTTTTAACGTCTCGACCTTAATGGCCGGATCGGTACGGCGGGGTATTGATGGACTTGATCCGAGCAAGCCAGTAAGCCTGGCACCGAGATTCAACGAGTCGATGGAAGAGAAGCGCTTTGTCAGAATCGCAGTAATGTCAGACGCGTGTACGGCGGATACGTTGGTGCTCATGTCGTCACTCCAGCGTTGGCGATTGGAAGCGTCATTGGGCTTGCCTGGCTGCCCCTCGTCTACTGTCATAAATTACAGGTAGGCAGACATTTTCGATGGACGGTAATGTTGAGGAAACGTCACTGCGGTTGATATGCAGGTGGGTTTCGTACTCTGGAACGCTGTATTGGCTGTCAGTCAGCCTTCGAGCAGGCTCGCTCCCACAGGGATCTTCAATGACCGCAGGTTTTGTGTCCTGCAAGGATCAAATGTGGGAGCGAGCTTGCTCGCGAAGAGGCCAGTCCAAACAGCAGATAATCCCAAGCAAAACCTCGCTATTTCATTCCCCGGCAAAAGTTGTGGTAAATAAATCCGTCCCCTTTTTCCCAGTGGTAAATAAATCCGTCCCCTTTTTCCCCGTCCCCTTTTTCCCCTTTTTCCGGTCCCCTTTTTCCGACTGCAAGATTTCACCGACCACATTGGCAAAGGTGCGTTTGGATGACAGCGGCGGGCCGCCGTCTTTTTTGGTCAACACATAGGAAACATCCGCCTTGCCCATGGCAATGGCGCGAACATCGGCGTTTGGCACCATCAGTTCAAGGACGCTCGGAATATTGTCGATTGGCGTGGGCTGGCTACGGTGAACCAACTGTTCGCCCTGAAACGGCGTACCGATCCAGGTCATCACCAGGGTATCGCCAATATCAAAATCGTCCGTGCGGACATGAATCTGTACCGTGGCATCGGCCTTGCCCAGCGTGATCAGGTCGATCACCTCATTGATCGATTCCTTGATAATTGGCTGCTCCAGCCGCCAGGCGCCGGCATCGACCAGTACCGTGGTGCTCAAAGAGCGCTTCTGGCACCAGTTCCAGACCTCATCGCGCATCTCATACTCCACCGTCAGCGCGTTACTGTCCCCCCCGGCGAGAATCGCCTCCTGATCGGCGACAATGATGATGGGGTCGGCGCCATCGACCTGCTTTTGGGTCACCACATGAGGAGCAAGACGGACACTGCCCCACCAAAGATAAATGACATCGCGCAAATAGATACCGGGATAAACCGGCACGGTCATCGGCACACCTTTTTCCGCCCATTCGGCGGTGACGCCGTTCTGAATCACATCGTCTGGCAATATGACCGGTTTGAACTCCGAGTGACCGGGCAGATGAGGAAATTTATCGTACCCACCCGGCTCGTCGAGCTTGACCAGCGGTCGCAACGGCACCGAAGGGTCATCAGGTGTGGTCGAGCCTTTGCGGGTCAACCGGTAATAAACTTCCTCGACCCAAACGGGCTCGAGAGGATCGGGTTTGATCGGATCGGTGGGCAGATAGAAAAACAGGCGTTTATCAACTTCATCGGCCCCCACCTCTTTGTCCCAGATCTTCAGTGCGCCCCAGTAAATAGCGTGCTGATCTCCGGCTTGCATGCCGATGTACGGATCGATGACGCACAGCACGCCGTCGGGATAGTCGCTCACCACAGCAATGTTGATGCCCCCGTCGCCATCCACCACGGGTCGGGTCATGCCCGCAATAAACAATGGCCAGAGCGCGAAAAGTCCAAGGTCAGTATTGGGCTCGATCAGAGGAAACAGAAGGGAATTGAAAGTGCTCATGGGCACCGTTCCTGCCTTGGAATAATGGCCTTATTTACGGTACAACTCCGTGCGTCTGCAGGGCAACTACTGCTGGGCGCTGATGCCCCCCAGACCCATCTTATCGGTCATTCAAACAGCCCACTACGAGATGATCTGGAACGGATCAATCACCAGCGTGAATAAAGTCAGCGTTGCTTGACGACGTGACCGGCTACGGGTGTCCCTTTTTCTTAGTTTTAACGATAAGACCCTGGTGCGCCTTCCGGAGCATGAAACGACAGACCACGATTGGTCTGTCCCTGGTTTTCCTGTCCCTGGTTTCCGCTCAGGCCTAACAGCTTTGTATAAAAGCATTAAAAATAGATGCAGTTTTTAAAGCCAACAGAATCAAGCAATAATAAATATTTATATACTATTCCAAGCGTTCAATTCTTATATCATCTAAATCATATGAGGCGCCTTCCACAACACCGGGAGTAAAGGCAAATCTAAAGTGATACCGTGAACCCGATGCATCGAAACCGTAGGTAATCGACACAGAGTGACTTTCCCATCCGATTGTCGGCTGCCTTATTTCTACATACTCAGCTTTATACCCAGCATATATAAGGATATTGTGTCCCGCGTGGCTTGATCGGAATTTGAAACTGATTTTGTATCTACTTCCGTTTACTAAGTAGCTGTAATCTTTAATTATCCCGTCAAACCATGAGTCCTTGTCCGGAATCAGGCGAACAAAATAGTTACCCCCTTCATTTACTAGCTGAGTTCTAACCGGCTGCCACCCATTCCAATCCCCACCATCAAAAGAGGTGTAGTCAACGACCGTAATGGTCCGAGGTGGTTGAGAGGTGTGTCCCGCGCCATACAGCGCCTTGGCGGTAAAACTGTGATGTCCAGGACTGAGGGCGTATACCGGCAATACCCAGATCCCTGTCGCCGTGTCTACAGTCGGCTCGCCTTTCGGCGTGTCACCATCCAACACTTGCACCCTCTGGCCTTTTTCCGCTGTACCGGTCAGTGTCACGCTGTAGTAGGTGGTGGAACCTGCGTTGGGAATCTCGACGTCTTTGGAGTCCTTCACTGAGGTGATTACAGGCTTGAGCGCCACGATATAGGTTCTCACCGGTAAGGTCACCGCTTCGGCTTCCACCTGACTGCCTCCCAGCGCGGCCTTGAACTCCAGGGTCAGGCTTGAGCCGTCCTTCAACTCTTGCAGCTCGGCCTTGTCGGTTGCGTGCTCATAGCGGCCAGCGGCGATCCAGGTAGGGTTGGTCTGCCCGCTCGGCGGCTGAAACACTGTTTTGCTCCAGGCAGTATTGTCCGCCTTCGTGCCCTGCAGGCGCAGCCACACATACTGACCCAGCGCAATCAGCGGCCAGTTGAGGATCCGGATGACGGCATTTTGGGTAAGACTGGTCACGTCGAATTCCGGACCTTCGCCATTGTTGGCGGCTTGGAGGATGGTGGGTGCACGCAACGCGCTGTCGGGCAGCCGCCCAACCGCCAGGGTACGAAGTTGCGATGGTACCGGTTCACTGCTGCCACCGGTCACGGTGTAGCTCACCGTCACCGGTTTGCCGAGGTTGAAGGCAATGACCGAGTTCACTAGCGCGATCTCCTGCACCCCGACCGTCGTCACCGGCCACGGCGCGGTGGTGTGCGAGCCGCCGGCAGGCGTGCCGGGGGCGCCGGTCCAGGTCACGGTGATCTTGTCTCCGGCCAGCATCCCCACATAGTCCACCAAGGCCGTGAGGCCGGTCTGGGCGTCCACGGGATTCAGGCTGGTGTCGTTCGGCGCTTCCTTGATTTTCGGCGGCAGCAGATCAACCGGAGCGGGTCCCGTCACCGTGGCGTTCGCGGGTTTCGAACTACCCACCAGATCGCCATTGGGCCTGCGCAGTTCATAGATCACATTGACGGTACTGTCAGCGAAGACCTTGTCGTTGGGCACCTCAAGAAACAGGGTTTGTTTCGCTCCAAACGGATCCGCTTCGACTTTGCCGCCAACTGTCACCACCACATCAGCAGGTTGCCCCGTGTTCGTCGCGGTATAGGTCGCGATAACGTCGTAGCCCACGACAAAACGGTTATCGGTTGTCAGAACGACCACTAACAGAGGATTGCCCGCGAGTCTTTCCAGATCAATGATGCTCGTGTCATCACCGGGATAATCTTCTTTGCGTTCCAGCAGAATCGGCATCGGCAGCAGGACTCCGTCCAGATCCTCATCCACGCTCTGCAACGGCGACCACGGGGCATCGGTGTCCGGGCCGTTGCCGATCTGGTCGGTGACGGTGTAGGAAAAATGCAGTTTGTGATCCAGCCGTTTCGCCTGGTCCAGAAAGGCGCGGGTGATGGTGAAGCAAATGGTGATGGGCGTTTCGTCACCGGGATTTGGCGGTTGCGGTGCCTGATTCGGATTGACCCGGGGCTTGGGTTCGAGCAGTTCGCCGTTGCACTTGAGGGTGATCAGGTCGTACGCGCGGCAATAGGGGTAGGCCACGCAGACGTCGGCGCTGACAAAGTCCGGGCCGACGCCATTCTTGATCTCGTCGGGCAGTAGCAGCTTGAGTTCGGAGTGGCCACCGGGGTCGGTCAGGCGATCCTTCAGGCCAGGGCGGATGCGGTTGTAGAGCATTTCAAAGGGTGGTTCGGAGGTGCCGATATTGCTGCTGCCGCGTCTGATGGTGTAGTACAGCTTGTTGACCTTGTCAGGATGCAGTCGGCCTTTTGGAATGCGCAACGTAGTGCGCACGTTCGGATCGACAATGGTTTCGCTGTCCAGCACAGCTGACTCACCCACAAGCCAAAGCTCCATGACATCGCCGGGATCCATGGTGCCCGACAACGGTGGATCGACGAGGACCACCGCGCCTTCACCGTCAGTGACCAGGTCATAGGCCACCAAGGGCACGCCGATGTGGGCACCTACCACGGGGGCAGTGTGACCGTTGACGATTGGCGGGCTGAGGACAAGAACGGTGTTGTCCGGTGGGGTTGAGGCGGCCATGATTGAGACTCCTGTGCGATGGGGGTAAGTACTGGCCTCATCAGAGCGCATGACTGCAGATTGCGCACCTGTCACATCTGACAGGTGTCGTTGGGTTTCGGACGAATGGTTCCGCTGGGCGAATCAACAAAACCCGCCGTCCTGGTTTTAGGGGCGGCGGGTTTTTTCTGTCTGGAAAGATGTGTTGCCTGTCAGTCAGCCTTCGCGAGCAGGCTCGCTCCCACAGGGATCTTCAATGACCGCAGGTTTTGTGTCCTGCAAGGATCAAATGTGGGAGCGAGCTTGCTCGCGAAGAGGCCGGCATGAACCCCGAATAACTCAGCCTGCCTGCATTACCCCGGCAACTCCAGATTATCCAGCACCCGATTCACCGCCAGCTCGCTGAGCATGATCAATTGCGCAATCCCCATCAGTGTCCGGCGTTGCGATGGCTTGACCAGCCCGGCGAATTCCTGGGCGATGGTTTTGGCGCAGGCGAGGGTTTCGCAGGCGTTGGCCAGCAGGTCTTCGTTTTTGGTGTCGGCGGTGACGGCATACATTGCGCGGCCGCTACGAGGCGGCGGGGTAGAGCCGGGCGGGCAGAGGTAGTGATCGAGGGCGCGGTCGGCGGCTTGGTGGAGTTTTCTTGAATCGAGGGATTCGTAGGGGGAGGTGGGGTCGGTTTCGGGTGGGTTGGGTGTGGGTTTGATCATGGTGAAGCTCCTGAGGTTATGGAGCCACTCTTTCCCTGTCGCTAAACAAGTGAAGGTGGCAGCTGTACGCAGGTTAGCGAACCGGTCACAGGCACCCCGGTAGACCCAAAGGTCTCCCGCATACAGCCGCCATAACGTAATTGCGGGCGAAAAGTCCCACAACGAAGCCACGAACGCTGATGCACTGAGATGGTCCGAGTCGCTAAACCCGATCACTGATTCGTCAGCGACCGATCCACAATAGATCCCGACCCCAAAGCGCACAAGCCGGCGGATTCTGGCTTGGCTGTAGGCAATGGCGCAAGGGTTCGTAGCCTGCAAGGCGTGTCTGGAGGTGTATTTTAAACCGCTTCGTTTAAACCAAAAAATTGCGTCGGACCTGATGGCCTCTTCGCGAGCAAGCCCGCTCCCACAGGGGACCGTATTCCAAATATCAGATTGAAATACATTCCAGACTGTGGGAGCGGGCTTGCTCGCGAAGGGGCCAGTCCAATCAGCAGATAATCCCAAGCAAAACCTCGCTATTTCATTCCTCGGCAAAAGTTGGAAGGCTTCTTGCAATAGCCGCCCTGCGCCCGTTCGGGGCGTCAAAAGTTTGCTTTAAAGGAACGGGGAAAACCGGTGGATCGCTCTCAGTTAATCAACACTGCTCGCACAAACGTTGCCGACCTCAGTCGGGGCAATCTGGGCGTGCCGTTGCTGCTGTTGGTCATGTTGGCGATGATGATGTTGCCGATCCCGCCGTTCCTGCTGGACGTGTTTTTCACGTTCAACATTGCGTTGTCGATCGTGGTATTGCTGGTCTGCGTCTATGCCCTGCGGCCGCTGGATTTCGCCGTGTTCCCGACGATTCTGCTGGTGGCAACGCTGATGCGTCTGGCGCTGAACGTAGCGTCTACGCGCGTGGTAATGCTCCACGGTCAGGACGGCCACGCCGCCGCCGGTAAGGTGATTCAGGCCTTCGGTGAGGTGGTGATCGGCGGTAACTACGTGGTCGGTATCGTGGTGTTCGCGATTCTGATGATCATCAACTTCGTCGTGGTGACCAAGGGCGCCGGGCGGATTTCCGAGGTGAGCGCGCGTTTCACCCTCGATGCAATGCCCGGCAAACAAATGGCGATCGACGCCGACCTCAACGCCGGTCTGATTGATCAGAACCAGGCCAAGTCCCGTCGCCAGGAAGTCGCCCAGGAGGCTGAGTTCTACGGTTCGATGGACGGTGCCAGCAAGTTCGTCCGTGGTGACGCCATCGCCGGTCTGTTGATTCTGTTCATCAACCTTATCGGCGGCATGGCCGTTGGTATCTTCCAGCACGGCATGACCTTCGGCGATGCCGGCCGGGTTTACGCCTTGTTGACCATCGGTGACGGTTTAGTGGCGCAATTGCCATCACTGTTGTTATCAACAGCGGCAGCGATCATGGTGACCCGTGCTTCCGGCTCGGAAGACATGGGCAAACAGATCAACCGCCAAATGTTCGCCTCGCCCAAAGCGCTGGCGGTGGCGGCTGGTTTGATGGCGGTGATGGGCCTTGTGCCGGGCATGCCACACTTTTCCTTCCTGAGCATGGCTGCGCTGGCTGCCGGTGGTGCATACCTGTTCTGGAAAAAGCAGAACGTCGCCAAGGTCGTTGCGCTGGAAGAGGTCAAGCGTCAGCAGGAGCTGCTGCCATCGCCGGCCCGCGCCATGGAAACCAAAGAGCTGGGCTGGGATGACGTGACGCCGATCGACATGATCGGCCTGGAAGTCGGCTATCGCCTGATTCCGCTGGTCGATCGCAATCAGGGCGGGCAATTGCTGGCGCGGATCAAGGGCGTGCGCAAGAAGCTCTCGCAGGATCTGGGCTTCCTGATGCCGACCGTGCACATCCGCGACAACCTCGACCTGGCGCCAAGCGCCTATCGCCTGACGCTGATGGGTGTGATCCTGGCCGAAGCCGAGATCTATCCGGACCGCGAACTGGCGATTAACCCGGGGCAGGTCTACGGCACGCTCAACGGCATCAACGCCAAAGATCCGGCTTTCGGCCTGGAGGCGGTGTGGATCGAAATCAGCCAGCGCGCCCAGGCGCAATCGCTCGGCTACACCGTGGTCGACGCCAGCACCGTGGTCGCGACCCACTTGAACCAGATTTTGTACAAACACTCCAGTGAGCTGATCGGCCACGAAGAAGTGCAGCAACTCATGCAGTTGCTGGCCAAAAGCTCGCCGAAACTGGCTGAAGAGCTGGTGCCAGGCGTGGTCTCGCTGTCGCAGTTGCTCAAAGTCCTGCAAGCGCTGCTCGCCGAACACGTGCCGGTGCGCGACATTCGCAGCATCGCGGAAGCCATCGCCAACAACGCCGCCAAGAGTCAAGATACCGCCGCGTTGGTGGCCGCTGTACGGGTTGGCGTATCCCGCGCCATCGTCCAAAGCATTGTAGGCACTGAGTCCGAGCTGCCTGTGATCACATTGGAACCAAGGTTGGAACAGATATTGCTCAATAGTCTGCAGAAGGCAGGACAAGGCTCGGAAGAGGGCGTTCTGCTGGAGCCAAGCATGGCCGAGAAGCTGCAACGTTCGCTCATCGAAGCGGCGCAGCGTCAGGAAATGCAAGGGCAGCCGGTGATCCTGTTGGTCGCCGGCCCGATACGCGCGATGCTCTCGCGTTTTGGCCGCCTCGCCGTCCCCGGACTGCATGTGCTGGCCTACCAGGAAATACCGGACAACAAGCAAGTGACCATCGTTGCGACAGTAGGGCCCAACGGCTGAGGTAGTGGTTTATGCAAGTTAAGCGTTTTTTCGCCGCCGATATGCGTCAGGCCATGAAGCTGGTTCGTGATGAGCTGGGCGCTGATGCCGCCATCATTGGCAACCGCCGCATCGCCGGCGGCGTCGAGCTGACGGCGGCGCTGGATTACAAACTCTCGGCACTGACGCCGCGGGTGCCGAACATGGAACTCGAAGACGAGTTGCGCAAGACCCAGTCGCGCATCGTCACCGCCCAGGCCGAATTGAGCATGCGCGGCGAAGCCGACGGCAACACCAATCGTCAGTTGTTCGCCGGGCTGCCTTTGACGGCGGGCCTGCCGCTGACCGCTGCCGAGCCGCTGAGCGAGCCGACCTACGCCGCACCGGCGCGTCCTGCTCCGGCGCCTGCACAAGCCTCCGCCGGGGTTGATCCGCGTGCGCTGGATTCGATGCGTTTTGAGCTGAACAGCCTGCGCGAGTTGATGGAAGTGCAGCTCGGCACACTGGCCTGGAATCAGTTGCAAGGCAGCCGTCCGGCCCAGGCCAATCTGTATCGCCGCTTGCAGCGCATCGGTCTGTCCGGTCCGTTGTCCCGCGACCTGCTGGCAATGATCACCGATATCGAAGAACCGCGTCAGGCCTGGCGCATGCTGCTGGCGCACCTGGCACGGATGATTGCCGTGCCGGAAGTCGAGCCGCTGGAAGAGGGCGGGGTGATTGCGATGGTAGGCCCTGCGGGCATGGGCAAGACCACCACGCTGGCCAAACTCGCCGCACGCTACGTGCTCAAGTACGGCGCGCAGAACGTCGCGCTGGTGAGCATGGACAGCTTCCGCATCGGCGCGCAGGAACAGTTGAAAACTCTCGGCCGCATCCTCAACGTGCCAGTGACCCACGTCGATCCGGGTCAGTCGCTGGTTCAGGCTTTGGATCCATTGCTGCGCAAACGCGTGGTTTTGATCGATACTGCAGGTCTGCAAGCCAGTGATCCGGCGTTGCGCATGCAGCTTGAGAGCCTGGCCGGGCGTGGCATTCGCTCAAAAAATTATCTGGTATTGGCAACCACCAGCCAGAAACAGGTTCTAACGGCCGCTTATCACAGCTACAAGCGTTGCGGGCTGGCCGGCTGCATTCTGACTAAACTGGATGAAACGGCCAGTCTTGGTGAAGTGTTGAGCCTGGCGATCAGTCATGAATTGCCGGTCGCGTACCTGACCGATGGCCCACGGATTCCGGATGATCTGCATCTGCCGCGCCGTCATCAATTGGTCAGCCGTGCCGTCAGCGTGCAAATGCAGGAAGAACCCAGCGAAGAAGCCATGGCTGACATGTTCGCTGATATCTATCACAGCCCGACCAAGCAGGTTGGCTGAGGTATTCATGAACAGTTTTTGTACCTACATCGATGGTCTGCCACGCATTGTTCCGATCCGGAACGCGCAGCCAGTAATGTGGCCTCCGTCTATGCAAGACAAGGTAAAGAAATAACATGGGCAGCATGCATCCCGTACAGGTGATCGCGGTGACCGGCGGCAAAGGTGGCGTCGGCAAGACTAACGTGTCAGTGAACTTGTCGCTGGCGCTGGCAGAGCTTGGCCGTCGGGTCATGCTGCTGGACGCCGACCTGGGCCTGGCGAACGTCGACGTCCTGCTGGGGCTGACACCCAAGCGCACGCTGGCCGATGTGATCGAAGGCCGTTGCGAACTGCGCGACGTGCTGTTGCAGGGGCCAGGCGGGATCCGCATCGTGCCGGCCGCCTCCGGCACCCAGAGCATGGTGCACCTGAGCCCGGCGCAACATGCCGGCCTGATTCAGGCGTTCAGCGACATCGGCGACAATCTCGACGTGCTGGTGATCGACACCGCTGCCGGTATCGGTGACTCAGTCGTCAGTTTCGTCCGCGCCGCCCAGGAAGTGCTGCTGGTGGTCTGCGACGAGCCGACCTCGATCACCGACGCCTACGCACTGATCAAATTACTCAACCGCGATTACGGCATGAACCGCTTCCGCGTCCTGGCCAACATGGCGCAGAGCCCGCAGGAAGGGCGCAACCTGTTCGCCAAGTTGACCAAGGTCACGGACCGCTTTCTTGACGTCGCCCTACAATACGTCGGCGCCGTGCCTTATGACGAAAGCGTGCGCAAGGCCGTGCAGAAGCAGCGTGCGGTCTACGAAGCGTTTCCGCGTTCCAAGTGCGCCCTGGCCTTCAAGGCGATCGCGCAGAAAGTCGACACCTGGCCGTTGCCGGCCAACCCGCGAGGCCACCTCGAATTTTTCGTCGAGCGCCTCGTGCAGCAAACCGCAGGGCCCGTGTTATGACCGCCAGTGGCATGAATCTGTACAAGAAGTCGGCGCGTGACGCGCAGTACGAGTTGATCGAGCGTTACGCGCCACTGGTCAAACGCATTGCCTACCACTTGCTGGCGCGATTGCCGGCCAGTGTTCAGGTGGAAGACCTGATCCAGGCCGGAATGATCGGCCTGCTTGAAGTCTCGACCAAATACGACGCCAGCAAGGGCGCCAGTTTCGAAACGTACGCGGGCATTCGAATCCGCGGCGCGATGCTCGACGAAGTGCGCAAAGGGGACTGGGCGCCACGCTCGGTTCACCGTAATACCCGTATGGTCAGCGACGCGATTCGCTCAATTGAAGCTAAAACCGGCCGTGATGCTAAAGATCACGAGGTTGCGGCCGAACTCCAATTGAGTCTCGACGATTATTACGGGATTCTGAATGACACCTTGGGCAGCCGCCTGTTCAGTTTCGACGACCTCTTGCAGGACGGCGAACACGAAGGGCTGCATGAGGATGGCGCCAGTGCTCATATGGAGCCGTCACGCGATCTGGAAGATGAACGCTTCCAGGCGGCGCTGGCGGACGCGATTGCCAATTTGCCGGAGCGTGAGCGACTGGTGTTGGCGCTGTACTACGACGAAGAGCTGAACCTCAAGGAGATCGGTGAAGTCCTTGGCGTCAGTGAATCGCGGGTCAGCCAGTTACACAGCCAGTGCGCGGCCCGTTTGCGGGGGCGTTTAGGGGAGTGGCGAGCGCGCTGAAGGCAGTGTGGGGACACTGCGAAACGAGGCTGGTGCGGTGATGAACGGCGCCGGTCTCGATCTGTTGTGTTCCAGACAAACTTCGAGTGCTATGCCGATTGATTGAAGTGGCGCGTCCAGGTGCTGGGCGCGTTTAAGACTGCTTGGAGGTCGAATTGAACAAAGACATGAAAATCCTCATCGTTGATGACTTCTCAACGATGCGGCGGATCATCAAGAACCTGCTGCGCGATCTTGGGTTCACCAACACCGTCGAGGCCGACGATGGCACCACCGCCATTCCGGTGCTCAACAGCGGCAGCATCGACTTTCTGGTAACGGACTGGAACATGCCGGGCATGACCGGTATCGACCTGCTGCGTCACGTGCGTGCCGATGAAAAACTCAAGCATCTCCCCGTGTTGATGGTGACTGCTGAAGCCAAGCGCGAGCAGATCATCGAGGCCGCTCAGGCCGGCGTGAACGGTTACGTGGTCAAACCTTTCACGGCTCAGGCGCTGAAAGACAAAATCGAGAAGATTTTCGAACGCATCGGCTGATGAATGCGCGGGGGAGCTATGGAGCATAACGAATCTTCACAGGGCGATTTTGAATCGACCCTGAAAAAACACGCGGTCGAACTGGTCGAAAGCCTTGAAAAAGGCAGGTTCGGCGACGCGGTGCAACTGATCCATGAGCTCAATCAGACCCGTGACCGCGGCCTGTATCAGGAAGTGGGCAAGCTCACACGTGAACTGCACAGTGCGATCGTCAATTTCCAGATCGATCCGCACATGCCGCAGGCCGAGGAAGTGTCGCAAATCACCGACGCCACCGAACGCCTGGGCTATGTGGTCAAGCTGACGGAGGCCGCGGCCAACCGCACCATGGATCTGGTGGAAAGCGCCACGCCGGTGGTCAACAGTCTGGCGGATGAAGCGCAGACGTTGAGTGCCGATTGGGGTCGCTTCATGCGTCGCGAGGTCGGGGCTGAAGAGTTCCGCGAACTGGCGCGCCGGGTCGACGGTTTTCTGTCACGCAGCAGCACGGACAACCGTGCGGTGTCGAGCAATCTCAACGACATCCTGCTGGCCCAGGATTACCAGGACCTCACCGGTCAGGTGATCAAGCGCGTGACCCAACTGGTCACCGAAGTCGAAAGCAATCTGCTCAAACTCGTGCTCATGGCCAGTCAGGTCGACCGCTTTGCGGGCATCGAACATGACCGCGCCGCAATGCTCGCCGAAAAAGATCCACAAAAACATCTCTCGCAGGGTGAAGGTCCGCAGATTCATGCCGATAAACGAGAAGACGTTGTGTCCGGTCAGGACGATGTGGACGATTTGCTATCCAGTCTTGGATTTTGATGTTTTAGGTTTTTAGACCTGTTAGGAGCACCCCATTAATGAGCTTCGGCGCCGATGAAGAGATCCTTCAGGATTTCCTGGTTGAGGCCGGCGAGATTCTTGAGCAACTGTCCGAACAACTGGTCGAGCTGGAAAGCCGTCCGGATGATGCAGATCTGCTCAATGCAATTTTTCGCGGTTTCCACACTGTAAAAGGGGGCGCCGGCTTCCTTCAGCTCAATGAGCTGGTGGAGTGCTGTCACATCGCCGAAAACGTGTTCGACATCCTGCGCAAGGGTGAGCGTCGCGTTGATGCAGAACTGATGGACGTTGTACTCGAAGCACTGGACGCGGTGAACAGCATGTTCAGCGAAGTCCGTGAGCGCGCACCGATTACGGCCGCAACGCCAGAATTGTTGGCCGCGCTGGCACGTCTGGCCGAGCCGCAAACGGCCGATGAAGCCCCGGCTTCGCCGGTGGCCGAGATGATCGAAGAGCTGGTCGTAGAAGGCGACTCGGGCGACATCACTGACAACGAATTCGAACAACTGCTGGACTCGCTGAATGCCGTCAAGGCCCAGGCCGAGGCTCCGGCGGCTGTTGTTGCGCCGGTTGCTGCGCAAGCGGCCAGCGATGAAATTACCGATGCCGAGTTTGAATCGCTGCTTGATCAACTGCACGGAAAAGGCCAGTTCGCCGTCGATGCGGTGGCCCCGGCGGCAGCGGCTCCGACAGCACCTGCCAAGGGCGACAGCTCGGACATCACCGACGACGAATTCGAAGCACTGCTTGATCAGTTGCATGGCAAGGGCAACTTCGCCGTCGACGCGCTGGAATCGGCGATTGCCTCGGCCCCTGCGCCTGCCGCACCGAAAGCCGCGGCTGCCGGCAGCGATCTGATCAGCGATCACGAATTCGAATCGCTGCTCGACGAATTGCACGGCAAAGGCAAGTTTGACGCCGGGGCTGCGACTGCCGGCTCCGCATCGAGCGTTGCCGCGCCGGCTGCCAAAGCACCGGCTGCTGCCGCTGCTGTGCCGAAACCTGCCGCCAAGCCTGAGCCGAAGGCCGAAGCGCCGAAGCCGGCCGCTGCTGCCCCGGCGCCGGCCCGCGCGCCAGCCGCTGCCCCGGCAGAAAAACCGGCCAGTGAAGCCGAAACCACCGTGCGCGTCGATACCGCGCGTCTCGACGAAATCATGAACATGGTCGGCGAGCTGGTACTGGTGCGTAACCGTCTGGTGCGCCTGGGCCTCAACAGCGGCGACGAAGCCATGTCCAAGGCCGTGTCGAACCTCGACGTGGTCACGGCTGACTTGCAGACCGCCGTGATGAAGACGCGGATGCAGCCGATCAAGAAGGTCTTCGGGCGCTTCCCGCGTCTGGTTCGCGACCTCGCGCGTCAGCTCAAGAAAGAGATCAACCTGGAACTGGTCGGTGAAGAAACCGACCTCGACAAAAACCTTGTCGAGGCCCTGGCCGACCCGCTGGTCCACTTGGTGCGCAACGCCGTCGACCACGGCATCGAGTCGCCGGAAGAACGCGAAGCGTCGGGCAAGGCCCGTGGCGGTCGTGTGGTGCTGGCGGCCGAGCAGGAAGGCGACCATATTCTGCTGTCGATCTCCGACGACGGCAAAGGCATGGACCCGAACGTCCTGCGTTCGATCGCGGTAAAACGCGGTGTGATGGACAAGGACGCGGCCGATCGCCTGAGCGATACCGAGTGCTACAACCTGATTTTCGCCCCGGGTTTCTCGACCAAGACCGAGATCTCCGACGTGTCCGGTCGTGGTGTCGGCATGGACGTGGTGAAGACCAAGATTTCCCAGCTCAACGGTTCGATCAACATCTACTCGACCAAGGGCCAGGGCTCGAAGATCGTTATCAAGGTGCCGCTGACCCTGGCGATCATGCCGACGCTGATGGTCATGCTCGGCAATCAGGCGTTCGCGTTCCCGCTGGTCAACGTCAACGAAATCTTCCACCTCGACCTGTCGACCACCAACGTCGTCGACGGTCAGGAAGTGGTGATCGTGCGCGACAAGGCGCTGCCATTGTTCTACCTCAAGCGCTGGCTGGTCAGCTCCGCCGCTCACGAAGAGCAGCGTGAAGGCCATGTGGTGATCCTTTCGGTGGGCACTCAGCGGATCGGCTTCGTCGTCGATCAACTGGTCGGCCAGGAGGAAGTGGTCATCAAGCCATTGGGCAAGATGCTCCAGGGGACTCCGGGCATGTCCGGCGCCACCATTACCGGTGACGGCCGCATTGCGTTGATTCTCGATGTTCCAAGCATGCTCAAGCGTTACGCCACAAAGCGTATTTGAATCCGGGGCCGTGCGGCGATAACGCCGCGCCGCACCTAATGGAGTGTTTATGGCAGTCAAAGTCCTGGTGGTGGACGATTCGGGTTTTTTCCGCCGCCGCGTCTCGGAAATTCTTTCAGCGGATCCGAGCATCCAGGTGGTCGGCACCGCAACCAACGGTAAAGAGGCGATCGATCAGGCCCTGGCGCTCAAGCCGGACGTGATCACCATGGACTACGAGATGCCGATGATGGACGGCATCACGGCGGTGCGGCACATCATGCAGCGCTGCCCGACCCCGGTGTTGATGTTCTCCTCGCTGACCCACGAAGGCGCCCGAGTCACCCTCGATGCGCTGGACGCCGGCGCGGTGGATTTCCTGCCAAAGAATTTCGAAGACATCTCGCGCAACCCCGAGAAGGTCAAGCAATTGCTGTGCGAGAAAGTCCACAGCATCTCGCGCAGCAACCGTCGTTTCAGTGCCTACAGCGCCCCGGCACCTGCCGCCGCGCCAGCACCGACGTCCGCGCCAGCAGCGCCGAGCTACAGCAGCCACAGCAACCCTGTTCCGACACGTCCGGCACCGGCGCCAGCTCCGGCGCGTGCCTCGGCTGCCAGCGCTTCGTCGTCAGCACCAAAACGCAAAGCCTACAAACTGGTTGCCATCGGTACATCAACCGGCGGCCCGGTCGCGCTGCAACGCGTACTGACGCAATTGCCGGCCAACTTCCCGGCGCCGATCGTGCTGATCCAGCACATGCCGGCGGCGTTCACCAAGGCTTTTGCCGAGCGTCTCGACAAGCTCTGCCGCATCAGCGTCAAGGAAGCCGAGGACGGCGACATTCTGCGTCCGGGCCTGGCGCTGCTGGCGCCGGGTGGCAAGCAGATGATGATCGACGGCCGTGGCGCGGTGAAAATCCTGCCGGGTGACGAACGTCTGAATTACAAGCCGTGCGTGGACATCACTTTCGGTTCGGCGGCGAAATCCTACGGCGACAAGGTTCTGGCGGTGGTGCTGACCGGTATGGGCGCCGACGGCCGCGAAGGCGCGCGTCTGCTCAAGCAGGGCGGCAGCGCGGTGTGGGCGCAGGATGAAGCCAGCTGCGTGATTTACGGCATGCCGATGGCCATCGTTAAAGCCGATCTCGCCGACGCGGTGTACAGCCTCGACGATATCGGCAAGCACATTGTCGAGGCGTGTCTCTGATGGATGTTCTCAGCCTCATCGGCATCATCATGGCGTTCGTCGCCATCATCGGCGGCAACTACCTGGAAGGCGGTCACCTCGGCGCGCTGGCCAACGGCCCGGCGGCGCTGATCGTGATCGGCGGCACCGTCGGCGCCGCGCTGCTGCAATCGCCAATGAGCGCGTTCAAGCGCGCCATGCAGATTCTCGCCTGGATCTTCTTTCCGCCGCGTGTGGACCTGGCCGGCGGCATCGAACGCGTGGTCAATTGGAGTCTGACGGCGCGCAAGGAAGGTTTGCTCGGTCTGGAAGGGGTGGCCGATGCCGAGCCCGACAGCTACTCGCGCAAGGGCCTGCAACTGCTGGTTGATGGCGCCGAGCCGGAAGCGATCCGCAGCATTCTCGAAGTGGATTTCTACACCCAGGAAGCCCGCGACATCGAAGCGGCCAAAGTCTTCGAAAGCATGGGCGGCTACGCGCCGACCATCGGCATCATCGGTGCGGTGATGGGCCTGATTCACGTGATGGGCAACCTCGCCGATCCGTCGCAACTGGGCAGCGGCATTGCCGTGGCCTTCGTCGCAACCATCTATGGCGTGGCCAGTGCCAACCTGATCCTGTTGCCGGTGGCGGCCAAGCTCAAGTCCATCGCGTTGCGGCAGTCGCGTTATCGCGAAATGTTGCTGGAAGGAATTCTGTCGATCGCCGAAGGTGAAAACCCTCGTTCCATTGAGTTGAAGCTGCAAGGCTTCATGGACTAAGGGAATAACCTCATGGCTCGTCGTCGCCACCAGGAAGAACACGTCAATCACGAGCGCTGGCTCGTGTCCTACGCGGATTTCATCACCTTGCTGTTCGCGTTCTTCGTGGTGATGTACTCGATTTCGTCGATCAACGAAGGCAAGTACAAAGTCATTTCCGAAGCGCTGATCGGCGTGTTTACCGACTCCGATCGCGCGCTCAAGCCGATTCCGATTGGCGAGGAGCGGCCGAAAACCGTGACCCCGGCCAAGCCGTTGGTCAAGGATGCCGAGCAAGTCGACGCCGGTATCGCCGGCGCCAGCGATCCGCTGAAAAGCATCGCTGACGACATCAGTGCTGCATTCGGCGACTTGATCAGCTCCAACCAGATGACCGTGCGTGGCAACGAGTTGTGGGTCGAGATCGAACTCAACTCCAGCCTGTTGTTCGGCAGCGGCGACGCCATGCCGAGCGACATCGCTTTCAGCATCATCGACAAGGTCGCGGCGATCCTCAAGCCTTTCGATAACCCGATCCACGTCGAAGGCTTCACCGACGATCAGCCGATCCGCACCGCGCAGTACCCGACCAACTGGGAGCTATCCTCGGCGCGTTCGGCAAGCATCGTGCGCATGCTGGCGATGCAGGGCGTCAATCCTGGTCGACTGGCGTCGGTGGGCTACGGCGAATTCCAGCCAGTGGCGAATAACGCCACGGTTGAAGGCCGGGCGAAGAACCGTCGCGTGGTGCTGGTGGTGTCGCGTAATCTCGACGTGCGCCGCAGCCTCACCGGCACCGGAACCGCCAATGCGCAACCGGACGCCGCGTTGAAGCGTGCTGGCACACAAACTGCACCGACCCCGGTCAAGACGCCGGGACGCGAGAGTGCCGTCAATTCTCCGTCACCCGCATTAACACGCTGAGCCATGTCTCGGTCGAGCATATCGGCCGGGAGGAAAGAACCGAATGAGAGTCTGGGCAGTCGCCAATCAAAAGGGTGGGGTCGGTAAAACCACCTCTTCCATCGCTTTAGCCGGGTTGCTGGCGGAGGCGGGCAAGCGCGTGGTTGTGGTCGATCTCGACCCGCACGGCTCGATGACCAGCTATTTCGGCTACGACCCCGACAGCCTGGAACACAGCAACTACGACCTGTTTCTGCACAAGGGCAGCGTGCCGCAAGGCCTGCCGGGGCAGTTGCTGTTGTCGACCAGCGACGAACGCATTTCCCTGCTGCCATCAAGCACCGCACTGGCGACCCTTGAGCGGCAGTCGCCGGGGCAGAGCGGCCTGGGCCTGGTGATCGCCAAGAGTCTGGCGCAGCTGTGGCAGGACTTCGATTACGCGATCATCGACAGCCCGCCGTTGCTCGGCGTGCTGATGGTCAACGCCCTGGCCGCGAGCCAGCAACTGGTGATCCCGGTGCAGACCGAACACCTGGCCGTCAAAGGCCTGGAGCGCATGGTCAACACCTTGGCGATGATCAACCGCTCGCGCAAACAGGCACTGCCGTTCAGCATCGTGCCGACCCTGTTCGATCGCCGCACCCAGGCCTCGATGGGCACCTTGCGGGTGTTGCGCGATAAATTCCCTGACGACATCTGGCACGGCTACATCCCGGTCGATACCCGTCTGCGCGACGCCAGCCGTGCCGGTGTCACGCCTTCGCAATTCGACGGCAAGAGCCGTGGCGTGCTGGCCTATCGTGCGCTGCTCAAGCACCTGCTCGCGCAGCAGCTTGTCCAGCAGGTGGCTTGAGATGATGTCGATCCGATCGCCTATCTGCCCGTTGCACAAACCCTGTGGGAGCGAGCCTGCTCGCGAAGCGGACAACGCGGTTCCCCTGTCTGGCGCCATTGACCGATGAACCGCCCAGTCAAACTCACTTCACGTCCGCAACAGGCCTTGCAGTCTTATCTGGAAGACCTGCTGCAGGACGTGCCTGAAGCGCTGCCGTTGCCGGTCGAGTCGCCGCCGCAAGTCGTGCAGGAGGTGCAGCCCGCAATCGCCGAAAGCACCGAGGCCATGGACGAGTTCCAGGCCGCCGTGCTGGAAGAGCAGGCCCGTGACGCGCAGAAAACTGTCAGTCCGGCTGCCGCGCCCGTCCCGGCACCCGTAACCAAAGCCCCGGTTGCACTGATTGATGAGCCGCGCGCGCCGCTGTCGACCCTGGCACCGCTGCTGCAAACGCAATTGTTGAACGTGCCGGAACCAGAGCCAGAACCAGCGCCGCAAGTAGCGGAACCCCAGGTTCTGGTCCCGCCGCTGGTCGAAGTGCACCTGCCACCGAACAACCCGCCGCCACCGGTGGAAACCGATGGCCGTCCGGCCTGGGCTGCCGAAGCTTTCGAATGCCTGCTGTTCGACGTCGCCGGGCTGACCCTGGCCGTGCCGCTGGTGTGCCTGGGTTCGATCTATTCGCTGGCCGGCCACGAGCTGACGCCGTTGTTCGGTCAGCCGGAGTGGTTCCTCGGGATTCTGCCGAGCCAGGCCGGCAACCTGAAGGTTCTGGACACAGCGCGCTGGGTCATGCCCGATCGTTACCGCGATGACTTCCGTCAGGGCCTGCAATACGTGATTTCGGTACAAGGTTACGAGTGGGGCCTGGCGGTGCATCAGGTCAGCCGCTCGTTGCGTCTGGATCCGAATGAAATCAAATGGAGAAGTCACCGGGGGCAGCGGCCATGGCTCGCCGGCACCGTGATTGAGCACATGTGTGCATTGCTTGATGTCGCCGCACTGGCCGAGTTGATCGCCAGCGGCGGGGCAAAGCACCTGGGCGGCAACACGCCGCTACATAAACCGACATAGCAGCCGACATAACAATCAGGCGATGGCATTTTTCAGTGCCACCACACAGAACACACACCGCTCAGAGCGGTTTTTTCGAGGGGTCAGGGTATGAGTAGTCAGGCGTCGAATGCAAAAGGTTCTGAAGATCCGATCCTGCAATGGGTGACCTTCAAACTGGATAACGAAACCTACGGCATCAACGTGATGCGCGTGCAGGAAGTGCTGCGCTACACCGAGATCGCGCCGGTGCCGGGTGCGCCGAGCTACGTGCTGGGCATCATCAATCTGCGCGGTAACGTGGTCACCGTGATCGACACCCGTCAGCGCTTCGGCCTGAACAGCGGCGAGATCAGTGACAACACCCGTATCGTCATCATCGAAGCCGACAAGCAAGTCGTCGGTATCATGGTCGACAGCGTGGCCGAAGTGGTTTACCTGCGTCAGTCGGAAATCGAAACCGCGCCGAACGTCGGTAACGAAGAATCGGCCAAGTTCATCCAGGGCGTGTGCAACAAGAACAACGAGCTGCTGATTCTGGTCGAACTGGACAAGATGATGAGCGAAGAAGAATGGTCGGAACTGGAGAGCATCTGATTTGATTCTCGAGGTTGCAGTCATTGTCCTGTTCCTGTTCTGGGCAGGCACGCTGGCGATGTTTGTGTCGTACATCAAGGCGCAGCGGGTGATCGCTGCGCAACAGGCCCAGGGCGATGCGCTGCGCGATCAGCGCATCAAGGACCTGGCCAAGCGTGTCGACGATTACCAGAACGGTAATGTGCGCATGGGCGAGGCGCTGCACGAGCTGCGTGCGGTGGTCAGTCCGTTGCCGGACAAAATCGTTGCGCTGGAACAGCGCGACCCGTCGAGCCTGTCATTCGCCCAGGCGGCGAAACTGGTGGGCATGGGCGCAAGCGTCGATGAACTGACTCAGTCGTGCGGGTTGACCCAGGCTGAGGCGGAGTTGATGCGCAAGCTGCACAAAGGCAGCTAGGAGCTTCAAGCTTCAAGTGGCAAGCAAGATCAAAAGATCGCAGCCTTCGGCAGCTCCTACAGAGATCGGATGTAGGAGCTGCCGAAGGCTGCGATCTTTTGCTTTACGCGTAAAAACCATTCGTCGGGACTGTCAGATCTGACAGTAGATAACGATCAAATGTACCTAACATACTTGAGCTGGATTTCCTTTCGGCGAAGTATGAAGATGAAATATTTTCTCTTTTTGATAATAGGTTTTTCCACTGCTGTTCATGCCATGTCCGGTCAGGCATTGGTGACGGATTTGAACGCCAGATTCAATAGCAATGTCGCCCAATGTTCGAACGGCGCGCCCGCGTACCATTGTTCCGGGATCCTGTTGCGAGCAGTGGACTACAGTGCTTATTTCAAGTTCTGGGATTATGGTTCAAAGGCGACGACGCTGGGTTCGGTAGCGTTCACATATATACGTTCTGATGTAGGCAGTACGACATTGAACGGCAACAGGAAAAGCGGTTTCATCCTCAAGGATCAGATTTCGGCGCTGGCCGAAGATAAAGCAGTCAACCTGCGATGTATCTTTCCCTTTCCCACCGAATCACTGGATGAGCGGGCAGACCACGGCTGTGGATTCGCGCCAAAGGTCGAGGGCGCAGATACGGATCTGGCGAACTGCGCAAAGTTGGCAGTCCCTGCTGTTACAGCTGCGGCTTGGTTGAAAAACTTTCAAGAGCACAGCTCACTGCCAAAAAATCAATGTTCGTTAAGTACCAGGGTCGCCACTCAATTCAAGGCCGGTCTAGAAGTCCACAATATGATTGATACCACTTGGGCGGCGAAACCTACCGAGGTCTTGGTTGAGACCTGGGATGAAAAAATGCCTGAAAAACTCCCTGTCGAGGCGGTGTTTTATGATGCTGCGACACCCGCCAAGCTGGTGGATGCCCAGAAGTTTCAGCGTGATTATTATCTTGAGACCTCTTTGTTTGTACCTGTTGTAAAAATCAATATGCTCGCAGCTAACGGGGACATATTTATTTATGACGCAAGCGAGCAACGGTTCGGCCAATTGGTCGCTGAAAGACTGAATAGTAGATATAACAATTTTTCATACAATTGTAGCGGCAAGCCAGCCTATTATTGCAGCGGTGTCATTGTCCGTACAACCGGTGCGAAAGCCTCCTACCATTCCTGGAATCCCAGCCCCACCGCAGTTCAAAAAGAAGGCGTTCCATTTTCCTTTCTGCGTAAGGACCTAGGGATTACTACCTTGGCTTGGGGAGATCTTCATGGGTTTATTTTCAAGGATTTTGCAACGGCTGAGCGACTGGGGACGTATCCGATTAGCCTTCTGTGCTCGTTTCCCATCGATGGTGTTAGTTGGTACCGAAACGGTTTAGGAGGTTGCGGCCCACACGAGTCTTATCCTACGAGCAGTCGCTCTTGTCCAGAGGAAGGTGTTAACACTATGGGTCAGTGGAAAACCCATTTTTACTCGGTGGCCGGGTCGAATCTAAATCGAGCAAAGCATCAGTGTGGATTTACTTCAGCTGTTGAGCAGTTTGCTAGTAGCCTTGAAGCCCGAGCTAATTTTGAGTCGCCGGATGATGAGAGGGCGCAACATAATGAAGTAATTCTCTCCCTGTGGCCCCAAGATATTCCAAAGCAGTTACCGCTTTACGCATTCTTCTATCTTCTGCGTCAGGACGGTGGTTCGGGTGTGACGGGGGCAAAGTACATGCAGCAGGATTATTTCAATGTGACGGGCGAGGTACTTCCGGTTATCAGAGTGGACCTGGCTCCCGATACGATTTCGGCGTTCAGTTATCACGAGAGTGATCAAGTGGTGGCGCTGATAAGGCGGTGACTGAAGCTGTTTTTTGCGTTCTGCGAGAATAGCGGCACAGCCTGCAAGCGCTTTTGCATTCTGTGCCATTTATAGCCGCGTGGCTCATTCAAAGCGCGATACGCAACAGTCGCGAAAACATCAAGTTGTCATTCGAGCCAGATTGATGAAGGCTGTAGTTTATCACTACGGTTTTTCCGAGGTTTTCCGTAATCCATATGGGGGGGATGGCAAAGCTCATCGAAGAATCGTTAAGAATCGGCTGGGTTTCGGTGTCATGTACCACCACGCCGTGCCATCTGACTCTGACGGTATAGCCGCGGGTCATGTTAAGAAATTTGACTGTCACGTTTTTTCTGTCTGCTGAAAGCCTTGGTTCGCTGAGGTCAAAATCCTGTGGGTCAATATGCAATGACAACGATTTGGAAATGATCAGCGGTGCACCAGCGAGCGTGCGGACGCTATAGTTGCAGGTCATAACGCTACCAATTGCATCGATGACTTCGAGTCGAGGAATTCGAAAACTCAAGTAGGTGGACGTGCCGACGGTCAATGTCTCAGTGTTATATGTGTAGCGGCCTGTTGCGCTGCGTACACGCACAGTGTGTCTATCAGCCATGCCTTCGTATTGCACTCGGACATTGATGTGAGGACTGGTATAGATGTCATTAAAATTCAGACGGTCACCGTTTGAGCCATAAGCTTCAAGAACTCTCGGCGGTACAAGATTGAGTACGGTCAGTGCAGTAGTCATGTCGTTAACTCCTTATGTATGGGCAAATGCCGATGATTGTTTCAAGTCATAGTTGCACTCTTAATACCTGAGAGAATTGGCTCTGCTCATTTACGTTGGCCCGGTTGACGCTGTAGTTGATCAAAACAACCCCTCCCTTGTTTTCTTCGACCCATGCGCTGGGGATCGAAAATTCTGCGATGACTCCGTTTTGCATGTTTTGCCACCCTGTTCTGCGCGTAACGATGCCTCCAAAGCGCACACGCGCCTGGTATCCGCTGGCGATCGCCGGGTAATACACCGTCACGGTGGTTTGGTCTTGGGTAAAGCGTGGTGGCGGCAGAACGAATGCTTGTGCGTCGACCACCAGATTCAGCGGGGCAGAACGGTGCAGGGGGCCATTGGGGTAAGTGCGGACCGTGAAGTTGACAGGTACGGTACTGCCGATGGAGTCCACAACTTCCATGCGCGGAACGGTGATATTCATTGCACCGACCGCCGTCACGGTGGTGATAACGCTGTCATAGACATGGCGCGCTGACGCCCAGCGCACACGAATCGTTTGCCCGACCGCCATCCCCACGTATTGCTGAACCTGGACCGTGACGTGTCGCGCTTCATAAATGTCGCCCATTTTCAGGCGATCGCCATTCTCACCGTAGGCCTCCAATACCTTGGGGGGCTTGAGGATGATCGTGGTTTTGATGTTCACGGTTTTTGCGTCGGAGGTGAGTTTTTCCTCGGAGCGTTCTACGCGTAACCTGATGCTGACGACGCTCTGGTCGCTTTCGTTGGCCCATTCGAGCGGAATTGGAAACGCCAGCGCTCCACTTCCAGCATAAGTCGTCGCTTCGGTCTCATGTTCCACCCGTCCTTGCCAATGGACCCGTACACTGTCGCCGGCGACGAGCCCGATGCCCGAAGCCACTACCTCGAATTTTTCGACAAATGCTGGATCCAGCACACCTGCCTGCTCGCCCGTTACGCTTGGCGCCGGGATGTGTTTGAGACGGACGTTGGCTTCGGTGGCAATGGCCCATGGAGCGTTTACATGTGGCCGGTTTGCGCAACGATCTACCACTTGGAACGTAATGGAGTGCTTGCCGTCACCGGCGCGCTTGATCAGTTGTTCGTCGAACAGGATCTCGATCGGGTGATTGTGCGGATCACTGATTTGCTCTGGCGTGACGGGATAGTAAGTGACCTGTTCCTCATCACCGAACTGCGCGACGATTCGGTCGAACACGGTGATGTTCTGATACTGCTCGATACGCATGACAATGCCTTGCTTGGCCATCTCACTGTCGATGCCATTGGTGATATCCGGGATCAGGCTGTAGCGCAGTCCGGGGTGGCCGAGTGGTTCGGGTCTTTCGAGCACACCCCCCGGCAGCGTGCGTTTGACCAATATCTTGAGCTTGAGGGAGTCCGCCTCGTTGCCGCTGTGACGTCTGACGCGATAAAACACCGGGAGCGCAGTGCCATCCAGGATTTGGCTCGCCGGCACGTAAAAGAACAGAGATACGCCGAGCTTTTCAGGCGTGTCAATTATCTCTGCGAGCACAGGGGTTGTTTCGTCATGCCAGAAAAGCAAGCATCGGTCGCCTAATTCCTGGCCAAGCCAGGGATCAACGATAACTAGCAGATCAGCGGTCAGGGCTGCGGCACCAATGCCTCCGTGGTACCCCTCATCGCCCTCTAGCGGCCTGACGAGTAAGGGTATATCCGGCGCGTAGAGGGCTGCCGAAGAGGAATCTGCAACCGTTGTTTCCGAGTCTGAAGTCAAGCTCATCGGAGTGCTCCTGAAGGACGGTTCGCCGGTAGCGCTTTGAAAGCGCCGCCGTTGTCCTATATGGCAATCGTGACGAGTTCGCGCGCAACTGTCAGATCTGACAGTTGCGACGAATGGTCTATGCGGAGCGTACGGGGGATTGCATTGATCAGACTTTAATAATCATCCCCTCGGGCGGTGATGTCCTTCTCGACCATCGGCGCGTCCGGGTCGTGCCCCTCGGGGAATTTCCCCTTCAGATTCCACGCAAACGCGATGATCTCGGCAATCGTGCGATAGAGCTCTTCGGGGATGCTGTCGCCCAATTCCATCCGCGCCAGCAGGCGCACCAGTTCGGCGTTTTCATAGATCGGCACGTCACAGTCGCGGGCGATGCGCAGGATTTCTTCGGCCAGTTCCTCGTCGCCCTTGGCGGTGAGGGTGGGGGCGTGGTTGCCGTCGTATTTGAGGGCGATGGCCTGGCGTGGGGCAGTGGAATCGTTCATGCGGTTTCGTCGACCCAGCGGTGTTCGAGGCGGGTGTGGTTGCCTTGCGGCGGGGTGCCGAGGTGGCAGTCGATGTCGCCGACGTTCAGCCCGCGATCCAGCAGGCGCTGACGCAGGGCGAACAGATTGTTTTCGATCAGGTCGGCGGTGTACGGCCGTTCCGCCCACAGCTGACCCGACAAGCTGCCGGCAATCAACTGCGCCTGAATCTGCAAAGGCCCGAGCGGTTCCATGTCGAACGCCAGATCGACGCGCCACAGTTGCTGTTTCGCTTCGCGCTCGTCGCGGCGTTCGTTCGGTTGCGGTTCGCGTTCCGGTGCTTCTTCACGCTGGAATTTGACCTGCAACGGCACGATGTCCTGCAGGTTGCGCATGGGGATTTCCAGCTGCCAGGTGCTGAGCAGGCGGCCATCGTCGGTGACGCCGGTCTGTTCCAGGCTCGATAGCTGATGGCTTTGCAGGCGCGACACCGCAGCGGCGGCGAGGCGCAGCAGTTGTTCCAGATCGCCTTCGCCCTCCAGATTTGCCAACAGACGCTCGGGCAGGGGGAAGCTGCTCGGCAGTGGTTTGGCGCTGACTTGGCCTAGGGTGCCAAGGGCGTTACGAACGAAGCTCGGCAGCGCCTGCGCCAAAGTATTGGCAGCGATGATCGCATTGAAACTGGTGCTGCTTGGCAGACCCGGGGTCAGTTGCGCGATCAGTTTGAGCAGATCGGCTTTCATGTCCGGGGCAAGGGTCGGGTTGTGTCCGGTCAGCAGTTTGGCCTCAAGAAAGGCGCCGCTGTTGGCCAATGCCAGCGCCACACCTTTGGCGGTACTCATTTGCTGAACATCCGGAAGACTGGCGAGCAGTTTGTCGACCACGGCACGCAGATCCGCAGCGGCGGGATCGTCCGCTGGCGGCAGGTTTTGCAGGGCGTTGATCAAACCGGTCAGCGACGCCTGACGACTTTGCTGGCCGACCAGTTGCTGACTCACCGCCAATTGTTCCTGGCGGCTGCTCATGGGCAGGAATTTGAGGGTCTGCGAATCTTCCACCAGCGCCGACAGCAGAGTACCGATACGCAGCGGCTGCGGGCTGTCGACAGTCAAGGTGCTGCCGCTCAACGCGGTGTTGAGCAGGCTGACCATCGAGCGGAACACCGTCGCTTGTCCCGGCGTCTGCGGCAGCACTTGCGAGGTCAGCACCTTGCCTTGCAGCAGCGTACCGACCGGCAACTGCGCGGTATCGATGCGGGTCAGGGTGGCGACGCTGCTGGCAATCGCTTGCTGCACGGTGATCGCCAGATTGCTCGCCGACGGCTGGGTGATCGCCAGGTTGGTGCCTTGGGCCAGCGGCAAATTGCTGGTCGCTTGTACGGTGGTCTGGCGGCCATTGTCGAGCGTCACTTTGAGCAACACTTGAAAGGTCTGATCCGCCTGCTTGAGCGACAACACCTCGGCCTTGGCGCTTTGTCCGGCACCGATCAAACCCTCGACCGGCGTCAGCAGCTTGAGCAACTCGCCAACCTGCGGGCGAACGGTCGCCGCGGGGGTGGGCGGCAGCGGGAGGATGTTCATTTCGCCTGTCATACGCGGACACAACCTGAGGAAATTGCGCTCTTGAGAGTAAGGCACGGCATGTATAATGCCGCGCGTCGTGCGCTTCGTTCAAAAAACATAGCAATTGTTTGATCCAGCTCGCCAAATCGGGCGATCAAAGCATCTATGCTGCATCTCTTTAACGGCCGTGCCAGAGCCGACTTGAACCGTATAAGGCCCGTGATCCCTTGACCAGTCCTGTCCTGCAAACCGTCGCCCTCGCGTGTGAACGTGACCTCAGACTGCTCTTCGAAAACTTCGAATTGCGTCTGGCCGGCGGCGACATGGTGCAGATCAGCGGCCCCAACGGCAGCGGCAAGACCAGTCTTTTACGTCTGCTCGCCGGTTTGATGCAACCCACTGACGGCCAGGTGCTGCTCAATGGTCAGCCACTGACCGGGCAGCGCAGCGAACTGGCGCGCAATCTGTTGTGGATCGGCCACGCCGCCGGGATCAAGGATCTGCTGACCCCGGAAGAAAATCTGTCGTGGCTATGCGCCCTGCATCATCCCGCCGGACGCGAGGCAATCTGGCAAGCGCTGGCAGCGGCAGGATTGCGCGGCTTCGAAGACGTTCCCTGCCACACGCTTTCAGCCGGCCAGCAACGGCGCGTGGCGCTGGCGCGTTTGTATCTGGACAGTCCACCGCTGTGGATTCTTGATGAGCCGTTCACGGCGCTGGACAAGCAGGGCGTGGCGCAACTCGAAGAACACCTGGCCGGGCACTGTGAGCGCGGCGGTCTGGTGGTGCTGACCACGCACCACACGCTGAGCCGGATGCCGGCCGGTTATCGTGACATCGATCTGGGGAATTGGGCCGTATGAGTGTGTTCGGCCTGCTGCTTGCCCGCGAATCGCGACTGCTGTTCCGCCGCCCGGCGGAACTGGCCAATCCGCTGATTTTCTTCGCCATCGTCATCGCACTGTTCCCGCTGGCCGTCGGCCCGGAAACTCAAGTCTTGCAAAACCTGTCCCCGGGGTTAGTCTGGGTGGCGGCGTTGCTGTCGGTCCTGCTTTCACTGGACGGACTGTTTCGCAGTGATTTCGAAGACGGCTCGCTGGAACAGTGGGTCCTTTCGTCGCACCCGCTGCCACTTCTGGTGTTGGCCAAGGTGCTGGCACACTGGCTTTTCTCCGGTCTGGCACTGGTGCTGCTGTCACCGTTGCTGGCGCTGATGCTTGGTTTGCCAGCGGCGTGTCTGCCGGTGCTGCTGCTGTCGTTGCTGCTGGGCACGCCGGTATTGAGCCTGCTCGGCGCAGTTGGCGCGGCGCTGACGGTCGGCCTGAAGCGCGGTGGTCTGTTGCTGGCGCTGCTGATTCTGCCGCTATACATCCCGGTGTTGATCCTTGGCAGCGGCGCGTTGCAAGCAGCGTTGCAGGGCATGCCGACGACCGGATACCTGTTGTGGATGGCCAGCCTTACAGCGCTGGCGATCACCCTGACACCCTTTGCAATAGCCGCTGGCCTGAAGATCAGCGTCGGCGAATAATAATGAGGCCTGGTCAAAAATTGACCACTTCTTTTTGAAGAAAGGCATGACCCTCTGCCAGCTCGCGATGATGAGCGGCAACCGTGATGGAAACAGTATGAACTGGACCTGGTTTCACAAGCTCGGCTCGCCCAAGTGGTTCTACGGCATCAGCGGCAAGTTCTTGCCGTGGTTGAGCATTGCAGCGCTGCTGCTGATCGGCGTCGGCGTGGTCTGGGGCCTGGCGTTTGCGCCACCGGACTATCAGCAGGGCAACAGCTTTCGCATCATTTATATCCACGTGCCTGCCGCGCTGCTCGCCCAGTCGATCTACGTGATGCTCGCGGTGTGCGGCGTGGTCGGGCTGGTGTGGAAGATGAAGCTGGCCGACGTCGCCCTGCAATGCGCCGCGCCGATCGGTGCGTGGATGACCGCCGTGGCGCTGGTCACCGGGGCGATCTGGGGCAAACCGACCTGGGGTTCGTGGTGGGTCTGGGACGCGCGCCTGACCTCGATGCTGATTCTGCTGTTTCTGTACTTCGGCGTGATCGCCCTGGGCAATGCCATCAGCAATCGCGACAGCGCCGCCAAGGCCTGCGCGGTACTGGCGATCGTCGGCGTGATCAATATTCCGATCATCAAGTATTCGGTGGAGTGGTGGAACACCCTGCACCAGGGCGCGACGTTCACCCTCACCGAAAAACCTGCGATGCCAGTGGAAATGTGGCTGCCGTTGTTGCTGACGGTGCTGGGCTTCTACTGCTTCTTCGGCACCGTGCTGTTGCTGCGCATGCGTCTCGAGGTGCTCAAGCGCGAGGCCCGCGCCAGTTGGGTGAAAGACACCGTGCAGAACAGCCTGGAGGTCGCGCGATGAGTTTTGCTTCATTCGGCGACTTCCTCGCCATGGGTCATCATGGCCTGTATGTCTGGTCGGCCTACGGCATCTGCCTGGCGGTGCTGATCTTCAACGTGGTGGCGCCGATTGCGGCGCGCAAGCGTTATCTGCAACAAGAGGCGCGTCGTCTGCGCCGGGAGAACGGCAAGTGAATGCGCTGCGCAAGAAACGTCTGATCATCATTCTGGCCATTCTGGTCGGGGTGGGCGCTGCCGTCGGCCTGGCCCTTAGCGCGCTGCAGGAAAACATCAATCTGTTTTACACACCGACCCAGATCGCCAACGGCGAAGCGCCGCAGGGCACGCGCATTCGTGCCGGCGGCATGGTCGAGGCCGGTTCGCTGCAACGCTCGCCGGACTCGCTGGACGTCAGATTCGTCGTCACCGATTTCAGCAAATCCGTAACCATCACCTACCGAGGCATCCTCCCGGACCTGTTCCGCGAAGGGCAGGGCATCGTCGCCCTCGGCAAGCTTAACGCCGACGGCGTGGTGGTGGCCGATGAAGTGCTGGCCAAACACGACGAGAAATACATGCCGCCCGAAGTGACCAAAGCGCTGAAAGACAGCGGTCAATCCGCGCCTACGCCTGTGAAGGAGGGTTGATCAAATGACGTCCGGGATTTTTATTCCTGAGCTGGGCCATCTGGCAATGATCCTGGCCCTGTGTTTCGCGCTGGTGCAAGCGGTGGTGCCGATGCTCGGCGCCTGGCGCGGCGACCGCTTGTGGATGAGCCTGGCGCAACCGGCGGCGTGGGGCCAGTTCGCCTTCCTGCTGTTTGCCTTTGGCTGCCTGACTTACGCGTTCATGGTCGATGATTTCTCCGTCGCGTATGTGGCGATGAACTCCAACAGCGCGCTGCCGTGGTACTACAAATTCAGTGCGGTGTGGGGCGCTCATGAAGGCTCGCTGCTGCTGTGGGCGCTGATCCTCGGCGGCTGGACTTTCGCCGTGTCGGTGTTCTCACGACAGTTGCCGCAAGTCATGCTGGCCCGTGTGCTGGCGGTGATGGGCATGATCAGCACCGGTTTCCTGCTGTTCCTGATTCTCACCTCCAACCCGTTCTCGCGCATCCTCCCGCAGATTCCGGCCGACGGTCGCGACCTCAATCCACTGCTGCAAGACATCGGCCTGATCGTGCATCCGCCAATGCTCTACATGGGTTACGTCGGCTTCTCCGTGGCGTTCGCTTTTGCCATCGCCGCGCTGCTCGGTGGTCGCCTCGATGCGGCGTGGGCGCGCTGGTCGCGGCCCTGGACCATCGTCGCCTGGGCTTTCCTCGGCATCGGCATCACCCTCGGTTCGTGGTGGGCGTATTACGAACTCGGCTGGGGGGGCTGGTGGTTCTGGGACCCGGTGGAAAACGCCTCGTTCATGCCATGGCTGGTCGGCACCGCGCTGATTCACTCGCTGGCCGTCACCGAAAAACGTGGCGTGTTCAAGAGCTGGACGGTGTTGTTGGCGATTGCCGCATTCTCGCTGAGCCTGCTCGGCACCTTCCTCGTGCGCTCGGGCGTGCTGACGTCGGTGCACGCGTTTGCCTCGGACCCTGAGCGCGGCGTGTTCATTCTGATTTTCCTGCTGTTCGTCGTCGGTGGTTCGCTGACCCTGTTTGCCCTGCGCGCGCCGGTGGTGAAGAGTCAGGTCGGCTTCAATCTGTGGTCGCGTGAGACTCTATTGCTGGGCAACAACCTGGTACTGGTCGTGGCTGCGTCGATGATCCTGCTCGGCACCTTGTATCCGCTGATTCTCGATGCCATCAGTGGCGCCAAGCTGTCGGTCGGCCCGCCGTATTTCAACGCGCTGTTCATTCCGTTGATGGCCCTGTTGATGCTGGTGATGGCGGTCGGTGTGATCGTGCGCTGGAAAGACACCCCGGTGAAATGGCTGGCAAGCATGCTCACCCCGGTGTTGCTCGGCAGCGTCGCGCTGGCGGTGGTCGCGGGCGTGGCGTATGGCGATTTCAACTGGGCGGTGATCGCGACTTTCCTGCTCGCCGCGTGGGTGTTGCTTGCCGGCATGCGCGATCTGGTCGACAAGACCCGCCACAAAGGCCTGATCAAAGGCTTGCCGACACTGACCCGCAGCTATTGGGGCATGCAGATTGCCCACCTGGGCATCGCCGTGTGCGCGCTCGGGGTGGTGTTGTCGAGCCAGAACAGTGCCGAGCGCGATCTGCGTCTGGCGCCGGGGGAATCGATGGATCTGGGCGGTTATCAGTTCGTCTTCGAAGGCGCCAAGCATTTCGAAGGGCCAAACTTCACCTCGGACAAAGGCACCGTTCGGGTGATTCGCGACGGCAAGGAAATCAGCGTGCTGCACCCGGAAAAACGTCTGTATACCGTGCAGAACTCGGTGATGACCGAAGCCGGGATCGATGCTGGTTTCACCCGCGACCTCTACGTTGCCCTTGGCGAGCCGCTGGGCAACGGCGCCTGGGCGGTGCGCATACACGTCAAACCATTTGTGCGCTGGATTTGGTTCGGCGGCTTGCTCACCGGGTTCGGTGGCTTGCTGGCGGCGCTGGATCGGCGTTATCGGGTCAAGGTGAAAAGCAAAGTGCGTGAAGCATTGGGCATGACGGGAGCGGCGGCATGAGACGTTGGTTGATGGTGCTGCCGCTGGCGATTTTCCTGCTGGTGGCGATGTTTCTTTATCGTGGGCTGTATCTCGATCCGGCAGAGCTGCCGTCGGCGATGATCAACAAACCGTTCCCGGAATTTTCCCTGCCGAGCGTGCAGGGCGACAAGACGCTGACGAAGGCCGACATTCTCGGCAAACCGGCGCTGGTCAATGTCTGGGGCACCTGGTGCATTTCCTGCCGGGTCGAGCATCCGGTGCTGAACAAACTCGCCGAGCGCGGCGTGGTGATCTACGGCATCAACTACAAGGACACCAACGCCGACGCCTTGAAGTGGCTGGCCGAATTCCACAATCCCTATGCGCTGGATATTCGTGACGACGAAGGCTCGCTGGGCCTCAATCTCGGTGTCTACGGCGCGCCGGAAACCTTCTTCATCGATGCCAAGGGCATCATTCGCGACAAATTCGTCGGGGTGATCGATGAGCAGGTCTGGCGCGAGAAACTGGCGGCCAAGTATCAGGCGCTGGTTGATGAGGCTCAGCCATGAAGCGTTTTCTCGCTGCCGTGGTATTGGGCTTGAGCCTGGCCGGTGTCGCTCACGCGGCCATCGATACCTATGAGTTTGCCAAAGAGGGCGACCGCGAGCGTTTCCGCGAACTGACCAAGGAACTGCGCTGCCCCAAGTGCCAGAACCAGGACATCGCCGACTCCAACGCACCGATTGCAGCTGACCTGCGCAAAGAGATTTTCCGCATGCTCGGCGAGGGCAAGGACAACCAGCAGATTATCGACTTCATGGTTGATCGCTACGGTGATTTCGTCCGCTACAAACCGGCGCTCAACGCCAAGACCGCGCTGCTGTGGTTCGGCCCGGCCGGTCTGCTGCTCGGTGGTTTCGTGGTGATCGCGCTAATTGTCCGTCGGCGTCGCGGGCAACGTGCCGAAACACCGTCATCGCTGTCCGCCGAAGAACGTCAGCGCCTCGACCAACTGTTGGATAAAAACCAAGAATGATTGATTTCTGGCTTGCCGCAGGGCTGTTGCTTCTGGTCGCCCTGAGTTTTTTGCTGATCCCGGTGCTGCGTGAACGTCGCGCTCAGCGTGAAGAGGATCGTACTGCCCTGAACGTCGCGCTGTATCAGGAACGTGTCGCCGAGCTGCAAGCGCAGCAGGCCGAGGGCGTGTTGGATGCCGCGCAACTGGACAGCGGCCGCGCGGAAGCGGCGCGAGAGTTGCTCGCCGATACCGAAGGCGTTGCCGCGCCGCGTGTCTCGCGCCTGGGCAAGCCATTGCCGCTGCTGGCCGCCGTGCTGGTGCCAGTGTTGGGGCTTGGTCTCTACCTGCATTTCGGTGCCGCCGACAAGGTCGAACTGACCCGCGAGTTCGCTCAGGCACCGCGCTCGATGGAAGAGATGACCCAGCGTCTGGAGCGTGCCGTTGCGGCGCAGCCGGATTCGGCTGAAGGCCTGTATTTCCTCGGTCGCACCTACATGGCTCAGGAGCGCCCGGCAGAGGCGGCGAAGTTGTTCGAGCGCGCCGCCAACCTCTCTGGCCGCCAGCCCGAACTGCTCGGCCAATGGGCGCAGGCGCAGTATTTTGCTGACGGCAAAAAATGGTCGGAGAAGATTCAGGCGCTGACCGACGAAGCCTTGAAGGCCGATCCGAAAGAAGTCACCAGCCTTGGCCTGCTCGGTATCGCCGCATTCGAGGGCCAGCGCTATCAGGAGGCTATCGACTATTGGAATCGCCTGCTCGCGCAACTGCCGGCGGATGACAATTCCCGTGCGGCGCTGCAAGGTGGCATCCAGCGCGCCGCCGAACGCCTGCAAGCCAGCGGCGGCAAGGTGGCCCAGGCGCCCGCGGCGAAAACCGCGTTGCTGAAAGTCAGCGTCGATCTCGCCAGTGAACTCAAGGGTAAGGTGCAACCGGGCGACAGCGTATTCATCTTCGCCCGCGCCACCTCCGGCCCACCGGCACCGCTGGCGGCCAAGCGCCTGACCGTCGCCGATCTGCCGGTGACCGTTGAACTGGGTGATGCCGACGCAATGATGCCGCAGTTGAAACTGTCCAACTTTCCGGAAGTCCAACTCGTTGCGCGCATCTCCCGGGCCGGTCAACCGACCGCCGGTGAATGGGTTGGTCGCAGCGGCCCTTTGGCCACTAGCACCACTGCGCTACAAACACTCATGATTGACAGCCCGGACCTATAACCGGAACCACAGGAAAGCACCGCCATGCACACCATCGCCCGCATCACAGTCCTCACACTGGCCCTGGGCTTGAGTGCATGTGCGGTACAACGACCGGAACCGACAACCAGCCTGCCGCCGATCCCGCCGTCCCAGCCAGGCCCGACCCCCTCGACCTCGCCGACACCGGGCAAAAGCATCCCGGCCAAACCCGCCAAGCCAGTCCCGCGCACCTCGGCCAGCTTCGCTCCGCCTCCAGGCGGCAACAGCCACTGGGACCAGAAGCTCGGCGTCTACGTCCTCGACGACCAGACCAACACCTTCTACCGCCAGCGCACCTACTACCGCTGGAACAACGGCTGGAGCCGCGCGGTCAGCCCCAACGGCCCGTGGGAAGACACCAACATCCACGGCGTACCGCCGGGGTTGGGCAAGAAGTTCGGGCAGTGATGAGAAACGGCGATCCTGGGATCGCCGTTTTTTCGTCTGCGTGGTATTGGAGTGTGCCGCAAAACCGGTGGGAGCGAGCCTGCTCGCGAAGGCGTCAGGTCAGGCAATCCATCTGCGGCTGACGGCCGCTTTCGCGAGCAAGCTCGCTCCTACACTGGTTTTGTGTATTGCAGTGATTCGGAGTACACCGCAAAAACCTGTGGGAGCGAGCCTGGTCAGGATGGCGTCAGGTCAGGCAATCCATCTGCGGCTGACGGCCGCCTTCGCGAGCAGGCTCGCTCCCACAATGACATCACCTCAGGAAGCGACCTGTGGGAGCGAGCTTGCTCGCGAAGCTTTTGACGCCTCATGCCGTCGCGAATGAAGCACGTCGCGATGCACTCAAAAACCGCAACAACGCCAACAGCGGAAACACGCTGCCGACAATCACGATCCACAACCAGCCGCCATGTTCGTACACAGCGCTGGCCACCGACGAGCCGAACGCGCCGCCGATGAAGATGCTGGTCATGTACAGCGCGTTGAGGCGACCACGGCTTTTCGCGTCCAGCGAGTACACCGCGCGTTGGCCGAGGACCATGTTCATCTGCACGCAAAAATCCAGGACCACGCCGGTCACGGCCAGGCCAATGACGCTGTAGGCCGGGTGAATGAAGGCGGGCAGGAAGCTCAGGCTGGCGAACAGCATGGCCAGCAGCGAGGCGATGCGCGTGTGGCCGGCGTCGGCGAGACGGCCGCTGATGGGCGCGGCGATGGCACCGATGGCGCCGACCAGGGCGAAGATCGCAATTTCGCTTTGCGACAGGCCATGGTTGCGTGCCAGTTCCAGCGGCACGGCGGTCCAGAACAGGCTGAACGTGGCGAACATGCAACCCTGATAAAACGCGCGCTGGCGCAGCACCGGTTGCTGGCGCAGCAGCGTCCACAGCGAGCCGATCAGTTGCCCGTAGGTTGCGCTGTGATCGGGCTGGCGCTTGGGCACGGTCAACGCCAAGACCACGCTGATCGCCGCCATCAACGCGGCGGCGATCATGAACATGGCCCGCCAGCCAAGGTGATCGGCGACCACGCTCGACACCGGTCGCGCCAACAGAATGCCCAGCAGCAAACCGCCCATGATCCCGCCGACCACGCGACCGCGAGATTCTTCCGGCGCCAGATGCGCCGCCAGCGGAATCAGGATTTGCACCGACACCGAGCTGAAGCCGACCAGCAATGAGATCAGCAGGAACACATTGGGCTGCTCGGTAAACGCGGCGCCCAGCAGACTGGCAATCGCGACCACCGTAGTGATGATCATCAGGCGTCGGTTTTCCAGCAGATCACCCAGCGGTACCAGAAAGAACAGGCCCAACGCATAACCGATCTGAGTCAGCGAGACGATGAAGCTGGCCATCGTGTCGGACAGGCCGATGTCTGGCGCGATCAGGCCGATGATCGGTTGTGCGTAGTAAATGTTGGCAACGATGGCGCCGCAGCAGAAAGCGAACAGCAGGACCATGCCTCGGGTCATTGCGTGAGGGGGGGCGGTCATAGGATTACTCAGGTCGGGCACAGGGAAAGCGGTGAGGCTAATGGACAGCGCGGGTCGGCAGAAGGCGCTTTCGGATAATAACTCTTATTACTCGTGGTAATGATTGGTTACTTAATTTTGAATGAGTGAGTGAGGGTGATGCAGACGCATGAAAAAGGCGACCTCAGTGGGTCGCCTTGTTTTGATCGAGCAGGCCTTACTGTCCGGTATAAATCTGATCAAACACCCCACCGTCATTGAAGTGGGTTTTTTGCACCGTGCGCCAGTCACCAAAGGTCTTCTCCACCGAGAGGAAATCGACTTTCGGGAAACGGTCGGTGTATTTCGCCAGCACCGCCGGATCACGCGGGCGCAGGTAATTGGCTGCAGCAATTTCCTGACCTTGTGGCGACCACAGGTACTTCAGGTACTCGTCAGCCGCAGCGCGCGAGCCTTTCTTGTCGACAACTTTGTCGACCACGGACACCGGTGGCTCGGCCTCGGCGGAAACGCTCGGATAGACCACTTCAAACTGATCGCGACCAAATTCGCGGGCGATCATTTCCGCTTCGTTCTCGAAGGTCACCAGCGCGTCGCCGATCTGGTTGGTCATGAACGTGGTGGTGGCGGCGCGGCCACCGGTGTCCAGCACTGGCGCCTGCTTGAACAGTTTGCCAACGAAGTCCTTGGCCTTGTTCTCGTCGCCACCGTTTTTCAGCACGTAGCCCCAGGCTGACAGATAGGTGTAGCGGCCATTACCGGAGGTCTTCGGGTTGGGCACGATCACCTGCACGCCGTCCTTGAGCAGATCGGGCCAATCCTTCAGGGCTTTCGGGTTGCCCTTGCGGACAATGAACACCGTGGCCGAGGTGAACGGCGCGCTGTTGTTCGGCAGGCGCGTGACCCAATTGTCCGGCACCAGTTTGCCGTTGTCGGCGAGGGCGTTGATGTCGGTGGCCATGTTCATGGTGATGACGTCGGCCGGCAAGCCGTCGATTACCGAGCGCGCCTGCTTGCTTGACCCGCCGAAGGACATCTGTACGGTGATGTTTTCGTTGTGCTCGGCTTGCCAGTGTTTCTGGAACGCAGTGTTGTAGTCCTTGTAGAAATCGCGCATCACGTCGTAGGAAACGTTAAGCAGGGTCGGGGCTGCGTGAGCGATGTTGGCCAAGGCCAGGCCAGCGGCGAGAAGTGAGGCGCCAAAGAGTTTTTTCACTGCGCATTCCTTGTTGATTATCGTCAAACGGGGGTGATGTTTAATTGCCACTGACTATAACGGTGCCGGCATAGTCGCTTAAAGATTAAAAAGCTCTGTGCTTATTCCACTTTTTTGAACAGCTGACTGCCGCAGCGCGAACAGAACGCCGCACTTTGCTCATGGTTCTTTTTCTGACACCCCGGGCAGTCATGTTGCAGCTGCTCGCCGCGCATGGCATTAGCCAGTTCTGCGGTGAAAATGCCAGTGGGCACGGCGATGATCGAGTAACCGGTAATCATCACCAGCGATGAGATCACCTGACCCAGGGGCGTCTTCGGCACGATGTCGCCGAAGCCCACCGTGGTCAAGGTCACGATCGCCCAATAGATGCCTTTTGGAATGCTGGTGAAGCCATGTTCCGGGCCTTCGATCACGTACATCAGCGTGCCGAACACCGTCACCAGCGTGCAGACGCTGACCAGAAACACGACGATTTTCTGCTTGCTGCCGCGCAGCGCCGACATCAGATAGTTGGCTTGCTTGAGGTACGGACTGAGCTTGAGTACGCGGAAGATCCGCAGCATGCGGATGATGCGGATGATCAGCAGGTACTGCGCATCGCTGTAATACAACGCGAGGATGCCGGGCACGATCGCCAGCAGGTCCACCAGTCCGTAAAAGCTGAAGGCATAGCGCAGCGGCTTGGGCGAGCAATACAGGCGCAGGATGTACTCGCCGAGGAAGATCGCCGTGAAACCCCACTCGATGTAGGCCAGCAGGTCGGCGTAATTGCGGTGGACGCTGTCGATACTGTCGAGCATCACGATCACCAGACTGGCGAGGATGATCAACAGCAGAATGCCGTCGAAGCGACGCCCGGCCGGGGTGTCGCTCTGGAAAATCATGACGAAAAGCCGTTCGCGCCAATTGTTGCTGCTGTCCATGGATAACGCCTGAATCGAAGATCAGCGCAGCCTAGGGTGATTGTCCCCGTGAGCGCAAGGCTCATGCGCCAGCGACGCTTTGCCAAGCATCTGCAGGCCGACGCGGATCAGCCAGCAGGCGAGGATGAAAGGCGCGGTCAGCGTCGCCAGTCCGAGCGCGGCGAACAACGGCGTCACCAACAGTGCCAGGACGATTCCGAGCAGCGGCAGCCACGGATGTTGGCGCTGAGCGCTGAAGGCGAGGGCGGCGAGTATGGCGTTGTAGCTGCCGAGTCCGGCCAGTGCGGCAGAGGTTTCGTGGTGCAGCAGACTCGAACCGAGGCCGATTGCCGACGCGAACAGCGCCCAGCAGAAAGCCCGGCGGTCGGCCATCAGCAAACCGCTGGCGATCAACGCCCCGGCCAACGGATGGTCGAGGAACATCACCTGGCCGAAGCCCCGCAGTTCAGCGGCCAGCACATTGACGGTGTTCAATTCGATGGTGGGCGCTGGCGCGGACGGTTCGGCGAACACCAGCAGCACCCAACTGATCGCTACGAACGGCGAGGTGTAGGCCGGTATGGCGCGGCTGCGGTACACGTGTTGGAGCCATTGCTGCGTGAGCATCGCGCTCAAGCCACCGGCCGCCAGAATCAGCGGCGGCAGCAGCGGCGACCACGGGAAGTACAGGCTCAGCAGCAGGCCCAGCAGCACGCCGTTATAGCTGAACAATCCGGCCTGGCGATCGGCCTTGGCGTAGTTGCGCCGTTGCGCGGTCAGCAACCCGGCGACGCCACCGAGCAACGCCCCGGCGAACAGCACCGGCGCGGTCAGCAGAATAGCCAACAGACACAGCAGGCCGCACAGCGGATGGCGCTGGAAGAAAATCTGACTGAAACCGTTGAGCAAGGCCTCGGCCCAGTCGGGGCAGTGGGTGTTGAAGTGATTGGCAGGCATGTTGAGAAAGTCTGGGCAGTTGGAAAATCAAAAGGTCTTGCAAATAACTGTGGCGAGGGAGCTTGCTCCCGCTGGGTCGCGAAGCGGCCCCAAACCGGGTTGATGCGGTTCTTCTGTGAAAACTGTCATGTCCCTGAAACCGACGACTGCTGCGCAGCCGAGGCGGGAGCAAGCTCCCTCGCCACAGGGTTGTGTAACTATCTTTAGATCAACGTTTCGATGCGCAGCGAATTGGTCGACCCCGGCTGTCCGAACGGCACGCCGGCGGTGATCAGCAGGGTGTCACCACGCTCGGCCATGCCCTGCGCCTGGGCGATCTCCAGCGCCGTCGAGCAGACTTCATCGACCTGACGCAGGCGATCATTGACCACCGAATGGATCCCCCACGCCACGCTCAAGCGCCGCGCGGTTTGCAGGTTCGGCGTCAGGTTGAGAATCGGCGCTTTCGGTCGCTCGCGCGATGCGCGCAACGTCGAGGCGCCCGACTCGCTGTAATTGACCAGCACCGCCACTGGCAGCACGTTGCTGATACGGCGGATTGCGCAGCTGATAGCATCGGAAACGGTGGCTTCGGCTTTCGGTCGGCTGACGTCGAGCTGGGTCTGATAATCCGGGCCGTTTTCCACCTGGCGGATGATCTTGCTCATCATTTGCACGGCTTCCAGCGGATACTCGCCGGACGCGGTTTCCGCCGACAGCATCACCGCATCGGCGCCTTCGGCCACGGCGTTGGCGACGTCGGTCACCTCGGCGCGGGTCGGTGCCGGGGAGAAGCGCATCGATTCGAGCATCTGCGTCGCCACGACCACCGGTTTGCCCAGCGCGCGGCAGGTGGTGATGATGTTTTTCTGAATCTGCGGCACGCTTTCGGCCGGCACTTCGACGCCAAGGTCGCCGCGCGCCACCATGATCGCGTCGCTCAGTTCAGCGATTTCGCGCAGTTGTTCGACCGCCGACGGTTTTTCGATTTTCGCCATCAGAAAGGCCTTGTCGCCGATCAGCGCGCGAGCTTCGATGATGTCTTGCGGACGCTGCACGAACGACAGCGCGACCCAGTCGACACCCAGCTCCAGACCGAAGCTCAGATCGCGGCGATCCTTGGCGGTCAGCGGGCTGAGGTCGAGCAGCGCTTGCGGCACGTTCACGCCTTTGCGGTCTGACAGTTCGCCGCCATTGAGCACCGTGGTGTCGATCGCATCGGCGTATTTGGTCACCACGCGCAGGCGCAGTTTGCCGTCGTCGAGCAGCAGATCCATACCGGCTTCCAGCGCTGCGATGATTTCCGCATGCGGCAGGTTCACCCGGCGTTCATCGCCCGGCGTCGCATCAAGATCGAGACGGAACGCCTGACCGCGATGCAGTTGCACCTTGCCGTCGGCGAACTTGCCGACACGCAGTTTCGGCCCTTGCAGGTCCATGAGGATGCCCAGTGGATAATTGAGCTGGCGCTCGACTTCGCGGATCCACTGATAGCGCTTGGCATGGTCGGCGTGATCGCCGTGGCTGAAGTTGAGGCGGAAGATATTCACCCCGGCCTCGACCAGCTCGCGGATGTCGTCGATGTCATCAACCGCAGGGCCGAGGGTGGCGAGGATTTTGACCTTTTTATCAGGCGTCATGATTTGCAGTTCTCAAGGATCAGGATGGCGCGGAAGTCGTTGACGTTGGTGCGGGTCGGCTCGGTGACGATCAGCGCATCAAGCGCCTGGAAGTAGCCGTAACCGTTGTTGTTATCCAGCTCGTCGCTGGCGTTCAAACCCAACGCCGCAGCGCGGGCGTAGCTGTCCGGGGTCATGATCGCGCCGGCATTGTCTTCCGAGCCATCGATGCCATCGGTGTCGCCGGCCAGCGCATAGACGCCGGCCTGGCCCTTGAGGCTGTCGGTCAGGCTGAGAAGGAATTCAGCGTTGCGTCCGCCACGGCCGTTGCCGCGCACGGTCACTGTGGTTTCACCGCCGGAAAGAATCACGCACGGCGCGGCGAGTGGCTGGCCGTGGTTGATGATCTGTCGGGCGATGCCAGCGTGGACTTTCGCCACTTCGCGGGATTCGCCTTCGAGGTCGCCGAGAATCAAGGTGCTGAAACCGGCCTGACGGCATTTCACCGCCGCGGCATCCAGCGATTGCTGTGGACGGGCGATCAACTGGAAATGGCTGCGCGCCAGACTCGGGTCGCCGGGTTTGACGGTTTCCGATTCCGGGCTTTGCAGCCAGTTGCGCACCGAGGCCGGAATGTCGATGCCGTAGCGCTTGATGATCGCCAGGGCTTCGGCCGACGTGCTCGGATCGGCCACGGTCGGGCCGGACGCGATGACCGTGGCGAGGTCGCCCGGTACATCGGAAATCGCGTAGGTGTAAACCGTGGCAGGCCAGCAGGCTTTGCCGAGGCGCCCGCCCTTGATCGCCGAGAGGTGCTTGCGCACGCAGTTCATCTCGCCGATGGTCGCGCCGGATTTGAGCAAGGCTTTGTTGATCGATTGCTTGTCGGCGAGGGTGATGCCTTCGGCCGGCAAGGCGAGCAGGGCAGAGCCGCCGCCGGAGAGCAGGAAGATCACACGGTCGTCTTCGCTGAGATTGCTGACCAGTTCCAGCACGCGTTTGGCCACGGCCAGACCGGCGGCGTCCGGCACCGGATGGGCGGCTTCGACCACTTCGATTTTTTCGCACGGGGCGCCGTGACCGTAACGGGTCACCACCAGGCCGGTGACTTCACCTTCCCAGCAACGCTCGACGACCTGGGCCATGGCGGCCGCGGCTTTGCCGGCACCGATGACGATCACCCGGCCGCTGCGGTCGGCGGGCAAATGGGCTTCGAGGACTTGGTTCGGATGGGCCGCGTCGATGGCTGTGGCAAACAGCTCGCGCAGCAGTTGTTGCGGATCGACCGACATGGCGGGCTCCCGGAATTCTTGTTATTGGGACAGAGCGACAACGGAGCAGCGACGCGGTCCTTGTGGGAGCTGGCTTGCCAGCGATTCAGGCGCTGCGGTCTTTCAGGCAGACCGAGTCGATGTCATCGCGGGCAAGCCCGCTCCCACAGGGAGCGAGCCAGAGGTGCAGATTATTTTTTGTCGCGAATCGAGAAGTTGGCCATGTGTTCCAGGCCCTTGATCAGCGCCGAGTGGTCCCAGTTGCTGCCACCGATGGCTGCGCAGGTGCTGAACACTTGCTGGGCGTTGGCGGTGTTCGGCAGGTTGATGTTCAATTCTTTGGCGCCTTGCAGGGCCAGGTTCAGGTCTTTCTGGTGCAGGCTGATGCGGAAGCCTGGGTCGAAGGTGCCTTTGATCATGCGCTCGCCGTGCACTTCAAGAATCTTCGAAGAAGCGAAGCCGCCCATCAGCGCTTCGCGCACCTTGGCTGGATCGGCGCCGTTTTTCGAGGCGAACAGCAGCGCTTCAGCGACCGCCTGAATGTTCAGTGCGACGATGATCTGGTTGGCGACCTTGGCGGTCTGACCGTCACCGTTGCCACCGACCAGGGTGATGTTCTTGCCCATGGCCTGGAACAGCGGCAGGGCGCGTTCGAAGGCATCGGCATCGCCACCGACCATGATGCTCAGGGTCGCGGCCTTGGCGCCGACTTCACCGCCGGACACCGGCGCGTCGAGATACTGCGCACGTTTCTCGTTGATCTTCGCCGCGAAGGCCTTGGTGGCGGTCGGCGAGATCGAGCTCATGTCGATGACCACTTTGCCCTTGCCGATGCCAGCCGCAACACCGTCGGCGCGGAACAGCACATCGTCAACCTGCGGGGTGTCCGGGACCATGACGATGATGAATTCGGCTTCCTGCGCCACTTCGCGCGGGTTGGCCAAGGCGACGGCGCCAGCGGCGACCAGATCGGCCGGGGCAGCGTCGTGGTGCTGCGACAGGAACAGGCTGTGACCGGCTTTCTGCAGGTTCGCCGCCATTGGGTGGCCCATGATGCCGGTGCCGATAAATCCGATTTTAGCCATGAGAAATTCCTCTTGTTTTTGTGTAGCCAAATAATCTGCCTGGCACCTGATGTGGCGAGGGAGCTTGCTCCCGCTGGGGGGCGAAGCACCCCCAGACCATCCACTGCGGTGTATCAGGCAAAAACGGTTTGCAGGGTTCGCGACTGCTGCGCAGCCGAGCGGGAGCAAGCTCCCTCGCCACAAAAGGCCAAACTCGATTTCAGATTGCGTTGTGCGACTTCAGCCAGCCCAGGCCTGCTTCAGTGGTGGTCAACGGCTTGTACTCGCAACCCACCCAACCCTGATAACCAATGCGGTCGAGGTGTTCGAACAGGAAGCGGTAGTTGATCTCACCGGTGCCCGGCTCGTTGCGCCCAGGGTTGTCCGCGAGCTGCACATGGTTGATCTCGCCCAGGTGCGATTGCAGGGTGCGGGCCAGATCGCCTTCCATGATTTGCATGTGATAGATGTCGTATTGCAGGAACAGATTGGCGCTGCCGACCTGCTCGCGAATCGACAGGGCTTGCGCCGTGTTGTTCAGGTAGAAGCCGGGGATGTCGCGGGTGTTGATCGCTTCCATCACCAGTTTGATGCCCGCCGCTTGCAGCTTGTCGGCGGCGTATTTGAGATTGGCGACGAAGGTCTTTTCAATCGTGGCATCGTCGACGCCTTGCGGGCGGATACCGGCCAGGCAGTTGACCTGGGTGTTGCCCAGCACTTGCGCGTAGGCAATCGCCAGATCGACCCCGGCTCGGAACTCTTCGACCCGGTCCGGCAGGCAGGCGATACCACGCTCGCCCTTGGCCCAGTCACCGGCCGGCAGGTTGAACAGCACTTGGGTGAGACCGTTGGCTTGCAGTTTTGCCTTGATTTCGGCAGAGCTGAAGTCGTACGGGAACAGGTATTCCACGCCAGTGAAACCGGCCTTGGCGGCGGCGTCGAAACGGGCAAGGAAATCCTGTTCGGTGAACAGCATGGACAGGTTGGCTGCGAAACGCGGCATGGTGGTCTCCCGTAATCTTGTGAGGAACTCCTGAGGGAGCGAGCCTGTGTGGCGAGGGAGCTTGCTCCCGCCGGGGCGCGAAGCGGCCCAGAATCGTGGGTCTGCTACGCAGCCCAGCGGGAGC
>NZ_JABWQR010000019.1:0-121968 GCF_014270125.1 Pseudomonas sp. SWRI99 | reverse complement strand
TGAAAGCGCCAAGCATCACTGCCCTTTCAACTCCTTCCAGGCCTCGATGATCTGAAGCAAGCCGCTGTCGAAAACTGTGTAACTCTTTGAATATCAAGGAGTTTTCCGTTTCGACTGCGCCGGAAGTGGGGCGAATTATAGACTTCCAGAATCTGCCGTCAACCGTTAATTTTGCTTTTCTTGAAGATTTTGCCTTTTAGCCAATAAACGCGGGATTCGACGTGTAACGGGAGGCAGCCGCAACAAGAGAAGCGCACTGCCTATAAAGGCATAGATCGCCCACTCCTTGAGATCGGCACGCACAATCCACAGCATGTGCAGCAACCCCAAGCCCAGAATCACATAGGCCAACCGGTGCAGTTTTTTCCAACGAATCCCCAATCGCCGCTGACTGTAGCGATTGGAAGTCACCGCCAGCGCCAACAATCCCAGAAAAGCCAACGCTCCGACAATAATGTACGGCCGCTTGCGCAGCTCAACCCCCAACTGCGACCAATCGAACCCCAGGATAAAAGCCATATAGCTACATAAGTGCAGAACCACATACGCAAAACACCAAAGCCCCAGCTGCCGGCGAACGGCAATCCACCCCGCCCACCCGGTCAGTTTCTGCAAAGGGGTCATGCTCAGCGTGATCAACAACAATACCAGCGTCCCCAGCCCCAACCGATCTACCAGCACCTTACCCGGATCAGGCCCGAGCAAATCCGCAAAAGCCTGATAGAACCACAGCAACGGCCAGATCGCCGCCGCAATGAAAACGCCCACTCGCCAGAACGGATAACGCATCAGTAGTTCTTCCGCAGATCGAGCCCTGTATATAAAGAAGCGACTTCTTCCGAGTAGCCGTTAAACATTTGCGTGTCACGCACATTCGGTTTGAACAGACTGTTCGGCAATCGCCGCTCCCGTGCCTGGGTCCAGCGCGGGTGATCAACCGTCGGATTCACATTGGCATAGAAGCCGTACTCATCCGCGGCGATGCTTTGCCAGGTTGTCTTCGGCTGCTCACTGACCAGGCTGATCCGCACGATAGACTTCACGCTTTTAAAGCCATATTTCCACGGCACCACCAACCGCAGCGGTGCGCCGTTCTGATTCGGCAGTTCTCGGCCATACATACCCACAGCGAGGATTGCCAGCGGGTTCATTGCCTCGTCCAGACGCAAGCCTTCGACATAGGGCCAGTCAATCAAGGCGAACCCGGAGCGCTGTCCGGGCATGCTCTTGGGATCCTGCAAGGTTTCGAAGCGGATGTATTTGGCCTTTGAAGTCGGCTCGACTTGCTTGAGCAACGCCGAGATGGGGAAACCAATCCAGGGAATGACCATCGACCACGCCTCGACACAGCGCAGGCGATAGATACGTTCCTCCAGTTGATAAGGCTTCATGAAATCTTCAAGCGCATAGCGTCCCGGCTTACCCACCTCTCCGTCTATCACCACGCTCCACGGTTCGGTTTTCAGCGATCCGGCGTTCGCCGCCGGGTCGCCCTTGTCAGTACCGAACTCATAAAAGTTGTTGTAGTGAGTAGCGTCCTTATAAGGCGTGATTGCCTCATCCTTGACGCTGACCGCGCCCCACTGGGTAGAAGGAAGCTTTTCGGCGAACCAGGCCGGCGCTTTGCCCGGTTCAACATCGGAGTAACGAGAAGGATCCGCGGCACTGGCCCAACGCGGCAGGCTGCTGACAGCAATACCGGCGGCGGTAGCACCGAGCAGTTGGCGACGGGAAAGATAGATGGATTCGGGCGTGACATCCGACTCATGGCAGTCAGATGCTTTGGGGATCTTGATCAACATGACAACTCCGCAGCTTTGGAGGACAGGTGCACCCATAGACTGCGGAGTATGCGGGAAATTACATCACTCGGCGTTTTTGTGACGACGAAGGCGCAACAGATATTGCACCGGGCCGGAAGCAGCGTAGGCGAGGAACACCAGCAGCAGAATGCGCGGCGGATCGCTGAACACAACCGCGAACACCAGCACCACGGCGAGAATCGCCACGAACGGCACACGCCCTTTCAAGTCCAGCTCCTTGAAGCTGTTGTACTTGATGTTGCTGACCATCAACATGCCGGCCGCCGCCACCATCAACGCAACCAGGAACGACATCTTCGAACCCTGAATGCCATAGTCACTGAATGCCCAGACGATACCCGCCACCACACCCGCAGCTGCCGGACTGGCCAGACCGATGAAGTAGCGCTTGTCTGCCGTACCCACTTGAGTGTTGAAACGCGCCAGACGCAACGCCGCGCCAGCTACATAAATGAAGGCGACCATCCAGCCGACCTTGCCCATGTCACCCAATGCCCAGCCGAAAGCCAGCAATGCAGGCGCGACGCCGAAAGCAACCATGTCTGACAGGGAGTCATATTCGGCGCCGAATGCGCTTTGCGTGTTGGTCATGCGTGCAACCCGACCGTCGAGGCCGTCGAGCACCATGGCAACGAAAATCGCGATCGCGGCGAACGCGAAGTACTTGCTCGCATTCGCCGAGTCGCCGGCACTCAAGGCCGCCTGGGCGCTCATCGAGTTGATGATGGAATAGAACCCTGCGAACAGGTTAGCGGTGGTGAACAGGTTCGGCAGCAGATAGATACCACGATGCCGGACTTTACGACCTTCAGCGTCGTGCCCTTCTTCGATGTGTTCATCGATGGGCAGGAGGCTTTCGGCGTCGGAAGCCTTGTTCGGCTCTTCGGGACGTTCGCTCATGGACATTACCTTGCAACGGTGTGGAAAAAATTCGACAGAGGCTTGAGGACGACAGTTCGGCCACAAACGATGCAGCTTTATACCAGAACCGCCGTCTCAAACGAAAAAACGCGGCCAGGGCCGCGTTTTTTCATACAAGGGACGCTGACTCAGTTTTTGGCTTTGTCGACGATCTTGTTGGCACCGATCCACGGCATCATGGAGCGCAGTTGCTCGCCGATGATTTCGATACCGTGAGCGGCGTTGTTACGACGCTTGGCGGTCATCGAAGGGTAGCCGGTTGCGCCTTCGCTGATGAACATTTTGGCGTATTCGCCGTCCTGAATACGTTTCAGGGCGTTGCGCATGGCCTGACGGGATTCGGCGTTGATGACTTCCGGACCGGTCACGTACTCGCCGTACTCGGCGTTGTTGGAGATCGAGTAGTTCATGTTGGCGATACCGCCTTCGTACATGAGGTCAACGATCAGCTTCAGTTCGTGCAGGCATTCGAAGTAGGCCATTTCCGGCGCGTAGCCAGCTTCAACCAAGGTTTCGAAACCGGCTTTGACCAGCTCAACGGTGCCGCCGCACAGAACGGCTTGTTCGCCGAACAGGTCGGTTTCAGTCTCGTCCTTGAAAGTGGTTTCGATGATGCCGGTACGGCCGCCACCAACGCCAGCGGCGTAGGACAGTGCAACGTTTTTCGCGTTGCCCGAGGCGTCCTGGTAGATCGCGATCAGGTCAGGGATACCGCCGCCCTTGACGAACTCGGAACGCACGGTATGGCCCGGGGCTTTCGGCGCGATCATGATCACGTCGAGGTCGGCACGCGGAACAACCTGGTTGTAGTGGATCGCGAAGCCGTGGGAGAAGGCCAGGGTGGCGCCTTTCTTGATGTTCGGCTCGATTTCGTTCTTGTACAGCGAGGACTGGAATTCGTCCGGGGTCAGAATCATGACCAGGTCGGCAGCCGCCACAGCGGAAGCAACGTCGGTCACTTTCAAGCCGTGAGCTTCGGCTTTGGCAACGGTGGCCGAACCTTTACGCAGACCGACGGTAACGTCGACACCGGAGTCTTTCAGGTTGCACGCTTGAGCGTGGCCCTGGGAGCCGTAACCGATGATGGCAACTTTCTTGCCCTGGATGATCGACAGGTCGCAGTCTTTATCGTAGAAAACTTTCATGAATTTCCCCTTATATCCGGCCGTTCAGGCCATGCGCTAATTTGGTTTAGATGCTGAGTACTTTGTCGCCGCGGGCAATGCCGGTCACGCCGCTACGGACGGTTTCCAGAATCGAAGCGGTGCCGATGGACTGAATGAAGCTGTCGAGCTTGTCGCTGGTACCGGTCAATTGAACGGTATACACGCTGGCGCTGACATCGACGATCTGTCCACGGTAGATATCGGTGGTGCGTTTGATCTCGGCGCGCTGGGCGCCAGTGGCCTTGACCTTGACCAGCATCAGTTCGCGTTCGATGTGAGCGCTTTCCGACAGGTCCACCAGCTTGACCACTTCGATCAGCTTGTTCAGGTTTTTGGTGATCTGCTCGATGACCTCATCGTGGCCCACGGTGGTCAGCGTCAGACGCGACAGGGTCGGGTCTTCGGTCGGGGCCACGGTCAGGCTTTCGATGTTGTAGTTGCGCTGCGAGAACAGGCCGACCACGCGAGACAGAGCGCCGGGTTCGTTTTCCAGAAGCAAGGAAATAATGTGCCGCATGATTAGGTACGCTCCGTCTTGCTCAGCCACATATCGCGCATGGAGCCGTCTTTGATCTGCATCGGGTAGACGTGCTCGCTGGTGTCGACCGAAACATCGATGATCACCAGACGATCCTTCATGGCGAACGCTTCGGCCATCTTCGCCTTCAAATCTTTCGATTCGGTGATGCGTACGCCAACGTGGCCGTAAGCTTCAGCCAGCTTGATGAAGTCAGGCAGCGATTCCATGTAGGAGTGCGAGTGACGGCTGCCGTAGCTCATGTCCTGCCACTGGCGAACCATGCCCAGCACACCGTTGTTGAGGATGACGATTTTTACCGGCAAGCCATACTGCAGGCAGGTCGACAGCTCCTGGATGTTCATCTGGATACTGCCTTCACCGGTGACGCAGGCAACGTCGTCGTCGGGGAAGCTCAGCTTGATGCCCATCGCCGCCGGCAGACCAAAGCCCATCGTGCCCAGGCCACCGGAGTTGATCCAGCGGTTCGGCTTGTTGAACGTGTAGTACTGCGCCGCGAACATCTGGTGCTGACCGACGTCGGAGGTCACAAAAGCGTCGCCCTTGGTCACTTCGCAGAGGGTCTCGATCACGGTCTGCGGCTTGATCTTGCTGCCGTCGCCCTTTTCATAAGGGAACAGGCCACGATCGCCACGCCATTCATCTACCTGCTTCCACCAGCTGGCCACGGACTCCTTGTTCGGGGTCTCGCCGATTTCCTTGAGGATTGCGACCATTTCGGTCAGGACGCTCTCGACCGGACCGACGATTGGCACGTCGGCCTTGATGGTCTTGGAGATTGACGCCGGGTCGATGTCGATGTGGATGATCTTGGCGTTCGGGCAGAATTTCGCCGGGCCGTTGATCACGCGATCGTCGAAGCGCGCGCCGACGGCCAGGATCACATCGGCATGGTGCATCGCCAGGTTGGCGGTGTAGCTGCCGTGCATGCCGAGCATGCCGATGAACTGACGGTCAGTGCCAGGGAAACCGCCCAGGCCCATCAAGGTGTTGGTCACCGGCAAATTGAGCATTTTGGCCAGTTCGGTCAGCGGTGCGGAACCGTTGCCGAGGATCACGCCGCCACCCGAGTAGAGCACCGGGCGCTTGGCCGCCAGCAGCATTTCGGCCGCCTTGCGGATTTGCCCGGAGTGACCGCGAACGGCCGGGCTGTAGGAACGCAGCTTGGCTTTTTTCGGGAAGATGTATTCGAACTTCTCGGCCGGGTTGGTCATGTCTTTCGGGATATCGACCACGACCGGGCCCGGACGACCGGATTGCGCCAGGTAGAATGCCTTCTTCATGACTTCCGGGATTTCCGAAGCGTGCTTGATCATGAAGCTGTGCTTCACGATCGGCCGGGAGATACCGATCATGTCGGTTTCCTGGAACGCGTCGGTGCCGACCATGGTGCTGGGCACCTGACCGGAAATGATCACCATTGGAATCGAGTCCATATAGGCGGTGGCGATACCGGTGATGGCGTTTGTGGCGCCAGGACCTGATGTCACCAGTACCACGCCGGCTTTACCGGTGGCACGGGCGTAGCCGTCAGCCATATGGGTTGCCGCTTGTTCGTGACGAACCAGGATGTGAGTCACTTCCGGTTCTTTGAACAGGGCATCGTAAACATGCAGGAGAGCACCACCCGGGTACCCGTAAATGTATTTGACGCCTTCGTCACGCAAAAAGCGGACGAGCATCTCACCGCCAGATAAAAGCTCCACGTTGTTCACCTCTAAAACGCCAGAATACCGTCCACAAAAAGGGGCGGGTCTTAATAGGTTTACTTCTCGGCAGAGCATGAGCGACGGTGGTCGCCGACTACGTCAGCACTGACTGAGCAAGTATTGGGATCGTCCCAAGTGTTGCGGGCCTTTCCCACCCAGCGCGAGGTAACGCGTTGCGGGTGTAACAGGTCGGCGCGGATGTGCGCCTCATGATCTACCGAGTGGGTCTGCTTCTGGCAGTCCCTCTACAGCGGACTTTGGATTCTTCTGTTTCGCCCTCTGCAAGTCAAGTCGTCTGTGTGGTTAATTGTGGGTAAGCACATGAGAACGCAAGAAAAAACCTGAAAAGCGCTACTCTGTTAGCGTCAATTGCGCATTTTCAGCAAGGAATCAGCATGCGAACGCTCCTCCTGACTCTGTTAGTCTGCCTCAGCCCCTGGTGCTCGGCCGCTCAAATCTACAAATGGGTCGACGCCCAGGGTGTCACGCATTTCGATGCGCAGCCGCCTCAGGGGCAACCGTCCACCACCGTGCAAACGCCCTCCTCGCCCGCGCCGAAACCAGCGCCGATGTCGGGCGGCGGGGTAATCGGTAATCAGAAAACCATCGATGACAAGGTCAAGAAACAGGTCGCCGAACAGCAGGCGCAGCTCAAGGCATTTTGCGAACAGGCACGCACGAATCTGGCGCAACTGCAGAACAATCCGCGATTGCGTGAGGAGGTCGAGGGTGATTTGCGGCGCCTTGACGACGCGCAACGTCAGGAGCGCATTGTCGAAGCGAAGAAGCAGATTGCCGAGAATTGCTCGTAATCGCTGCGAAGGAGCTGTGTAGGAGCTGCCGAAGGCTGCGATCTTTTGACTTGTTTGAAGAGCAAGATCAAAAAATCGCAGCCTCGTTGCACTCGTCAGCTCCTACGGTCGCGTTCAGCGTGAAGCAGTGATCAGCAGGTCAAACTCTTTAAGCAGCACCTGCAACTGACGATCCTTGCCGCCAAGATTGCGCTGGGCAAATACCATTTCAGCCATTTCCTGAATCCCCGAGGCGTTCGGCAACGGCAGATCCTGTTCGAGGATCATCTTCATGCGTGGCAGGAAGATCCATTGCAGCCATTGCTCGAAGTCCAGCGTGTCGACCGAAAACGGCTCGACACTGCTGAGTGCTTCAGCCGACGGCGGGACCTCATCCCACCAGCCCTGGGTACGCAGTTCACGCTCGATCAGCAAAAGCTGATCGGCGATTTTCGGGAAACGCGCATCCATCACAGCGAAACCTTGGCCTTCTGACGGGCCAGTGCGGCGCCGGCGGAATCGCCTTGCTTCTCACGGGCCTGAGCGATGATGTCCCACAGGCTGGCTTGCAGATCTGGGCGGCCGTTGGCCATGGTCAGTGCACGACGGGCGAATTGCTCGGCCTGCGGCGCATCGCCCTGGGCCATACGCACCTGCGCCAAACGGTAGAGCACTTGCGGCTCGCGCGGCGCCACACGTTGCGCACGCTCCAAACTGGACGACGCACCGTTGAGGTCGCCACCGGCCTGCTGCTGTTGCGCGGTGGTCAACAGGGCGAGCACCGGGCCGTCCAGTTGTTCGTCAGCCGACAGACCGCCGCCACTGCTGGCCGAAGGGATGCCACTAGGCGACGACGGCATGCTGTAGCTGCCAGAATTGACCGGCGCCGAGTCCACCGCCGAGGGGTTATACGGACCAGGCGTGATGCCGCCGGATGCGGGGCCGGGCACGATTGGCGAACTGCTGATCGGCGCCGAAGTGGTCGCGCCACCACCGGGCACCATGACCACGACACCGGTATCGCCCTGAGGAATCGCCTGAGTCTGGCCCTGTACCGGACGCTTCACCGTCGTTTGACGGAAACCGCCGTTGGCCGAAATGCGTTCGCTGTTGGACACGGCGGTACCGGAGTCGACCACCGGAATCGAACCACGCTGTACGGTAGAGCAGCCGCTGAGCAAAGCCACGGCGGTCACCGCTGGAATCAACCACTTGTTCACTTGAAACCCTCTTTGCTTAATTCATCCAGCCCTTGACCCAATCCATCACCGACTCGCCGGAAGCGGGCGTTTCGCTCGCACACGCGGCGCCGGGTGGCGGTTCGCTGCCGCGAATATACGGCATCTGCACGGCCCCCGGGCAGTTGGCGTCAGAGCCCTGACCGGTACGTGAATCGACCCACGCCTGGACGACGTTGTCCGGCTGCGGCATGTCCAGCGGCAGCGGGTCGGCCTTGCGCATGAAACTGCTCCAGACTTGCAACGCACCGGTCGCCCCGGTGAACGGCGTCTTGCCGTTGTCATCACGTCCGAGCCAGACCACCGCCAGCAGATCCTGACTGAACCCGGCGAACCAGCTGTCGCGCGAGTCGTTACTGGTACCGGTCTTGCCCGCCAGCGTCAGGGTCTTGGGCAGCACGTTATAAACCGAACTGCCGGTACCTTCACGCATCACCCGCTGCATGGCGTTCTGGATCAGGTAAATCGAGGCCGGATCGAAACGCTGTTCGATCTGGAACGGATAACGCTTGAGCGGCTCGCCATCGGCCGTCAGTACGCTGCGAATCCCGCGCATCGGCGTGTTGAAACCGCCATTGGCCAGGGTCTGGTACATCGTCGCCACTTCGATCGGGGTCATGCCGCCCGCACCCAGCAGCATCGACGGGAACGCCGGAAACTCACGCGTCACGCCCAGTCGAGCGAGGGTCTTGAGCACATTCGGCACGCCGACTTCCAGGCCCAGGCGCGAGGTCGACAGGTTGTAGGAATGCGCCAGGCCCTGGTAGAGGAACACCGTGCCATGGGAGCGACGATCGTAGTTCTGCGGCTTCCACACCTGACCGTTCGCACCCTTGACCGACAGCGGGTCGTCCGACAGCCAACTGGTCAGCGTGTACTGGCTCGGTTTTTCCAGCGCGGTCAGATACACCGCTGGTTTGATCAACGAGCCAATCGGCCGCACGGCATCCAGCGCACGGTTGAAACCGGCGTAGCTGGCCTGACGGCTGCCGATCATTGCCTGGACTTCACCGGTTTCCGGATTGGTCACGACCATTGCCGCTTCCACGTCATCGGAACCCTTGCGCCCGGCCAGACGCTTGAAGGTGTCGTTGACCGAGGCCTCGGCCTTCATCTGCAGAATCGGATCGAAACTGGTGAAGATGCGCAGGCCTTCTTCGGTCAAGTCTTCGTCACGATAGTCTTCACGCAACTGACGTTTGACCAGATCGATAAAGCCGGGGAAAGAGCTGTCGGCGAGCTTGCCGCGGGTCGTCACGCCCAGCGGCATTTTTTTCGCCGCTTCGACTTGCTCCGCAGTGGCCACGCCTTGCTGCTCAAGCACGTCGAGTACCAGGTTACGCCGTTCAAGGGCACGTTCCGGATTGCGTCGCGGGTTGTAGTAGGACGGACCTTTGACCATGCCGACCAGCAACGCAACCTGATGCAGCTTCAATTCGGACAAGGGCTGGCCGAAGAAGAACTGGCTGGCCAGACCGAAACCGTGCACCGCACGCTGCCCGTCCTGACCGACGAAGACTTCATTGAGGTAAGCCTCAAGAATTTCCTTCTTGTCGTAATGCAGCTCCAGCAACATCGCCATCATTGCTTCGGTGAGCTTGCGGCTCAGGCTGCGTTCGCTGGTCAGGTAGAAGTTTTTCACCAACTGCTGGGTCAGCGTACTGCCACCCTGGGTCATCTTGCCGCCGGAGGTGTTGATCCACACCGCACGGGCAATCGACTTCGGCGACACACCCCAATGGCTATAGAAGTCGCGGTCTTCGACGGCGACCAGGGTTTCGAGCAGATACGGCGGCACCTGATCGAGCTTGATCAGGATGCGGTCTTCAAGATTTTTCGGGTAAATGCCTCCGATCAGCAGCGGCTCCAGACGCACCACCGACAATTTCGAGCCGTTGGTCGCCGACAGCTCCGCCACGTAATCGCCGGAGAAACGCACACGCACCGGCTGGGCTTTTTCCAGGCCTTCGTAGAACTGGAAGCCACGGGTATTCAGATCGACCGTATTGCCGCTGACGGCGGCGGCGCCGGGACCGTTGCTCACGGCTTCGCGGCGATAGCCGAGGGCGTCGAGTTCGGTGAGGAAATCGTCCTTACTGAGCTTCTGTCCGACGAACAGCTCAAGCGGGCGCGCATAGACCTTGGCCGGGATGGTCCAGCGCTTGCCGGAGAACTTCTCCTGCACCACGGCATCGAGGTAGACGGCGAAGCCGGCCAGCACTACAAGGCCGACCAGACTGAGTTTAATGGCCCAGCTCAACCACGGGCTCATGCCCTTGGCTGGTGGTTTTTTCTTGGTACGGGGGGATCGGGATCGAGTCATGGCGGCGGATTATACGCACTTTATTGATCCTCAACAGGCACGCTCCGAGGTTTGCGTCAGGCGGGCAAGCAGCCATAATGGCCGCCTCGAATCTCCCCCGTCTCTGAAGGATCGCCCGTGAGCCAGTCCCTGATCGCTGCCCTGCAAAACCCGGCCCTCTACCCGCATCCCGTCGAAGGGTTCCAGGTCATCGAAACCCATATCTCGTGGGTGATTCTCACCGGGCCCTTTGCCTATAAAGTGAAGAAGCCGGTGAATTTCGGCTTCCTCGACTTTACCGGCCTGGACGCCCGCGCACATTTCTGCGCCGAAGAGCTGCGCCTGAATCAGCGTCTGACCGATGATTTGTATCAGGAGGTGTTGCCAGTCACCGGCAGCGTCGAAGCACCGCAATTGGGCGGCGACGGCCCGGCCATCGAATACGTGCTGAAGATGCGTCAGTTCCCACAGACCGGTTTGCTCAGCACCCTTCAGGCCAACGGCGAGCTGACCACTCAGCACATCGATGCGATGGCCGAGCAGATTGCGCACTTCCACCTCAACGCACCAAAAGTCCCGGCCGAACACGACGCCGGCACCCCGGACAGCGTGATGGCGCCGGTGCGGCAGAATTTCGAACAGATCCTGCCGTTCCTCAGCGACAAGAACGACCTGCTGCAACTTGAAGCCTTGCAAGCCTGGGCCGAAAGCAGCTTCGAGCGCCTCAAGCCGCTGCTCGCCCAGCGCAAGGCTGACGGTTTCACCCGCGAATGCCACGGCGACATTCATTTGGGCAACGCCACCGTGATCGATGACAAGGTGGTGATTTTCGACTGCATCGAATTCAACGAACCCTTCCGCTTCACCGACGTCTACGCCGACACTGCGTTCCTGGCGATGGACCTGGAAGACCGCGGACTGAAATCCCTGGCCCGGCGTTTCATCAGCCAGTATCTGGAACTGACCGGCGACTACCAGGGCCTGGAAGTGTTGAACTTCTATAAAGCCTATCGCGCGTTGGTGCGCGCCAAGGTGGCCTTGTTCAGCATGCCGGCGGACGCCACGGCGGTGCAGCGCGCCACTACCCTGCGCCAGTACCGCAACTATGCCAACCTCGCGGAGAGCTACAGCACCATTCCTTCGCGCTTCATGGCGATCACCCACGGCGTCTCCGCGGTCGGCAAGAGCCACGTGGCGATGCGCCTGGTCGAAGCGCTGGGCGCGATTCGTCTGCGTTCCGACGTCGAGCGCAAGCGCCTGTTCGGTGAACAGACCGTTGCCAATGACGTGCAGGCCGGCATTTACAGCGCCGAGGCCAGCGCCGCGACCTACGCGCATCTGCATGAAATCGCCGAAGTGATCCTGCACGCCGGTTTCCCGGTAGTGATTGATGCCACCTACCTCAAGCGAGACCAACGTGACAGCGCTGCAAAAATCGCCGAGGCCACCGGCACGCCATTCTTGATTCTCGACTGCAACGCCCCACAAGCGGTCATCGAGAGCTGGCTGGCGCTGCGTCAGGCCGATCAAAAGGATCCGTCCGACGCCACCCTGGCAGTGATCGCAGCGCAGCAGGCCAACCGCGAAGCGCTGACGCCGGAAGAAATCCTCCGTAGCAAGCGCGTGCAGACCAATGAATCCGGCACGCTGGACACCGTGGTCGCGCAGATCCGTCAGCGCCTGCCAGGTCTGTAAGAAACTATTTCGGCCGTGAAGCCCTCGCTCGCTTCACGGCCGCTAAATAGTGGCACTATACTGGCGCCATAAAACCAACAGGTGATCTGACATGAGCCAGCCGAAACTTCTCGACACCCCGCTGTATGCCTTGCTGCACAAAGATGACATCGCCGGTTTCAACAAGGAGCGTCCACAGGACGGCCCGATTGACATGGTCGGCGGTGATTTCCGTGGCCTCGACCTGCGTGAACTGAACGCCGATGGTGTGGATTTCCGGGACGCCTACTTTCGCTCCGCCGATCTGCGTGGCATCGATTTCCGCAAGGCTTCGCTCGAAGGCGCGAGCCTGGCCCACGCACAGATTTCCGGTGCGTACTTCCCGCCGGAGCTGAGCGCGGACGAGATTCTCATGTCGATGAATTTCGGCACGCGGTTGCGGTATCGCACGCGCTGAGATTCATGTTCAGCACCTGACACTACCCCCCATGTAGGAGTGAGCCTGCTCGCGATAGCGGTTTAACATTCAGCAAATGTGCTGTCTGTCAGTCCGTCATCGCGAGCAGGCTCACTCCTACAGTTATATGTGTTACGCCACGCCCTTCTGCGTTCGCCAGATCTTTCCTCCCCTTCTTAGAAGCATTTGCGTCGAATCCGACCAAACAACCACGCTTTTCCTACTGATGGCTACACTCCTGAGAAGCTCGCCCACGCTCCATTCGGCCGTCGCAAGGAGGCTTGATGAATGATGAACTGCAACACCTGAAAAATCTTGGCAAGACGTCGGCGCAATGGCTGCATGCCGTGGGCATCCACAGCGCCTCGGACTTGCGGCGCCTGGGCGCGGTGGACGCCTATCGGGCCGTGCGTACCCGTGGGTTTCGTGCATCGAAGGTGTTGTTGTATGCGATCGAAGGCGCGCTGATGGATGTGCACTGGAACGACATCCCCGCCGAACGCAAGGACGCCCTGAACAAGCAGCTCGATGCCATCTCTTCACGCCACAAGAATTGAGCGGGCCTTGTCGTCATGTATGTACTGGGGGAACAATCGGCGCACGCCGATACCTTGATCAATCGTTTGCAAAATCTGCCCGCGCAATGGCTGCTGGGTCTGACACCGTGCGGGCCATTGCTCGAACTGCAGGCAACGGAAGACCTGATGGCGCAGTTGCCCGCCGACCAGTTGTTTCTGCTGGAGGACGGCGTGATCAACGGCGGTATCGGCACGCGGGTGCTGTTTTATTGGCAGGAAGGCGATCTGATTGGTCTCCAGCAAGGTGAGGCCTGGGCCGACTGCCGCTTGTGCGCAGAGGGACCATTGCGCTTGCTGCCCTACAGACGCAGCGAGGTGTTCCTGCACTTGTTTGCCGACAGCGGCCGTTGCGAGCAGTTTTTGCAATATCTGCTGGGACAGATGGCACTTCTGGCCCACGCCGTCGCTGACCTCAAGCCCCGAGAATTTCGCAGTACCCACGGTTTCAAACGGGTAGAAGCCGGGGAAACCCTGATCCGTCAGGGGGACGCCGCCGATCATGTATTTGTGATCATCGACGGGCACGCCGAGGCGTTTGTGGACGGGCACAAGGTCGGTGAAGTGCTTAAGGACGAGATCTTCGGCGCCATGGCGCTGTTCACGGGCGAGCCACGCAATGCCACGGTCGTCGCGCGCGAGCCGAGTACCGTCATGCTGATTCCCGGCGATCATTTTTTGAGCATGACCCGCACCAACCCGAAGATTGCCCACAGCCTGATCGAGAGCATGGCGCGACGCATCGGCCAATTGAACCGGCAACTCACGGCACCGCTCGATCGGTAATGCCGATCCCTTGGTTTTCGCGGGATGACGGGCCACTTCAACGCCTGAAACAAATAAATACGGAATCAGCTGTTGACTCGGTAATGAGAATCGCTATGATTATCACAACTGGTCGCGAGATCAGTCGATATTCTGAAAAGCCCTTGGTTCGGACTCTCAGATTATCTCCTCATCAGGCTAATCACGGTTATTTGACCCGGTTTTTACCGGGTCTTTTTTTGCCTGTGGAAAAGTCATCGGGCTAGCTGTTGACGCATCTGTGCACAATAATCCTGCGCTGGCATGGCAGCGGTGTACCAGACGTAATCGGCCATCGCCTGCGTGACTTCGGCGCCCCGCTCGGCCAGCATCAGCACGCTCGGGGCCTGCGCGGCGCCCAGGTCGAGCATGTGCAGCGGCACGCCGACATCCTTGCGGGCGTGCCATGCACCGGCCAACAGAATCGAAGGATGCGGCGCCGCCATCAGCCGTTCGGCCATGCGCCGGTCGCGCTGCTGCTGAACAGCAAGCATCGCCGGCATTTGCGACTCGGGCAGCAGACCACAGTGGGAATCGCTGATTTGCGCCAGCAACGTCGCCTTCACCGCCTCAGCATTGCTGAGCGGGCCGTTCAAAGCGGGTGGATTGCGATAGACGCTACGGATCTCGGCGTTATCAAGGTTTGCCGCCAGCAGCGGATACGGTTGTGCGAGCGCGAACCGCACAACCGGCCCGTAAAGCTTCCAGTCCCAGCCTTCCTGCCAGGCCAAGGCAGCGGGAAGATCCGCAGGGAGCGCGGCGGACTGGCGCAACCTGTCGATCCTGGGCTGTTGATCGGGCGTAAGCATTTCCAGCAACAGACTGCCTTGCGCGCGCTGCTCACCCAGCGCCTGCAAGAGCCATAACTGCACCGCGTGGTGCTCGGCATTGTCATGCTGCTCGCCGACAATCACTCGCTCGGCGCTGGCCAGGCGCTGAATCAGCGCTTGCGCCGTCAGCACCTGGCCGCTGCGCAAATCGCGAATCTCGCCGTCGACGGGCGGCGGCGCAACAACATGCTGGCACCCGGCAAGCCACACCACCGCCAACAGCCACATCCGGCGCATGCAATCTCCTCGACATTCCAGTCAGCGGGCGATGATCAGCGGATGCCCGCGCTCCGGGTGCGGTTGCACCAACACGTCCAGCCCGAACACGGCCTTGAGCGAATCCGGGCGCAACACTCGCTCAGGCGTGTCCAGCGCTACCGGGCGCCCAGCTTCAAGCAGCAAGACCCGGTCACAATAACGCGCCGCCAGATTCAAATCATGCAGGATGACCAGTACCGCCGCGCCACGGCCGGCAAACTCGCGCACCGCGTGCAAGGTCGTGTGCTGATGCAGCGGGTCGAGCATCGACGTCGGCTCATCCAGCAGTAGCGTTTGCCCCGCCTGCCCCGGCCAGAGCTGGGCCAGCACCCGCGCCAGATGCACGCGCTGGCGCTCGCCACCCGACAACGCCAGATAACTGCGGCCGCTCAGGTGCCCGGCATCTGCCGCGGCCAGCGCGGCGGCGATAATCTCGTCATCGCGCACCCGACCGCTCTGATAAGGCAACCGGCCCATGCCGACCACTTCCTCGACACGAAAGGCGAAATCCAGCGTCGATGCCTGCGGCAGCACCGCCAGACGCTGCGCCCGCTGTGTGCCGCTCCAATGACTCAACCCGTGCCCATCGAGGCAAACCGCGCCTGAGCTGGGCGCCAACTCACCGCACAAGGCTGCGAGCAAGGTACTTTTACCGGCACCGTTCGGCCCGAGTACGCCAAGCACTTCGCCCGGTTCGAGCTGGAGCGTGACGTCACTGAGCACAACCTTGCGGCCACGCTGAACGTGCAGATGGTCGGCGCGCAACATCAGGCTCGCCCTCGCAGCAACAGGTAAAGAAAAAACGGCGCACCGATAAACGCCGTGACGATACCGATCGGCAACTCCGCCGGCGCCAGCGCCAGACGCGCCACCAGATCGGCCAGCAACAGCAGGCTCGCGCCGGCCAGTACCGAGGCCGGGAGCAACACGCGATGATCGGGACCGGACAACAAGCGCACCAGATGCGGCACCACCAGCCCGACAAAACCGATCATCCCCGCCGCCGCCACCGCCGCGCCAACACCCAGCGCGGTGCAAAACACCAACTCGCGCTTGAGTCGCTCGACATCGATGCCCAGATGCCCGGCCTCGGACTCACCCAGCAGCAAGGCATTGAGTGCCTTGGCCCGGCGCGGCAACCACGCTGCCACCGCGGCGCTGATGATCAGCAATGGCCACAGCCGCGCGTAACTGGCGCCATTAAGGCTGCCAAGGTTCCAGAACGTCAGCGTGCGCAACGTCGCATCGTCGGCCAGATACGTGAACAGCCCGACCGCCGAACCGGCCAGAGCCGTCAGCGCGATGCCCGCCAGGAGCATGGTCGCCACATGGGTCTGACCATTACGCCGGCCGAGCCGATAAACCAGCGCCGTTACACCAAGCCCGCCGAGAAATGCGCACACCGACAATAAATAGGGGCCGAACGCTTCCGGCAAACCGCCAAAAAAAGAGCCGCCGACAATCGCCACCGCAGCACCCAGCGCCGCACCACTGGACACCCCGACCAGCCCCGGGTCCGCCAGCGGATTGCGAAACAGTCCCTGCATCGCCACGCCGGACAACGCCAGCACCCCGCCAACCGCCAGCCCGAGCAACGTACGCGGCAGACGAATCTGCCCGACGATCAACTCAGCCTGCTCCAAACCTTCCGGCGCCAACGGCACGCCGAGCATGCGCAGTGCCGCGCGCAGCGTATCGAACAGCGGCAGGCTGACCGGTCCCAGCGCCAGTGACAGCCAGATCGCCAGCAAACACAGGAGCGCCAGGCCAATGAACAGCGCGCGAGGTTTGACCAATCTGGTCATTGATCGCTCTTGGCCGGATAGAAACTGTCCGACAAGGTTTTCAACGCTGCCGGCAGACGTGGTCCAAGCCCGCCGACCAGCAACGTCGGATCCAGCTCCAGCACGCGCCCGGCCTTGGCCGCACGACTGCCGGCAAGGATCGGGTTTTCCTTGAACAACGCAGCTTTTGCCGCCTCACCGGTAAGTGCCCGATCAGCAAAAACCAGCACTTGCGGATCGAGACCGGCGAGTGCCTCTACCGAAAACGCCTTGTAGCCGGTGTGCATCGCCAGGTTATGCCCGCCCGCCTGTTGCAGCAGCCAATCGGCCGCGGTGTCCTTGCCGGCGATCAATGGCTTGCCGCCGGCATGCCCGAGCAACAGCAGAACGCCCGGGGCTTTCTGTCGAGTTTGCGCTCGAGCGACTCGCGCCTCTTGCGCAGCGAGTTGCTGTTGATACGTTTGCAGCAACCGCGCCGCCTGTTGTTCCGCACCGAGCAGTTGCCCGAGTTGCGTCAGCGTATTTTCCAGCGTGGGCAGGTCAGGCTCGGCCGAGAACAACTGCACCTGCACCTTGGCCGCTTTCACCTGTGCAAGCACCGGCGGCGGGCCCATTTCCTCCGTGCCGATCAGAATGTCCGGGCGCAGGCTCAAGATGCCCTCGGCGGACAGGCTGCGCTGATAACCGATGCTCGGCAGTGCCTTCAGCGATTGCGGATGCTGGCTGGTGGTGTCGACACCCACCAGTTTCGATTCGCCGCCCAGCGCGCTGACCCATTCCGACAACGCGCCGCCAGCACTGACCCAGCGTTGCGGCAAATCCGCCGCTGCGGCCTGGTGGCTGACAAACAGGCCGACACACAGCACAGCAACGCGAGCACTCAGGCGCATACACAGCTTCCTTGAATAAGGTTTCCCGGGCATCCGGACGGCAGGCCAAGTATCCTCGGCCTCTGCCCGATCCCCGTGGGAGAAGGCCGCCATTTGATAATTGTTTGCATTTAAACGTCAAGCTCGGACATATCCAGACACGAGCGGACACTTGAGGATAGCCATGAAGTTTCTCTGCGCCGGGGTCGATCTGGTCGAGGCCGGTAGTCGCGGTTTTGATATCGACGGGAAAAAGCTGTTTGCCGTGCGACGTGGCGGGCAGGCCTATGTCTACCTCAACCGCTGCCCGCACCGAGGCGTCGGGCTGGAATGGCAACCCGACCAGTTTCTCGATCCGAGCAACAGTCTGATCCAGTGCGCCACCCACGGCGCCCTGTTTCTGATCGAGGACGGTGAATGCGTCGCCGGCCCCTGCGCCGGGCAAGCGTTGACGGCGATTGCCTGCCGCGAAGATGCGCAAGGGCTGTGGATCGACGTTTAACCGTTGAGCAATACGTCGAGACGCCGATCAATGACCAGCTCTTGATGATCCAGGCGCACGCCATACGCCAGCACCTCGACGCCACAAGCGACCGCTTCGAGAAGCGCATCGGCGTAGGCCGAGTCGATTTCCCTGGCCGGACGCACGGCCTCAATCCCGGTGAGATTGACGCAATACAACTGCACCGCACGAATACCGTCCCGTGCCAGATGCGCCAGCTCACGCAAATGCTTGGCGCCGCGCTGGGTCACCGCATCGGGAAACGCGGCCACGGCCGTACCGTCGAAGCCCAGCGTGACGCTTTTCACTTCGATATAAGCCGGGCCACTGGGGTATTCGAGGCGGAAATCGATGCGGCTCTTTTCCTGCCCGTAAGCCACTTCCCGCTTCAAAGCAGTAAACCCGGCCAATTCGGTAATGACGCCGGCCTGCAACGCTTCCTCGACCAGTCCGTTGGCGCGCCCGGTGTTCACGCAAAACAAGCGGCCCTGCGGGGTTTCGCCGATTTCCCAAGTGCCGGGCAATTTGCGTTTCGGGTCGTTGGAGCGACTGAACCAGACTTGTCCGCCCTCGACCTGGCAATTGAGCATCGAACCGGTGTTCGGGCAGTGGATGGTCAGCAATTCGCCGCTGACGGTTTCGATGTCAGCGAGAAAGCGCTTGTAACGGCGGATCAGCCGCGCCTGTTCCAGCGGTGGATAAAAACGCATCAGTTTTGCCAGCTCTTCAAACCACGGGCGATGCGCTCCACCGCTTCCTGCAAGCGCGCAAGGTTTTGCGTGTAGGCGAACCGCACATGGTGGCTGGCCTGATAGCGGCCAAAATCCAGGCCTGGGGTGAAGGCCACGTGTTCTGTTTCGAGGAAATGTTGGCAGAACGCGAAGGCATCGCCGCCAAACTGGCTGATATCGGCATAAAGATAGAAAGCGCCTTCAGGCTCGACGGCAATGTTGAAGCCCAGCTCGCGCAACGCCGGCAGGAGGAAATCCCGTCGGCGGCCGAATTCAGCGCGGCGTTCCTCGAGAATCGTCAGCGTATCGGGCTCAAAACAGGCCAGAGCCGCGTGCTGCGCCATGCTCGGCGCGCTGATGTAGAGGTTTTGTGCAAGTTTTTCCAGTTCGCCGACCGCCGCGTCCGGCGCCACCAGCCAGCCGAGACGCCAGCCGGTCATACCGAAGTACTTGGAAAAACTGTTCAGGACAAACGCATTGTCATCGACTTCGAGCACGCTGGCGGCATCGGTGCCGTACGTCAGACCGTGGTAGATCTCATCCACCACCAAATGGCCGTGCCGCGCCTTGATGGCTGTGGATAACCCGGCCAGCTCGGCACGGGTCAGAATCGTCCCGGTCGGGTTGGCCGGCGAGGCGACCAGCGCGCCGACACTATCATGGTCCCAGTGCCGCTCGACGAGGTCCGGGGTCAGTTGATAGCGCACGTCCGGCCCGACCGGCACCAACTGCGCCGCACCTTCAACCAGACGCAAAAAGTGCCGGTTACACGGATAGCCCGGATCCGCCAGCAGCCAGTGCTTGCCGGGATCGACCAGTAACGCGCTCGCGAGCAGCAGCGCGCCAGAACCACCGGGCGTGATCAGGATCCGGCGCGGATCGATATTCAAGCCGTAGCGCGACTGGTAAAACCCGGAAATCGCCTCACGCAGCTCAGGAATGCCGCGCGCCGCGGTGTAACGGGTCTTGCCCGCCGTCAGCGCGGCTTGCCCGGCGCGAATGATCGGCTCGGCAGTGGTGAAGTCCGGCTCGCCGATTTCCAGGTGAATCACATCGTGACCGTCGGCCTGCAGTTCGTTGGCCCGCGCCAGCAGCGCCATTACATGGAACGGTTCGATCGCACGACTGCGCGCACTGTAGGGGGCCATTGGATTGCCTTCGACGGAAAAAAGAGTCGATTCTACCCATCTACCGGAACGAGCGAGAACCCGCAGCGGTCACAGCCTCAAGAACACTGGACTGTAACGAGATGAGCGTTCGCTCCAGGATTGACTAAAATCAGTGATTGAACAGGTCTGCATCCCACCAGACACGACTTGCCAAACATCTGCAAGCGCCACCCGCCGGGGCCTCGACATCCGGGAGTAGCGCAGGCTGATTTGATCTGGTAAGTTCGCCCGCTTGCAGTCGCAGGGCCGGCAGGTGTCGGTGATGGAGCTTCCTGCGCAATGGATTACAAGAGTAGAGGCGGTCTATTTCATGTCCACCCAAGCAAAGCAACAGCAGCAAGCGACGATCAGCGGCTTCGAACCTTACGTTCCGAAGGCGGGTGAAGAGTACATGGGCGCTCCGATGCGCGCGCATTTCACCAAGATCCTGAACAAGTGGAAACTGGACTTGATGCAGGAAGTCGACCGTACGGTTGATCACATGAAAGACGAAGCGGCCAACTTCCCTGACCCGGCCGACCGTGCCAGCCAGGAAGAAGAGTTCGCCCTCGAACTGCGCGCCCGCGACCGCGAGCGCAAGCTGATCAAGAAAATCGACAAGACCCTGCAACTGATCGAAGACGAAGAGTACGGCTGGTGCGAGTCCTGCGGCATCGAGATCGGCGTCAAGCGCCTCGAAGCCCGTCCAACAGCGGATCTGTGCATCGACTGCAAGACTCTGGCGGAAATCAAGGAAAAGCAGGTCGGCAAGTAATTTCGGCCTGAACAGCAAACGGAGCGTGCGAACGCTCCGTTTTTGTTTGTGCGGTTTGCCTGCCGCCCCGCCTCTTGACTGCCTTTGTGGGAGGGGGCTTGCTCCCGAATGCGGCGTGTCATTCGACATCAAAGGTGTCTGAATAGCCGCCTTCGGGAGCAAGCCCCCTCCCACAGAGGTAATGTGCCGAATCCCGAAAAATTGTATTTTCTCTCATGACCGCCAAAAACTCCCCCACCTACATCGGCCGTTTCGCCCCCACCCCCAGTGGCCACCTGCACTTCGGTTCGCTGGTCGCGGCGCTGGCCTCCTACCTCGATGCCCGATCGGTGGGCGGCCAATGGCTGGTGCGCATGGAAGACCTTGATCCGCCGCGCGAAGAGCCCGGTGCGCAAGCGGCGATTCTCAAGGCCCTGGAAAGTTACGGCTTCGAATGGGACGGCGAAATGGTGCGCCAGAGCGAGCGGCACGCGGCCTATGCCGAAGTGCTCGACAGCTTGTTCAATCACGGTCTGGCTTACGCCTGCACCTGTTCGCGCAAACAACTTGAGCCGTATCACGGGAATTATCCCGGCTTTTGCCGCAACGCCGGCCATGACCAGCAAGATGCGGCGATCCGTCTGCGCGTGCCGGAACTGGAATACCACTTCATCGACCGCGTGCAGGGCGAATTCCGCCAGCATCTGGGCCGTGACGTTGGCGACTTCGTGATCCGCCGCCGCGACGGCCTCTACGCTTATCAGCTCGCCGTGGTGCTCGACGATGCCTGGCAAGGCATCACCGACATCGTGCGCGGCGCCGACCTGCTCGACTCGACGCCCCGCCAGTTGTATCTGCAAGAGCTGCTGGGCCTGAAACAACCGCGCTACCTGCACCTGCCGCTGATCACCCAGCCCGACGGCAACAAGCTCGGCAAGTCCTACCGTTCGCCGCCGCTCGAAGCCGATCAAGCCACGCCGTTGCTGCTGCGTGCCCTGCGCGCACTGGGGCAAAAACCCGGCACCGAACTGGCCCACGCTTCGCCGCAAGAACTGCTCGCCTGGGGCAGCGCTCATTGGGATGCGGACAAGATTCCACGCACACTGACGCTGCCTGAAGCGCAACTGCAATGACGACACTTGCAGTCGCGCGCCCATCCGTTACCATCGCCGCACGTTTTCGGGCACGCGCATAAAAAAGAGAGGCCGGGATGTACATCTATCGCTTGGTCCTGCTTTTGGTCGTCGGGATCTATCTGTTCTCCCCCGCCATCATGGATTGGTGGATCGACGCGACGGGCGCCTGGTATCGCCCTTATCTGCTCTGGCTGATCCTGATTGTCGTGACCTTCATCCTGCAGAGCCAAAAAGATGCCGATGAGCTTTAGCCTGACCCAGATGCTTCTGATCAGCGCCGCGTACCTGGCGGCGCTGTTCGGCGTGGCCTGGGTCAGCGAACGGGGCATGATCCCGCGAGCGATCATTCGCCACCCGCTGACTTACACCTTGTCGCTGGGGGTTTACGCCAGCGCGTGGGCGTTCTACGGCACGGTGGGTCTGGCGTATCAGTACGGGTACGGTTTCCTTTCCAGCTATCTCGGCGTGTCCGGTGCATTTCTGCTGGCACCGGTGCTGCTCTATCCGATCCTGAAAATCACCCGCACTTACCAGTTGTCGTCGCTGGCGGATCTGTTCGCCTTCCGTTTTCGCAGCACCTGGGCCGGCGCGCTGACCACGATTTTCATGCTGATCGGCGTCCTGCCCCTGCTGGCCTTGCAGATTCAAGCAGTGGCCGATTCCATCGGCATCCTGACCGGCGAGCCGATTCAGAGCCGCGTGGCGCTGGCGTTCTGTGCACTGATCATTCTGTTCACGATCTTCTTTGGCTCGCGCCATATCGCCACCCGCGAGAAACATGAAGGCCTGGTGTTCGCCATCGCCTTTGAGTCGGTGATTAAACTGATCGCCCTCGGCGGCGTCGGCCTGTATGCGCTCTATGGGGTATTCGACGGCCCGCAACATCTGGAACTGTGGCTGTTGCAGAACCAGACCGCCCTCGCCGCGCTGCATACGCCGTTACAGGAAGGGCCATGGCGCACGCTGCTGCTGGTGTTCTTCGCCTCGGCAATCGTGATGCCGCACATGTATCACATGACCTTCACCGAAAACCTCAACCCGCGCTCGCTGGTCAGCGCGAGCTGGGGCTTGCCACTGTTCCTGTTGTTGATGAGCCTGGCGGTGCCGCTGATTCTCTGGGCCGGCCTGAAGCTTGGCGCCACGACCAATCCGGAATATTTCACCTTGGGCATCGGCATTGCCGCCAACAGCAAGCCGCTGGCGCTGCTCGCTTATGTGGGCGGTCTGTCGGCGGCAAGTGGTCTGATCATCGTCACCACCCTGGCGCTGTCGGGCATGGCCCTCAACCATCTGGTGCTGCCGCTTTACCAGCCGCCGGCCGAAGGCAATATCTACCGCTGGCTGAAGTGGACGCGCCGGGCGCTGATCGTCGCGATCATCATGGCCGGTTTCGGTTTCTACCTGATGCTCGGCGCCGAACAGGATCTGGCCAACCTCGGCATCGTCGCGTTCGTCGCCACCCTGCAATTTCTGCCGGGGGTGCTGTCGGTGCTGTACTGGCCGACCGCCAACCGTCGCGGCTTTATCGCAGGCTTGCTGGCGGGGATTCTGGTCTGGGTGGTGACCATGCTGCTGCCGCTGGTCGGCAATCTGCAGGGTTTCTACATTCCGCTGCTGAACATGATTTATGTGCTCGACGACACCAGTTGGCACATGGCGGCCATCGCCTCGCTGGCGGCCAACGTCTTGATGTTCACCCTGATCTCGCTGTTCACCAACGCCAGTCCGGAAGAGGCGAGTGCCGCCGAAGCCTGCGCGGTGGATAACGTGCGCCGCCCGCAACGTCGTGAGCTGCACGCGGCCTCGCCACAGGAATTCGCCACACAACTGGCCAAACCGCTCGGCGCCAAAGCCGCACAGAAAGAAGTCGAACAGGCCCTGCGTGACCTTTATCTGCCGTTCGACGAGCGTCGGCCTTACGCCCTGCGCCGACTGCGTGATCGCATTGAAGCCAACCTCTCCGGCCTGATGGGCCCGAGCGTGGCGCAGGACATGGTCGAAACCTTCTTGCCGTACAAGGCCGGCGGCGAAAACTACGTCACTGAAGACATTCATTTCATCGAAAGCCGTCTCGAGGACTATCACTCGCGCCTCACCGGTCTGGCCGCCGAACTCGATGCGCTGCGCCGCTACCACCGCCAGACTCTGCAGGAGCTGCCGATGGGCGTCTGCTCGCTGGCCAAGGATCAGGAGATCCTGATGTGGAACAAGGCCATGGAAGAGTTGACCGGGATTGCCGCGCAACGGGTCGTCGGCTCGCGCCTGAGCACCATTGCCAATCCGTGGAAAGAGCTGCTGCAGGGTTTCATCGACCTGCCCGACGAACACCTGCACAAACAACACTTGGCCCTCGACGGCCAGACGCGCTGGCTGAACCTGCACAAAGCGGCAATCGATGAGCCGCTGGCGCCGGGCAACAGCGGCCTGGTGCTGCTGGTCGAGGATTTGACTGAAACGCAGATGCTCGAAGATAAACTGGTGCACTCCGAACGTCTGGCCAGCATTGGTCGCCTGGCGGCGGGTGTGGCCCATGAAATCGGCAACCCGATTACCGGGATCGCCTGCCTGGCGCAGAATCTGCGCGAAGAGCGTGAAGACGACAGTGAGCTGACGGAAATCAGCGGGCAGATTCTCGAGCAGACCAAACGCGTGTCGCGCATCGTCCAGTCGCTGATGAGTTTTGCCCACGCCGGCAGCCATCAGCACAGTGACGAGCCCGTTTGTCTGGCGCAGGTCGCGCAGGATGCCATCGGCCTGCTGGCCCTGAACCGACGCAACTTCGAAGTACAGTTCTACAACCTGTGCGACCCCGAACACTGGGTCGAAGGCGATCCGCAACGGCTCGCCCAGGTACTGATCAATCTGCTCTCCAACGCCCGTGACGCCTCGCCGCCCGGCAGCGCGGTACGGGTCAAGAGCGAAGCCGGCGAACACACGGTCGATCTGATCGTCGAGGACGAAGGCAGCGGTATTCCGAAGAACATCATGGACCGATTGTTCGAACCCTTCTTCACCACCAAGGATCCTGGCGAAGGCACCGGTCTGGGCCTTGCACTGGTCTATTCCATCGTTGAAGAGCATTATGGACAAATCACCATCGACAGCCCGGCTGATGTACAAAGCCAACGCGGCACCCGTATCCGGGTGACCTTGCCGCGTCATGTCGAAGCGACGTCCGCTGTGAACTGAGACCGTCGAGAGTATCGAATCAATGCCGCACATTTTGATCGTCGAAGACGAAACAATTATCCGCTCCGCCTTGCGCCGCCTGCTGGAACGCAACCAGTACCAGGTCAGCGAAGCCGGTTCAGTGCAGGAAGCACAAGAACGCTTCACCATTCCCACGTTCGATCTGATCGTCAGCGACTTGCGCCTGCCGGGTGCGCCGGGCACCGAGCTGATCAAGCTTGGCCAGGGCACACCGGTGCTGATCATGACCAGCTACGCCAGCCTGCGCTCGGCGGTCGACTCGATGAAGATGGGCGCGGTGGATTACATCGCCAAGCCTTTTGACCACGATGAAATGCTCCAGGCCGTCGCGCGGATCCTGCGCGATCGGCAATCGGCCCCGGCTGGCGGCGAAGCCGTTGCCAGCAAACCGACCAACGGCAGCAGCAAGGCCGCCAGCGACAACAGCAACGGCGAGATCGGCATCATCGGCTCGTGCCCGCCCATGCAGGACCTCTACAGCAAGATCCGCAAAGTCGCGCCAACCGATTCCAATGTGCTGATCCAGGGCGAATCCGGCACCGGCAAGGAACTGGTGGCCCGCGCCCTGCACAATCTGTCGAAACGCGCCAAGGCGCCGATGATCTCGGTCAACTGCGCGGCCATCCCGGAAAGCCTGATCGAGTCCGAACTGTTCGGCCACGAAAAAGGCGCGTTCACTGGCGCCAGCGCCGGGCGCGCCGGTCTGGTCGAAGCCGCGGACGGCGGCACGTTGTTCCTCGATGAAATCGGCGAACTGCCACTGGAAGCCCAGGCTCGCTTGCTGCGGGTCTTGCAGGAAGGCGAAATTCGCCGGGTCGGCTCGGTGCAATCGCAGAAAGTCGATGTACGCCTGATCGCCGCAACCCACCGCGATCTGAAAAGCCTGGCGAAAATCGGCCAGTTCCGTGAGGACCTTTATTACCGCCTGCACGTGATTGCCTTGAAGCTGCCGCCGCTGCGCGAGCGCGGTGCCGACGTCAACGAGATCGCCAATGCTTTCCTCGCTCGCCAGAGCGCGCGCATCAACCGCACCGATCTGAAATTTGCCGCCGATGCCGAACAGGCGATCCGGCACTATTCCTGGCCGGGTAACGTGCGTGAACTGGAGAACGCGGTCGAGCGCGCGGTGATCCTCAGCGAGAGTCCGGAGATTTCCGCCGACCTGCTGGGCATCGACATTGAGCTGAGCGATCTGGAAGACGACGAGTTCATCGGCCTGCCGCCACAGACCGGCGGTAACGCGAGCAACAGCAGCCATGAGCCGACTGAGGACTTGTCGCTGGAAGACTATTTCCAGCACTTCGTCCTAGAGCATCAGGACCACATGACCGAGACCGAACTGGCGCGCAAACTCGGCGTCAGCCGCAAATGCCTGTGGGAACGTCGTCAGCGTCTGGGCATTCCACGGCGCAAGACCGGGGTCGCCAGCGAGAGCTGAGCATTACCCATCGCGTGCACAGGTAACGCATGATCTGGTGAAGAAACTGTTACCGCAGTCGATTCACGTAACAGAAGCCGGGGTTATCGGTAACGAAACCCCGGCTTTTTTTCGTCCCCGCAAAACGGTTATATCGACCTAACCCCTTGTTTTACTGGGTTTGGCAAAAGTTGGCACGCACCCTGCTATATGTTTGGTACAAGAACAATAACAAGCAATGAACAAGACAATAAAAATAAGACGAATCGACTCACGCACAATAAAAACAAGACGGCGAGAGGCGCAGCTAACTGATTCTTTTGGAGAGGCGTTGTATTTGGGGCTTGCCCCACGACCAGGCCGAGAACAACAAAAACCGTCCTAAGACAGAGCCTGTACTGGTTGGATCGACAGATCACTGCAATTCAGCGACCAAAGCAATCCGTTTGCTCTTGGCTCCCGATTGGGAGGGTCACGAAGGAAACACTTCGTGGCGAGGGCACTCAACAAAAACAAGAAGCCCGAATCAATAATAAAAAGAGCACGCAACTACTTCTTGGGGAGCTTCGGCTCCCCTTGTAGTTTCTCCCTCCTGGCAAAATTTCCCGGTTTCCCCTCGCTCGACCCTTGCAGCTTGCGGCTTACAGCTCATATCTGCCGTGTCCTACACCATCCCCCGACTAAATGCTAGAATCTGCGCCCATCATGCGGTCATTCTTTGGTATGGCCGAACATTCCTTCAAACAGTGCATCCCATGCTGAAGAAGCTGTTCCAGTCATTCCGAACTCCAGTGCGTCGTACGCAACACATCCGCAGCACCCCTGAAGTGCTCAACAGCGGCCAACATTCGCTGCAGAAAACGCAGTTCAGCCGCTATGCGGTGAACATCGTCGAACGCCTGCAAGGTGCCGGTTACCAGGCTTATCTGGTCGGCGGTTGCGTGCGTGACATGCTGCTGGGCATCACGCCCAAGGATTTCGACGTCGCCACCAGCGCCACCCCCGAGCAGGTCCGTGCCGAATTCCGCAACGCGCGGATCATTGGCCGCCGTTTCAAACTGGTGCATATCCATTTCGGTCGCGAGATCATTGAAGTCGCGACCTTCCGCGCCAATCACCCGGTCAACGAAGACGACGAAGACAGCAACCAGTCTTCGCGTAACGAAAGCGGGCGAATCCTGCGCGACAACGTTTACGGCACCCTGGAGGAAGACGCGCAACGCCGCGACTTCACCATCAACGCCCTGTATTACGATCCGGTCAGCGAGCGCATTCTCGACTACGCCAACGGCGTGCACGACATTCGCAATCACCTGATCCGTCTGATCGGCGACCCGAAGCAGCGTTATCAGGAAGACCCGGTGCGCATGCTGCGGGCCGTGCGGTTTGCCGCCAAACTCAATTTCGGTATCGAAAAGCACACCGTGCAGCCGATCCGCGAGCTGGCACCGATGCTGCGCGAGATCCCGTCGGCGCGGTTGTTCGAAGAAGTGCTCAAGCTGTTCCTCTCCGGCCACGGCGCGATCACCTTTGAAATGCTGGTTGACCTGCAACTGTTTGCCCCGCTGTTCCCGGCCAGTGCCGAGGCGCTGGAATACAACCCGGAGTACACCCACACACTGATCAGCGAAGCGCTGACCAACACCGATCTGCGCATCAAGCAGAACAAACCGGTGACCCCGGCGTTCCTGTTTGCCGCCCTGCTCTGGCCTGCGCTGCCGGCCCGCGTGTTGCGCTTGCAGGAACGTGGCATGCCGCCCATTCCGGCGATGCAGGAAGGCGCCCACGAACTGATCGCCGAACAGTGCCAGCGCATCGCGATTCCAAAACGCTTCACCATGCCGATCCGCGAGATCTGGGACATGCAGGAGCGCCTGCCACGCCGCAGCGGCAAACGCGCCGACCTGCTGCTGGACAATCCGCGTTTCCGGGCCGGTTACGACTTCCTGCTGCTGCGCGAGAGCGCTGGCGAGGAAACCGATGGCCTCGGCGAGTGGTGGACGGACTATCAGGACGCCAACGACAGCGAGCGTCGCGACATGATCCGCGACCTCAGCGGCAAGGGTGACGATGCCAGTGGCGCGCCGCGCAAACGTCGGCGCAGCAGCGGTTCCAAGCGCAAACGCGCCGGTGCGCCGAGCGCGACGGGCGAGTAAGCCATGGAGCGTATTTACATCGGCATGGGCAGCAACCTCGCTGACCCCGCCGAACAATTGCGCAGCGCCATAGCGGCGCTGGGGCAATTGCCGCAAACCACCTTTGCCGGCGTTTCCGCTTTTTATCAAAGCGATTCCCTGCTGCCCGGTCAGCCGCGTTATACCAACGCAGTGGCCGCGCTCGACAGCTCGCTCGCACCGATTGAACTGCTCGATGCCTTGCAGGCGATCGAAAACGATCAGGGCCGCGAGCGTATGGAGCGCTGGGGGCCGCGGACTCTGGATCTGGACATTCTGCTGTTCGGCGATCGCCTGATCGACGAGCCACGGTTGAAAGTCCCGCATTACCAAATGCAGGAGCGCGCGTTTGTGCTCTATCCCCTCGCCGAACTCGCCCCACAGAATTTGCGCTTGCCTGACGGCCGCGCTCTGCCCGACCTGCTGGCAGCCTGCCCGTTCGTCGGCCTGGAACGCCTCTCACAGCCCTGACACAAATTCAAATTGTAGGAGTGAGCCTGCTCGCGATCGCGGTGAGTCAGTCACAGCTTCAATAACTGACCCACCGCGATCGCGAGCAGGCTCACTCCTACAGTCAATGGTGTGATATTCACAATTCTTGTCAGACAAAAATCCCCCAAACCAACCCCGCCGCCACGCTGAATCGCATCAGTAACGCCGGTAACACCCGGCACGTAACAATGCGGTAACACACGCAATTGACTTCCTGTTGGCTCATCACGACTATAGGCGTCCCGCTGCCGCCAACCCGGCACATACGGGCGCAATCCAGGCCTTATAAGCACGACACAAGACCGTGCGCCTGAGTAGATGACGAATCACGCGCGTTACTCGCTGTAGTTTCCAGAGCGCCTGAACGAGGATTTTTTTCATGCCAGCCATCACCCTGACCACGCTCCAGAGCCTCAAGCAGAAAGGTGAAAAGATCACCATGCTGACCTGCTATGACGCGACTTTCGCCCACGCCTGCAACGAGGCCGGAGTCGAAGTGCTGCTGGTCGGCGACTCCCTCGGCATGGTCCTGCAAGGTCACGACAGCACCCTGCCGGTGACCACCGCAGAAATGGCCTACCACACCGCCTGCGTCAAACGCGGCAACACCGACGCCCTGATCCTGGCCGACCTGCCGTTCATGGCCAACGCGACCCTCGAGCAAACCTTGAGCAACAGCGCCATGCTGATGCAGGCCGGCGCGCACATGGTCAAGGTCGAAGGTGCGTTGTGGCTGGCCGAGTCGATCCGCCTGCTGGCCGAACGCGGCGTGCCGGTCTGCGCGCACATGGGCCTGACACCGCAAGCGGTGAACATTCTGGGTGGCTATAAGGTGCAGGGCCGCAACGAGAATCAGGCGCGGCAGATGCGTGCCGACGCGATCTCGCTGGAACAGGCCGGCGCGGCGATGCTGTTGCTCGAATGCGTGCCCAGTGAACTGGCGGCAGAAATCAGCCAGGCCGTGAAGATTCCGGTGATCGGTATCGGCGCGGGTAATGCGACCGACGGCCAGGTCCTGGTGCTGCACGACATGCTGGGCCTGTCGATCACCGGCCGAGTACCCAAATTCGTCAAGAACTTCATGCACGGTCAGGACAGCATCCAGTCCGCGCTGAAGGCCTACGTCAACGAAGTCAAAGCCACCACGTTCCCTGGCATTGAACACGGATTCTCCGCATGAACACCGTCAAAACCGTACGCGAACTGCGCGCCGCTGTAGCCCGCGCCCGCAGCGAAGGCAAACGCATCGGCTTCGTGCCGACCATGGGCAACCTGCACAGCGGCCATGTCGCACTGGTCACCAAGGCCACGCAACGGGTCGATTTCGTGGTCGCGAGCATTTTCGTCAACCCGCTGCAATTCGGTGCCGGCGAAGACCTCGACAAATACCCGCGCACCCTGGCGGCTGACCAGGAAAAACTCCTCGAAGCCGGTTGCGACCTGCTGTTTGCCCCGACCGTTGAAGAGATGTACCCGGACGGCATGGCCGGACAAACCCGGGTCAGCGTGCCGCAACTGTCCGAAGGCTTGTGCGGCGCCAGCCGTCCGGGGCACTTCGAAGGGGTCGCGACGGTGGTCAGCAAGCTGTTCAACATGGTCCAGCCGGACCTGGCGATCTTCGGCCAGAAGGACTATCAGCAACTGGCGGTGATCCGTGCGCTGGTGCATGACCTCAACATGCCAATCCAGATCATCGGCGAGCCCACCGTGCGAGCGGCCGACGGTCTGGCACTGTCGTCGCGTAACGGTTTCCTCAGCGAGGACCAGCGCGCGGTCGCACCGGTGGTCTATCGCACGCTGAGCAATATTGCCGAAGCGATCAAACAAGGTGATCGCGATTACCCGACGCTGATCAGCGCGCAGTTGCGACTGCTGGAATCGGCAGGCCTGCGTCCGGATTACCTGGAAATTCGCCATGGCCTGACGTTGCGTCCGGCGACCGCGGAGGATCGCGATCTGGTGATTCTGGTAGCGGCATTCCTCGGCACCACGCGGCTGATCGACAACCTGCACCTGAACCTCGATAGCCCGACCTGAACACACGCAAATCCCCCCTGTAGGAGTGAGCCTGCTCGCGATAGCGGTCCGTCAGTCACAGCTCCATCGACTGACTCACCGCTATCGCGAGCAGGCTCACTCCTACAAGGTTCGCGGCGTTCTGGAGAACTCGTTTCAGCCATATTGCCGCCCCCCAAGCCTTCAGGCACACTGCCCGCCGTTCGATTCCAACCCGGGAAACCCCCTCATGCACGCGATCATGCTCAAGGCCAAACTGCACCGCGCCGAAGTCACCCATGCGGTGCTCGATTACGAAGGTTCGTGCGCCATCGATGGCGAGTGGCTGGACCTGTCCGGCATTCGTGAGTACGAGCAGATCCAGATTTATAACGTCGACAACGGTGAGCGCTTCACCACCTATGCGATTCGCGGCGAAGAAGGTTCGCGGATGATTTCGGTCAATGGCGCCGCCGCTCATAAGGCCAGGGTCGGCGACCGCGTGATCATCTGTGCCTACGCTCACTACAGCGAAGCCGAACTGCTCAACTTCAAACCGCGCATGCTGTACATGGCGCCGGGCAATGAACTGAGCCACACCAGCAACGCCATCCCGGTTCAGCTCGCCTGAGCCACCGCAGCAGCCGTCCCTCTCCGTTTGTCGGCCAAATCCCTGTTCGAATGTTAAAAAAGTACAGGGATCTGGTCAGACAAAGTCAAGACAGAACGCAGCGCGAGGTTTACTGTATTCGCCCTGTGTCCAGAAATCGTGTCGACACAGTTGATCCCACGCCGAGCGCGGCGTGGTGGATCTGTTCCGTGTTCAAAAGGCCGTTCAAGTAAAAAGGAAAACCGCAGCGATGGCGTACTACCGCACTCCTCATGACGTTACCGCTCTGCCTGCCTGGCAAGCGTTGAAAGATCACCGCCAAGCCATGCAGGATTTCAGCATGCGCGAAGCCTTCAACGCCGATCCGCAGCGTTTCAATCAGTTCACCCTCAGCAGCTGCGGACTGTTTCTCGACTATTCGAAGAATCTGATCAACGCCGAGACCCGCAACCTGCTCGTGGGGCTGGCCAATCAAGTCGATCTCAAGGGCGCGATCAAAGCGCTGTTCGACGGTGAAATCGTCAACGCTTCCGAAGGTCGCCCGGCCCTGCACACTGCCCTGCGCCGCCCGGTAGGCGACAAGTTGTCGGTCAACGGTGTCAACGTGATGCCGGAAGTGCACAAGGTGCTGAACCAGATCACCGATCTGGTCGGCCGCATCCACGACGGCCTGTGGCGTGGTTACACCGAGAAGCCGATCACTGACGTGGTCAACATCGGCATCGGTGGCTCGTTCCTCGGCCCTGAGCTGGTCTCCGAAGCGCTGCTGTCCTATGCGCAGAAAGGCGTGCGGTGTCATTACCTGGCGAACATCGATGGCAGTGAGTTCCACGAGCTGACGCAGAAACTGCGCGCCGAAACCACGCTGTTCATCGTTTCGTCGAAATCCTTCAACACCCTCGAAACCCTGAAGAATGCTCAGGCGGCACGCGCCTGGTACTTGGCCCAGGGTGGTTCGGAAGCCGAGCTGTATCGTCACTTCATCGCCGTATCGAGCAACAACGCGGCGGCCGTGGCCTTCGGCATCCGCGAAGAAAACATTTTCCCGATGTGGGACTGGGTCGGCGGTCGTTACTCGCTGTGGTCAGCGATCGGTCTGCCGATTGCCCTGGCGATCGGCATGTCCAACTTCAAGGAACTGCTGTCCGGTGCCTACACCATGGACCAGCACTTCCAGACCGCGCCGTTCGAACAGAACATGCCGGTGCTGCTGGCCCTGCTCGGCGTGTGGTACGGCAACTTCTGGGGCGCGCAAAGCCACGCGATCCTGCCGTACGACCACTACCTGCGTAACATCACCAAGCACTTGCAACAGCTGGACATGGAATCCAACGGCAAGAGCGTGCGTCAGGACGGCACCTCGGTGTCCACCGACACCGGTCCGGTGATCTGGGGCGGCGTCGGCTGCAACGGTCAACATGCCTACCACCAGTTGCTGCACCAGGGCACCCAACTGATCCCGGCCGACTTCATCGTGCCGATCGTCAGCTTCAACCCGGTCTCTGACCACCACCAGTGGTTGTACGCCAACTGCCTGTCGCAGAGCCAGGCGCTGATGCTCGGCAAGACCCTGCCGGAAGCCGAAGCCGAACTGCGCGACAAGGGCATGGACGAGGAAGATGTGCGCAAACTTGCACCGCACAAGGTGATCCCGGGTAACCGTCCGAGCAACACCCTGGTGGTCGAGCGCATCAGCCCGCGTCGCCTCGGCGCACTGGTTGCCATGTATGAACACAAAGTGTTCGTGCAAAGCGTGGTCTGGGGCATCAACGCCTTCGACCAGTGGGGCGTGGAATTGGGCAAGGAGCTGGGCAAAGGCGTCTACAACCGTCTGGTCGGCAGCGATGAGACCGTGGCTGACGATGCTTCGACCCAGGGCCTGATCAACTACTTCCGTGGGCGTCATCGCGGCTAAAAGCGGCCTTCGGGCTAACGCTTGTCCCCTGTGGGAGCGAGCCTGCTCGCGAAAGCGGTTTTTCATTCAACACCTTCGTTGACTGATACTCCGCCTTCGCGGGCAGGCTCGCTCCCACAGTTGTTTTTGCGCATGACTTGAACCTGCGCAGCGCTCGGCGCATCTTTATTCCTGTCGCACCACAAGAATAAGGAACCGTCATGTTCGATATCAGCACGTTCCCCAAAGCCGATGCCGTGCGCCAGGCTGCGCAGTTGAGTCAGGACGAGTATCGGCGCCTGTACCGCGAATCGATTGAACACCCCAGCACCTTCTGGGCCGAACAGGCCAAGCGTTTTCTCGACTGGAGTACGCCATGGCAGACCGTTCAGCGCTATGACCTGAAAACCGGTGAAGCGGCCTGGTTTGTCGGCGGCAAGCTCAACGTCAGTCATAACTGCATCGACCGTCACCTGGAACAACGCGGCGAACAGACCGCCCTGCTCTGGGAAGGCGACGACCCGGCCGAATCGGCGCAAATCACCTACCGAAAACTTCACCAGCATGTCTGCCGACTGGCCAACGTGCTGAAAAGCCGTGGCGTGAAAAAAGGCGACCGGGTGTGCATCTACATGCCGATGATCCCCGAAGCCGCTTACGCGATGCTCGCCTGCGCGCGGATCGGTGCGATTCATTCAGTGGTGTTCGGCGGCTTCTCCCCGGACTCCCTGCGCGACCGTATCCTCGATGCCGATTGCCGCACCGTGATCACCGCGGATGAAGGCGTGCGCGGCGGCCGCGTTGTGTCATTGAAGAGCAACGTCGATCAAGCCCTGCAAAGTTGCCCGAACGTCAGCAGCGTCGTGGTGGTCGAGCGCACCCGGGGCAAAGTCGACTGGGTCGAGGGCCGCGACCTCTGGTATCACCAGGCCGTGCGCGAGGTTGGCGACGATTGCCCGCCCGAGCCGATGGACGCCGAAGACCCGCTGTTCATCCTCTACACCTCCGGCAGCACCGGCAAGCCCAAAGGCGTGCTGCATACCACTGGCGGCTATTTGCTGCAGGCGGCGATGACCTTCAAATACGTACTCGATTACCGCGACGGTGAGGTGTTCTGGTGCACCGCCGACGTCGGCTGGGTCACCGGCCACAGTTACATCGTTTATGGGCCGCTGGCCAACGGTGCGACCACGCTGATGTTCGAAGGCGTGCCGAGCTATCCGAGCAGCGCGCGTTTCTGGCAGGTGATCGACAAGCACAAGGTCAACATCTTCTACACCGCGCCCACCGCCCTGCGCGCGTTGATGCGTGAAGGTGCCGGGCCGTTGAAGGAAACTTCGCGCGCCAGCCTCAGATTGCTCGGCAGCGTCGGTGAACCCATCAACCCGGAAGCGTGGGAATGGTATTTCAACGTCGTCGGCGAACAGCGCTGCCCAATCGTCGACACTTGGTGGCAGACCGAAACCGGCGGCATCATGCTCAGCCCGCTGGTCAGCGCACAACGGATCAAACCGGGCTGCGCGACGCAACCGATGTTCGGCGTGCAACCGGTGTTGCTGGATGAAGTGGGCAAGGAAATCAAAGGCGCCGGCAGCGGCGTGCTGGCGATCAAATCGAGCTGGCCGGCGCAGATCCGCAGTGTCTACGGCGATCCGCAGCGGATGATCGACACCTACTTCAAACCTTATCCCGGCTACTACTTCACCGGCGACGGCGCGCGGCGTGACGAGGATGGCGATTACTGGATCACCGGACGCATTGACGACGTGATCAACGTCTCCGGCCACCGCATCGGCACTGCGGAAGTGGAAAGCGCGCTGGTGCTGCACGACAGCATCGCCGAGGCCGCGGTGGTCGGTTATCCCCATGACGTCAAAGGTCAGGGCATCTATGCATTTGTCACGCCGATGAACGGCACCGAGGCCAATGACGAGTTGAAAAAAGACCTGCTGGCCCATGTCAGCAAGGAAATCGGCAGCTTTGCCAAACCGGACCTGATCCAGTGGGCACCGGCATTGCCGAAAACCCGTTCGGGCAAAATCATGCGACGCATCCTGCGCAAGATCGCCTGCAATGAGCTCGACACTCTTGGCGATACTTCGACGCTGGCTGATCCAGGCGTCGTACAAGACCTCGTTGATAAACGCCTCAATAGCTGAGAGCTACAAGCTGCAAGCTGCAAGCTGCAAGCTGCAAGCTGCAAGCTGCAAGCTGCAAGCTGAAGCGGCCTGCATTGGCCTGTAGCTTGTAGCTTGTAGCTTGTAGCTTGTAGCTTGTAGCTTGTAGCTCGCCGCTTGAAGCTAGTAGCTGATAGAATTCGCGTTTTTTTCAGCAAGGCGCCCGCATGTCTTCCTTGAATCAGGCGCTGCGCGCCGCCCTCGATCAACGTCAGGACCTGCTCGCGACCCTGCACAGCCAGGGCACCGATTGCTATCGCCTGTTCCACGGCAGCCAGGAAGGTGCCGGCGGCCTGACGATTGATCGCTACGGTCCGCAACTGCTGGTGCAGAGTTTCCATCAGTCGCTGGAGCGAGATGAGCTGCTGCAACTGCATGCGATGGTCAACCAGACACTGGGCTTCGACACCCTGCTGGTCTACAACGATCGTTCCCGTGGCAACTCGCGAATCGATCGCGAAGACAGCGTTTACACCGCGGATGACGCGGCACTGGCGGATCTGGTCGGCCACGAATGGGGCCTGAACTACCGGGTGCGCGGGCGGCATGCCGGGCAGGACCCGCTGCTGTTCCTCGACCTGCGCAACACGCGCGGCTGGGTCAAGGATCACGCCCAGGGCAAAAGCGTGCTTAACCTGTTCGCCTACACCTGCGGCGTAGGCCTCAGTGCTGCGGCGGGTGGCGCGCGCGAGGTGTGCAATCTGGACTTCGCCGAGGGCAATCTGGCGGTCGGTCGCGAAAACGGGTTACTCAATCCGCAACTGCCGCCGATGCAATTCATTCAGTCCGATTACTTCCCGGCGATCCGCCAGCTCGCCGGCCTGCCGATCAGTCAGCGCCGCGGGCAGAAACTGCCGAGCTATCAGCGCCTCGAACAACGTCAATACGATCTGGTCCTGCTCGACCCGCCGGCTTGGGCGAAAAGTGCGTTCGGCACCGTCGATCTGCTGCGCGATTATCAGAGCCTGCTCAAACCGGCCCTGCTGACCACCGCTGACAACGGCGTGCTGATCTGCTGCAACAACCTGGCGAAAGTCAGCATGGACGACTGGCGCGAGCAAGTGCTGCGCTGCGCCGAGAAAGCCGGGCGACCGGTACGCGAGTGGAGCGTGATGACCCCGGGCGCCGACTTCCCGTCGCTGGATCAGCAGCCACCGCTGAAAACCCTCATCTTGCAGCTATAGCCAATTTTTCCGAAGACGCCACACCCCCTGTAGGAGTGAGCCTGCTCGCGATAGCGGTGGGTCAGTCAGCAATTTCGGTAACTGACACACCGCTATCGCGAGCAGGCTCACTCCTACAATGGGAATCTGTTCCTACAGATAAAACTGAACAACCCTCCCCCACATCAAGCACTTCGGAACCAGAATCGCGTGCCATACTCCAAGGCACTCCGATTCAGACAGATGAAGCCGCACATGCCCAAAGGATTGATTCGCGCGATTGGCGCCCTGTTGACCGCCCTGGCCCTCTACAGCCTGCTGGGGTTTCTGATCCTGCCGGGCATTGCCCTGCGTGTGGCCAACCAGCAACTGGCGAACTACGCGACGGTGCCGGCGCACCTGCAGCGCATCGAACTGAACCCGTTCAGCCTTGAAGTCACCCTGTGGGGCCTGATGATTGGCGAACCGGGCAAGGAACAGGTCGGCTTTGACCGTCTGTACGCCAACCTGCAACTCGACAGCCTGTGGACCAAAGCGCTGCATCTGTCGGACATCGAGCTGGACAAGCCAAAGAGCGAAATCCTTTTCGCCAAGGACGGCAAGCTCAACCTGCTCGGCCTGTTCAACATCCCTCCGAGTGAGCCGACACCCGCCGATCCCGACGCCAAGCCGTTTCCGCTGCGCATCGACAACATCAAGCTGGCCGGCGGCGTCGTGCATTTCGAAGATGTGCGGCCCAGCGAGCCCATCGAATTCCTCTATGACGACCTCAGCTTCGAGCTGAAAAACCTCAGCACCCTGCCCGAAGACAGCGCCGACATGACCCTGGTCGCGATCGGCCCCGCTGGTGGGCGGATCGACTGGAGCGGCAATTTCAGCCTGATCCCCTTCACCTCAGAAGGCACACTGAAAGTCACCGATGGCCAGATGAAAGCGTTCTGGCCTTACGTGCGCGACGCGGTGCCGCTGGTGCTGGAGAACGGCGTGGTCAGCCTCAGCACCGAGTACAAACTCAATCTGTCGAAACAGACCGATCTGCTGCTCAACAACGTAGCGGTGAGCATTGCACCGTTCGCCATCAAGGCTCCGGACGGACGGCCGCTGGCGAAGCTAGAGCGCCTCGATGTCAGCGAAACCTCTGTGGATCTGGCCAAGCAACAAGTGGTGGTCGGCAAAATTCGCAGTAACAAACTGGAAACCTGGGCCGCGCTGGAAGCCGACGGCCAACTCGACTGGCAGAAGCTGTTCGCCAGCCAGCCGTCGAAACCCGCTGCCAAAGCCGCCGCCGAGCCGGCCGATGCGCCGGCGGCCGCCGACTCGCCCAAGCCTGAATCGACCGCGCCAAGCAAACCGTGGCAGGTGCTGATCAAAGACGTGCAACTGCGCAACTACACCGTGCACCTGGCCGACCGTTCCGCCAAGCCTGCGGTGGCGCTGGATATCACCCCGCTGAACGTCGATCTGCAGGATTTCGACAGCCTCAACGGCTCGCCTTTCAAGCTCAGACTCGACAGCGGGCTGGGCAAGCAAGGCAAGATCAGCGCTGACGGCACGGTCAATCTGGCACCGGTCAACGCGCAGCTCAACGTGAAAACCCAGGACATCGACCTGCGTATCGCGCAGTCCTACATCAATCCCTTTATTCGTCTGGAACTGCGCAGCGGCATGCTCGGCAGTGACCTGAAGGTCAACCTGAAAAGCACCGAACCGCTGGCGCTCAGCGTCACCGGCCGCGCGCAGATCGATCAGTTGCACACCCTCGACACCCTCAAGACTCGCGACTTCCTCAAGTGGCAGCAAGTAGTGGTAGAAGGTCTGAACTACCAGCACGGCGACAGCCTGTCGATCGACAAGGTCAACCTGTTCCAGCCCTATGCGCGCTTCATGATCAACGATGACCGCACCACCAACATCGACGACCTGCTGATCGCGCAGCCGGCTGACAGCGGTACAAAAACGACCGCCGCGAAACCCGCCGGTAAAGACAAGCCGCTGGGCATCCACATCGGTGCGATCGCCATCAACGACGGTTCGGCCAACTTCGCCGACTTCAGCCTGACACCCAATTTCGCCACCGCCGTGCAACAGCTCAACGGTCAGATCGGCACCATCGACAGCCGTCAGGCGAAACCGGCCAGCGTCGACATCAAAGGCAAGGTCGACCGTTATGCACCGGTGACTATCAAGGGTGCGGTCAATCCGTTCAACCCGATGGCCAGCCTCGACATCGCCACCAGTTTCAAACGGGTCGAACTGACCACCCTGACGCCCTACTCCGGCAAGTTCGCCGGTTACCGCATCCGCAAGGGCCGGCTCAATCTCGATTTGCATTACCTGATCACCAACGGCCAGTTGAAAGCCGACAACAAAGTGGTAGTCGAGCAATTGCAGCTTGGGGAAAAAGTCGACAGCCCGGACGCTGTCAGCCTGCCGCTGAAACTGGCGATAGCCTTGCTCAAGGACGTCGATGGCAAGATTTCCATCGAGTTGCCGGTGACCGGCGACCTCAATAACCCTCAGTTCAGCGTGATGCCGATTGTCTGGCAGACCCTGCGCAACCTGATCGTCAAAGCCGCCGCCGCGCCGTTCAAGATGATTGGCGGGCTGGTCAGTGGCGGCGGCTCCGAAGACCTCGGCACCGTATCCTTCGCGCCGGGCTCCAGCGACTTGAGCAAAGACGCCGAAGCGGCGCTGGTGAAACTGTCGCAAGCGCTCAAGGAACGTCCGGCCCTGCGCCTGGAAATCGAAGGCACCGCCGCGAAAAGCAGCGACGGCCCGCTACTCGCCGAGCAGCGCCTGGAACGGGAATACCAATACAACTACTACAAGATGCTCCAGCGCCGTGGCGACAAGGTCCCGGCCCAGGCGTCGCTGCTGCAAGTGCCTGACAGCGAGAAAGGCCCGTTGCTTGAGGGCATTTATCGCACCCGCCTGAAAACCCAGCCGCCGGCTGAATGGAAGGAACTGGGCAAGGAAGAACGTACGGCCAAAATGCGCGAAGGCGTGATCGCGTTCTGGAGTGGCAGCGACGTGCTGCTGCGTCAGTTGGGTCAGGATCGCGCCAGCACGATCAAGGATTACCTGGTCGACAAGGGCAAGCTTGAGGATGACCGCGTGTACTTCATCGACGCCAATCTTGGCGAGGCCGAGAGCGATGGGCGAGTGGTAACGCAAATGCACCTGGATGCCGAATGACAACGCGTCACTGGCTGGCCGTGCTCGCGCTGACGTGTGTCGCCAGCCATGCTTCAGCGTCGGATACCCTGCGCTGCGGCAGCCAGTTGATCAGCCTTGGCGACCGCTCAAGCGAGGTTTTGCAAAAATGTGGCGAGCCAGTCAGCCGTGACGTTCTGGGCTACAAGCGCAGCGCCAATCGCCGCGAAGAGTTTCAGGTCGAAGAATGGACCTACGGCCCCAGCAACGGCATGTACCAATACCTGCGCTTCGAAGGCAATCGCCTGCGACAGATCAGCAGCAAACGCGGTAATTGAAGAACATCCCCTTGTAGGAGTGAGCCTGCTCGCGATGGCGGTCTGTCAGTCAACACTCATCCAACTGACAGACCGCTGTCGCGAACAGGCTCACTCCTACATTGTTTTGTGTGCCCCCTGAAATAGAACAGGCCCCGACACAAGTGCCGGGGCCTGTAATGGTCACATCCCTGTGACCGTTCGCATGAACTCTAAAGTTGCGACAGACGTATTGCTCGGCCCGCCTGTCGCGTCTTCTCCCGGTCCAGGCGAGAAGTCTTGCCTTACTCGGCTTTCAGGCCAGCAGCAGATACGTCTTTAACGCCTTTGATTTTCTTGGCAATGTTCACTGCGGTGGTCTTTTGAGCCTCAGTTACAGGCTGGGTCGACGACAGAGATACAACACCTTGGTTGGTTTCAACTTTGATGTCTGTGCCTGGAATGCCTTTTTCGGTAACCAGGTCAGCTTTGACTTTGGTGGTGATCCAAGTGTCGCTGGTATCTTGTTTCATTTCGGTAACTTCACCGGCCGCCAGAACCATTGGCGACTGGGTAGCCTGAGTGGTCTGGGCGAAAGCGCCACCAGCCATGGTCAGGGTCAGAGCGGTAGCAGCGGCAGTGATAGCGAACTTCTTCATACGAGTAACTCCTGTTTTACTTGAAGTCTGCTGTAACGCTTGTCAGCAGGGTTACCGGAGATATTGCGAACGCTGTGCCAACTTTTTCGAACAAACAAATAGCTTTAAAAACAAAGACTTAAAAAAACAGACAATTTTCGTTTTCATGCAAAATGCATGACTCGGGCATTCTTCACATGCAACTTGCGGTTTTTTGGAAAGTTCATAAGCTGCTGAAATTATTAGAGCTTTTGTGAAGCGGTGAGAATAAAAAAATGCCCCGCAAGCGCGGGGCATTCGATCGGCAGGCCGCGATTATGTACCGCTGGCAGTGCAGCCTTTCGGCGAGTAATCGGGGGCGACGGTGGTAGCGCATGTCCACACACCAGCACCGGTGCCGGACGATCGAGTCAGCGTAATAGTCTTGTCGAGGACCGGGCCAGGGGCGTTTTTGATCGTGCAGACGATTGTGCCAGCGCCCGTCGAAGCAGTACCTGACGCCGTCACGGCGCAATTGGAGGTGGTCACCGCGGCACTGCCTGCAACCAGTGTCAATGTCGGATCGGTGCCCTGGTTGATCGTGTCTTCAAACGGCACTTTCAGTGCGCTGATCTCCGCCAGCCCCGCCGTCACCTTCGACCGCGCTTGATACTTCGTATATTGCGGCAGGGCGATGGTCGCCAGAATGCCGATGATCGCCACCACGATCAGCAGCTCGATCAATGTGAAACCTTGTTGTTTTTTCATAGACACACTCCAGGCATGAGTCGAAATCTCATGATCTGAACAAGCCTCAGCACAGCCCATGCCAACGCCTTCAGGCCCCGTTCACTGGGCGCGAGCGTTTGACAGTGCGGTTTCCTACAACCTGCAACCGCACTATCTGACACTTTTTGTCACCTGCACCGGCCGTGTTTGGCGCTGTCACTTGACTAGGCTATAAGTCATGAACGGCAAGCGTGCGGAATCCCCATGAATGACATCGCTCTGAGCGGTCTGGCCAAGCAATTGGTGCAGGCCGAACTGCTCACGGAAACAGGCGCTCAGCAGGCCTGGCAACAAGCGCAGCGCAATCGCGTATCGCTGGTCAATTATCTGGTGCACAACAAGCTGGTGAAAAGCCGGCAGATCGCCGAAATCGCTTCGGAACATTTTGGCATGGCCCTGCTCGACCTCGGTTGCCTCGACAAGGAAACCCAGCCCAGAGGACTGGTCAGTGAAAAACTGGTGCGCCAGCATTGCGCCCTACCCTTGTGGCGACGCGGCAATAAACTGTTTGTCGGTATCTCCGATCCGAGCAACCAGCAGGCAATCAGCGACATCCAGTTCAGCACCGGCCTGAGCACCGAAGCGATTCTGGTCGAGGACGACAAGCTCAGCGATGCCATCGACAAGTTTTTCGAGACCCACACCAGCGGCCTCGAAGAAATGGCCGATGTCGATCTCGACGGGCTGGACGTCGAGTCCGTCGACGACAATAGGCAGGACGCCATCGGCGGCCTTGACGCCGACGATGCGCCGGTCGTGCGCTTCGTGCACAAGATGCTGCTGGATGCGATCAAAAGCGGCTCCTCTGACCTGCACTTCGAACCCTACGAGAAAAACTACCGGGTGCGGGTGCGCACCGACGGCATACTGCGCGAAGTGGCCAAACCGCCGATCCAGTTGGCCGGACGCATCGCCGCGCGCCTGAAAGTCATGGCCAGTCTCGACATCTCGGAAAGGCGCAAACCCCAGGACGGGCGGATCAAAATGCGCCTGTCGAAAAGCAAATCCATCGATTTTCGCGTTAACACCTTGCCGACCCTGTGGGGCGAAAAAGTGGTGATCCGGATTCTCGACCCGTCCAGCGCGCAGATGGGTATCGATGCACTGGGTTACGAGCCCGAGCAGAAAGCCTTGTATCTGGCGGCGCTGAAGCAGCCGCAAGGGATGATTCTGGTCACCGGCCCGACCGGTTCCGGCAAAACCGTGTCGCTGTACACCGGCCTGAATATTCTCAATACCGCCGACATCAATATCTCCACGGCCGAAGATCCGGTGGAGATCAACATGGAAGGCATCAACCAGGTCAACGTCAATCCACGGCAGGGCCTGGACTTTGCCCAGGCTCTGCGTTCGTTTCTGCGTCAGGACCCGGACGTGATCATGGTCGGCGAGATCCGCGACCTGGAAACCGCCGAAATCGCCATCAAGGCCGCACAGACCGGTCACCTGGTGCTGTCGACCCTGCACACCAACAGCGCCGCAGAAACCCTCACGCGCCTGCACAACATGGGTATTCCCGGCTTCAACATCGCCACCTCGGTCAGCCTGATCATTGCCCAGCGGCTGGCGCGCAAATTGTGCAGCCACTGCAAAAAGCCCATCGACATTCCTCGCGAAACCCTGATCAAGGAAGGCTTCCCCGAGGAACGCATCGGCAGTTTCACGATCTACGAGCCGGTCGGTTGCGATCACTGCAACGGCGGTTACAAGGGACGCGTGGGGATTTATGAAGTGGTGAAAAACACACCGGACTTGCAACGGCTGATCATGGCCGAGGGCAATTCACTGGAAATCGACAGCCAGATGCGCCGCGACGGCTTCGACGATTTGCGCACCTCTGGGCTGCACAAGGCCATGCAAGGCATTACCAGCCTTGAGGAAATCAACCGAGTCAGCAAGGACTGAACATGGCGGCCAAGGCAGCGAAAATCAGCGTCTACGCTTGGGAAGGTACGGATCGCAAAGGCAGCAAAGTCTCAGGTGAACTGAGCGGGCAAACCCCGGCATTGATCAAAGCGCAGTTGCGCAAACAGGGGATCTCCCCCGGCAAGGTACGCAAGAAGTCGGCGTCCTTGCTCAGCTTCGGTCAGCGCATCAAGGTTCGCGACATTGCCCTGTTTACCCGGCAAATGGCGACAATGATGAAGGCCGGTGTTCCGCTGCTGCAATCGTTCGACATCATCGGCGAGGGCTTCGAAAACCCGGCGATGCGCAAACTGGTGGACGAGGTGAAGCAGGAAGTCGCGGCGGGCAACAGCTTTGCCACCGCGCTGCGCAAAAAGCCGCAGTACTTCGACGAGCTGTATTGCAACCTGGTCGACGCCGGCGAGCAGTCCGGCGCCCTCGACACCCTGTTGGAACGCGTCGCAACGTATAAGGAGAAGAGCGAAGCGCTCAAAGCGAAGATCAAGAAAGCCATGACCTATCCGACAGCCGTGTTGCTGGTGGCGGCGGTGGTCACCGGGATCCTGCTGGTGAAGGTCGTGCCGCAATTCGAGTCGGTTTTTTCTGGTTTCGGCGCCGAACTGCCGGGCTTCACCCTGATGGTGATCAGCCTTTCGGAATTCATGCAGCAATGGTGGTGGGCGATGCTGCTGGTATTGGTGGCGGCCATTTTCGGCCTGCGCCATGCCTTGAAAAAATCCCAGGCCTTGCGCGATCGCCGCGACACCTTACTGCTGAAACTGCCGCTGGTGGGCACGCTGATGTACAAATCCGCCGTCGCCCGTTTTGCCCGCACCCTGTCGACCACCTTTGCCGCCGGCGTACCGCTGGTGGAGGCGCTCGATTCGGTGGCCGGTGCCACCGGCAACGTGGTGTTCAAACGCGCCGTGCTGCGCGTGCGTCAGGATGTCTCCACCGGCATGCAGTTGAATTTCTCGATGCGCAGCACGGGCGTGTTTCCCAACATGGCGGTGCAGATGACCGCCATCGGCGAAGAGTCCGGCGCCCTCGATGACATGCTCGACAAAGTCGCGGGGTTTTACGAAGAGGAAGTGGATAACATGGTCGACAACCTCACCAGCCTGATGGAGCCGTTCATCATGGTGGTGCTGGGAGTGATCGTAGGTGGGCTGGTGGTGGCCATGTACCTGCCGATTTTCCAACTCGGCTCAGCGGTCTGACATGCCTCTCGACGAACTCTTTGCCCTGTATCCGCTGGCCTTTGTCTGCACCGCGTTGCTGCTGGGGCTGGTGGTCGGCAGCTTCCTCAATGTACTGGTCTGGCGCCTGCCGAAAATGCTTGAGCGCGATTGGCGCGAGCAGGCCCATGAGGTGCTCGGCTTGCCCGCGGGTCAAGCGTTGCCGACCTACAACCTGCTGTTGCCGCATTCCCAATGTCCGCACTGTGCACACCGAATCCGCGCCTGGGAAAACATTCCGCTGCTCAGTTACCTGTGCTTGCGCGGGCGCTGTTCGGCCTGCGCTGCACCGATCGGTAAACGCTATCCGCTGACCGAACTGGCCTGTGGCCTGCTGTCAGCCTTCATTGCGTGGCACCTGGGCTTTGGCTGGCCGGCCTGCGCGCTGATCGTGCTGACGTGGGGGTTGCTGGCGATGAGCCTGATCGACAGCGAGCATCAACTGTTGCCTGATGTGCTGGTGCTGCCGCTGTTATGGCTGGGGCTGATCATCAACAGTTTCGGGTTATTTGTGCCGTTACACGATGCGCTGTGGGGCGCGGTGGCCGGATATATGGCGCTGTGGTCGGTGTTCTGGCTGTTCAAGCTGATCACCGGCAAGGACGGCATCGGCCATGGCGATTTCAAACTGCTGGCGCTGCTCGGCGCCTGGGGCGGCTGGCAGATACTGCCGCTGACGATTCTGCTGTCCTCGCTGGTGGGCGCGTTGCTCGGCGTGATTGTGCTGCGTCTGCGCAAAGCGCAGACCTCGACGCCGATCCCTTTCGGCCCCTACCTGGCAATTGCCGGCTGGATTGCCTTGCTCTGGGGTGGTCAAATGACCGACTTCTATTGGCAGTTTGTCGGTTTGAAATGAATACCCCTGTGGAAATACCCTGGATCCTCGGCCTGACCGGCGGCATCGGCAGCGGCAAAAGCGCGGCAGCCCAACACTTCATCGACCTCGGCGTGCATGTGGTGGACGCCGATCATGCGGCGCGCTGGGTGGTCGAGCCAGGCCGCCCGGCGCTGGCGAAAATTGCCGAACACTTCGGTTCCGGCGTGTTGCAGGCCGACGGTACGCTGGACCGCGCCGCCCTGCGCAAACTGATCTTTGAAGTGCCCGAGGAGCGTCGCTGGCTCGAAGCCTTGCTGCATCCATTGATCGGCGAGGAAATCGCCCATCATCTGGCGCTGGCACAATCGCCCTACGCGATTCTGGTGTCGCCGTTGTTGATAGAATCCGGCCAATACGCGATGACCCAGCGCATCCTGGTCATCGACGCTGCGCAACAACTGCAGATCGAACGCACCTTGCAGCGTGACCAGACCAGCGCCGAGCAGGTCCAGGCGATCCTCAAGGCGCAATCGAGCCGCGAAGACCGCGTGAGCCGTGCCGACGATGTGATCGTCAACGACCGCGACCTCGCCTGGCTGCACAGCGAGGTCGAACGGCTGCATCACTTTTACCTGACTTTATCCGGAGGCCAAGCATGAGCCACATTCCAACCGTTGAATGCCCAACCTGCGGCGCACCCGTCGAATTCACCCCGAAAAGCGAATTCCGTCCGTTCTGCTCCCATCGCTGCAAACTGATCGACCTCGGCGCCTGGGCGTCGGAAGAACACAAGATTCCGGTTGCACCGGATGCTGAAGACGAACTGTTCTCGGGCGATTTCGACCCGCGTCACTGACCCCGATCAGGGCCGCATGAAGCTATAGTCCTGACCATCGTCGAGGTTTTCCGCCAGAAAACGCAACTCGTCGGCGAGGTCTTCGGCGTTGCGCACAGCCTTGCTCTGCTGCACCACCGCGCTGAGCAAGGCGCGCAAACTCAGGCCCAGGTCGAAGCCCACTTCCAGCGCCATGTCCAGATTCTGCCGGGTTTCCTGCCGCGCCCATTCGTAAACGCCCATGCCACTACTCCTGAAGGGATTTGCGCGAGCATGAAATCTCTCCGGCGTGGCCGGTTTGATGTGGATCAAGACTTCGGCTCGTCGTCCTTCCACGGCGCCGAGAGGTAACGCGTGCGGTTGAAGGTCTCCAGCCATTCCGGGGAAAACACCACCAGCGCACTGACGATCATGCCGTTGATGAAAGCCTCGGGAAACAACAGCAGCCACAGATAACCGACGAAATCCTCCAGCCATTCCGGCATCGCGAACAGGCCGTCGTACCACAGCAGCGTCAGGCTCAGGACCAGGCACAACAGGCCAGACAAAGCGGCTGCGAAGAACCCGGAACAAAAGATGTAAACGAACGGGTTTCGTGGCTGCGCACGCTCGACCAGAATGGCCACACACTCGGTGACCAGCACCGGCAACAGAATCAGTAATGTGCCGTTGACGCCGACGGCTACAAGGTCCTGACGCCCCAACAGCACCAGCCCCATCTGCGCGACCAGCCCGCCGACAATCGCCAGCGGCCAATCGAGCAGCAACGTTACCGCCGTCATGCCAATGAAGTGATAGGACACGCCGGTATCGAAATCCCTGCGCACCAGCCACAGCAGAAACAGCGCGAATACCGTGCCGAACAGCAAGTGCTGCCGGCGACTGTCGCTGAACAGCTCGACCCATGGCGCGCGCGCGATCGCCCACAGCAGCACCGGCAGATAAATCAGCCAGCCGAACGTCAGGCTTGTCGAGGACAGCAGTTCAGCTCCAATCATGACCCTTCACCTGCTATTCGACACATCCTTTGTAGGAGCTGCCGAAGGCTCGGGCAGCGATCGGACGATCTTTTAATCTTGTTTTATAAAAGCGAAAGATCGCAGCCTTCGGCAGCTCCTACAAGTGCGCAATCGCAAGACGTTTATATCTGGGCCGATGCAAAGCTTTCTGCTTGTCGCATTTGGACGCTAAGCTTGGGCCTATGGATGACTCAGATTATTTACGCCTGCTGACCATCGCGGCCGAGCAAGCCAACGCGTTCCTGTCCAATGCCCGCAAATGGGAGCGTGAGCGTTGGGTCTGCCAGCGCCTGCTGCAAGGCTTGAATATCCCCTACCGCGCCGATGAATTCGCGCCGGCCGGTGAGCCGCCGGACGTACTGTTTCGCGATGCCAATTTCGAAGTATTTTTCGTCCTCGATGAAGGCCGCCGCCTCAACGATGAATGGCGCGACGAATTGCAGCGTCGGCGGAGCGCGTTTTCCCTCAGCCAACTGGTGCGCCGCGAAGCCAAGCCCAAGCGGATCCCGGCCAATGAATTTCTTTTGCGCCTGGCGCCGACGTTGCGCAAGAAAGCCCACAACTACAAGGAGCGCGGCATGGACCTGGGCGAACTGGACATCATCGCCTTCGCCAGCCTCAAGCGCGAAGTGCTGGACCTCAACAGTCATTTCCCGCCGCCGACCGAATACCTGCGTCAGGGCTGGCGCTCGCTGTCGCTGGTCGGCCCGACGTTTGCCCGTGTGTTGTTCGCTCACCCTGATGCGCCGGATTTTTTGCGCAGCAACCTCGGTCGCAGCATCGTCTTCGACGTAGGCATCAGTCTGTGACGCCGCTGCAGCAACTGATCGCCGAGGTGCCGCAAGCCGGCCGGGTGCGCTGGATCGGCGTGCGTCCTCAGTCCCGTGGGCCAATGATTGAACTCGATGCGGTCGAGGCGCGCCTGGAAGCCGGACTGACCGGAGACCACGCCCGCCCCGGCGTTCGCAACGCGCGACAAGTGACGCTGATCCAGTGGGAACACCTGGCGGTGATCAACGCATTGATGGGCCGCCCCGACGATCAACCGATCAGACCTGAAGATCTGCGGCGCAATCTCGTTATAAGCGGAATCAATTTGTTTAGCCTAAAGGGGCGGCGCTTTCGCATCGGTCAGGCGATACTCGAAACCACAGGCTGGTGTCAGCCCTGCGCACGCTTGCAGAACAACCTCGGCCCCGGCACTTTCCAGGCCGTACGCGGGCACGGCGGAATCACTGCGCGAGTGCTACAGAGCGGCATCATTCGCCTCGACGACGACGTGCGCGTCGAACCGGTCCCGGACAGCGGCTATGCTGCGTTCAACCCCGGCTAAAAACCGCTGTAGCTTCTGCCCATTCAGTAACGTCTACCTGACGAGGCAAATATGACCAGCCGCCTGAACCCCGAAGACCAAAAGCATGTCGAAGAATACCTGCAACTGTCCCAACACCGTGTCGAGCGCCGGCCATTCCGGCCGTGGATGCTCCTGGTGCTGGTACTGGCAGTGACCATTGGTCTGGGCCTGTTGAGCCGATTTATCAGTTACCTGACGCTATGAGTCGCTTCGCACTCGCTCGGGCAACTGCACAGATTTCCTTTAAAAACCTTGCGAGTTATCCCTATGTCCCATCGTATTGTCATTGTCGGCGGCGGCGCCGGCGGTCTGGAGTTGGCTACCCGTCTGGGTAAGACCCTGGGCAAACGCGGCACAGCCAGCGTGATGCTGGTCGACGCCAACCTGACGCACATCTGGAAACCGCTGCTGCACGAAGTGGCCGCCGGCTCCCTCAACTCCTCGGAAGATGAACTCAACTATGTTGCCCAGGCGAAATGGAACCACTTCGAGTTCCAGCTGGGGCGCATGAGCGGTCTCGACCGCGCGCAGAAGAAAATTCAACTCGCTGCCACTTATGACGAAAACGGCGTCGAACTGGTGCCCGCGCGCGAAGTGCCATATGACTCGCTGGTGATCAGCGTCGGCAGCACCACCAACGATTTCGGCACTCAGGGTGCAGCGCAGCATTGCCTGTTCCTCGATACCCGTAAACAGGCCGAGCGCTTTCACCAGCAACTGCTCAATCACTATTTGCGCGCCCACGCCGGGCAAACCGATGTGGTCGAGCAGATCAGCGTGGCCATCGTCGGCGCTGGCGCCACGGGCGTCGAGCTGGCCGCAGAGCTGCACAACGCCGCCCATGAACTGGCGGCTTACGGTCTGGACCGGATCAAACCGGAAAACATGCACATTACGCTGATCGAAGCCGGCCCACGGGTGCTGCCGGCGCTGCCGGAACGCATCAGCGGACCGGTGCACAAAACCCTGGAGAAGCTCGGGGTCAATGTCATGACCAACGCCTCGGTCAGCGAAGTCACCGCCGACAGCCTGATCACCGCCGACGGCAACGAGATCAAGGCCAGCCTGAAAGTCTGGGCCGCCGGTATTCGTGCCCCGGGGTTTCTCAAGGACATCGACGGTCTGGAAACCAACCGCATCAATCAGCTGCAAGTGCTGCCAACCCTGCAGACCACCCGCGACGAAAACATTTTTGCCTTTGGTGACTGCGCGGCCTGCCCGCAACCGGGTACCGATCGTAACGTGCCGCCACGTGCTCAGGCGGCGCACCAACAGGCGTCATTGCTGGCGAAGTCGCTGAAACTGCGCATCGAAGGCAAGACCCTGCCGGAGTACAAGTACACCGATTACGGCTCGCTGATTTCGTTGTCGCGTTTTTCCGCTGTGGGTAACTTGATGGGCAACCTGACCGGCAGCGTGATGCTCGAAGGCTGGCTGGCGCGGATGTTTTACGTGTCGCTGTACCGTATGCACCAGATGGCACTGTACGGGCCGTTCCGCACGGCAATGCTGATGCTGGGCAGCAAGATCGGTCGTGGCACCGAGCCGCGTCTGAAATTGCACTAAGGCCAGCGTCTGTGGGAGCTGGCTTGCCAGCGATGGCGCCGGGTCAGTTGATATTTCTGTTGCCTGACCCACCGCTATCGCGGGCAAGCCCGGCTCCCACAGGTTTTCGTGCTGCTCGCAGATCCAGCGCATTCGCGAGCAGGCTCGCTCCCACCTTTGATCTTTATTCCAAGCCCCGCATCGCGCGGGGCTTTTTATTGGCTGTCGATTACAGCTGGAAGCGTCTCACCATGCCCTGCAGGGCGTTGGCCAGTTGCGACAGTTCATGGCTCGACGCACTGGTCTGATCGGCCCCAGCAGCGGAGCGCACCGACAGATCACGAATGTTCACCAGATTGCGATCAACTTCGCGCGCTACTTGCGCCTGCTCTTCAGCGGCGCTGGCGATGACCAGGTTGCGCTCGTGAATCTCGTGCACCGAAGCCGTGATCGTCACCAGTGCCTCGCCCGCCCGCTCAGCCAATACCAGCGTGCTCGCCGCACGGGATGCGCTGGCCTGCATGGAATCCAGCGCCAGGCTCGACCCGCTGCGCATGCCCTGCACCATCTGCTCGATCTCTTGTGTCGATTGCTGGGTGCGATAGGCCAGCGCGCGCACCTCGTCGGCCACTACCGCAAAACCTCGCCCGCTTTCACCCGCGCGTGCCGCTTCAATGGCGGCGTTGAGCGCCAGCAAGTTGGTCTGTTCGGCGATGGCGCGAATCACATCGAGCACTTTGCCGATGTCTTGTGACTGATTCGCCAGCGACTGCACCAACTCACCAGTGTGTTGCACATCGCTGGCCAACGCATTGATCGCGCTGGCGGTTTCGCTGACGCGTTCCTGGCCCAACTGCGCCGACTGACTGGATTGGCGCGTGGCATCGGACGTCGACACGGCGTTGCGCGCCACCTCCTCCACCGCAGCGGTCATCTCGTTGACGGCGGTGGCGGCTTGTTCGATTTCATTGTTCTGCTGTTGCAGCCCTTGCGTGCTGTTGACCGTGACCGCGCTCAGCTCGTCAGCGGCCGTGGCCAGTTGCGTGGCCGAGCCGCTGATGCCCTGCAGGGTTTCGCGCAGGTTCTGCTGCATGGTCGCCAACGCTTTGAGCAAACGGCTCACTTCATCGTTGCCATGAGCCTCGATGGGCCGGGTCAGATCGCCCTTGGCCACGCTTTCGGCAGCATCCACGGCGCTGCTCAGGGGGCGCACGATACTGCGCGTCAGCAACATCGCCAGCGTCACCGTGGCCAGCGCTGCCAAAGCAATGAACAGGCTGACGATGGTGCGCGAGGTTTGATAATGCGCGGCGGACTTCTCGCTCTCGGCAGCCACTTGCCGGGCAAACAAGTCAGCCAGATCGTTGAGTTGCTTGCCGGAACCGTCGACCACCGTTTTCATATCGACCAGCAGCAATCTGGTCAGCTCGTCCCGCTTGCCTTGCTCGGCGAGGGTGAACGACTGGGCGATGCCGGTGCGATAAGCGGCGAAGGTAGTCTTGAACTGGTCATACAGTTGCTGGCCTTCCGGGGTATCGACCAGTTTGTCGTAGGCGGCGATTTTCTCGCTCAGCTCTTTGTCCCGGGTGTCCATCTGGCCACGATAGGTGGCGATGTTTGCAGGATCCTGATCCAGCGCCATGCGCAGGGAAATGGTGCGGATACGCAGCATCAGCTCGCGGATCTCGTCGCCACCGCGAATGCTCGGCAACCAGCGGTTCTCCACCGCCACCTCACTGTCGCGAATACTCGACATCTGCCCCAGCGCAAACACCCCAAGCATGGCCACCAACACCGCAATCAGGGCAAAGCCCAGCGCAGCCCGTGGAGCAATATTCAACCGACGAAGCAACATGACGAACGCCCTTATTCTTGTATTGGCCAGATTCAGGGGCGAAGCGTTGGCAGTCCCCTCGTGTTAGCGGGCTATCGGCAGGTTGTATGACGACTTGAAGGGATTCGGCTTTCGACGGGCAAAAAAAATCCCCGTATCTTTCGATACGAGGATTTTTAATATGGTCGGGGTAAGGGGATTCGAACTCCTGACATCCTGCTCCCAAAGCAGGCGCGCTACCGGACTGCGCTATACCCCGGTAAAAAAAAGGCGACCTTTCAAAGATCGCCTTCTTCGATCAGCGCTTTTGGCCTCTGATCTTAAGATTCGATCCCAGCGTTAACTGGTTTCAAAAATGGTGGGTCGTGTGGGATTCGAACCTACGACCAATTGGTTAAAAGCCAACTGCTCTACCAACTGAGCTAACGACCCAAAAATGGTCGGGGTAAGGGGATTCGAACTCCTGACATCCTGCTCCCAAAGCAGGCGCGCTACCGGACTGCGCTATACCCCGATTTGAAATTGGCTCCGTGACCAGGACTCGAACCTGGGACCCAATGATTAACAGTCATTTGCTCTACCGACTGAGCTATCACGGAACTGCATATTTCAATTTACAACGGTGAAGCTTTGCTACATCTCGCCACCCGTTCGCATCGCTGCGTTCGTGTGTCTGAGGCGCGCTATTCTACAACCTAGAACACCTCTGTCAACCCCCTAAATTGCTTTCAAGTTAATGATTTGCAACTTATTTCAGATTCCAGCCCAGTGAGCTGAAACGCTGTTGGTGACTGACTGCGGGGCGCACTTTACAAGCCTTTTCCTTTGAGTTCAACAGCCTGGCGAAAAAAAGGCCTCGCAATGCGAGGCCTTCCCTGTTTCATTGCCGCCGAGGCTTAGCCGAAAACGATTTCGTCGTTCTCGACCTTGCCAGTGGCCGTGTCGCCGGGCATGAAATGACCCGACAGGATCAACTGCGCCAGCGGGTTTTCGATCCAGCGCTGGATCGCCCGTTTCAACGGCCGTGCGCCATACACCGGGTCGTAACCGACGGCGATCAGCTTGTCCATTGCCTCCGGACTCAGCTCCAGCTTCAGCTCGCGCTCGGCCAGACGACTGCGCAGACGGCCCAACTGGATCTCGGTGATGCCAGCGATCTGATCGCGTGCCAGCGGCTCGAAAATCACCACTTCGTCGACCCGGTTGATGAACTCCGGACGGAAATGCGACGTCAGCGCGTCCATCACTGCGGCACGCTGCGCCTCACGATCACCGACCAGTTCCTGGATCTGCATGGAGCCCAGGTTCGACGTCATGACGATCACCGTATTGCGGAAGTCCACCGTACGACCATGGCTGTCGGTCAGACGGCCATCCTCAAGCACTTGCAGGAGGATGTTGAACACATCCGGGTGCGCCTTCTCGACCTCGTCCATCAGGATCACCGAGTACGGCTTGCGACGCACCGCTTCGGTCAGATAGCCGCCCTCTTCGTAGCCGACGTAGCCTGGTGGCGCACCGATCAGGCGAGCCACGGAATGTTTCTCCATGAACTCGGACATGTCGATCCGCACCATCGCCTCTTCGGTATCGAAGAGGAACTCGGCCAGCGCCTTGCACAGCTCGGTTTTACCGACACCGGTCGGGCCGAGGAACATGAACGAACCGCTCGGACGATTCGGGTCGGACAGCCCGGCTCGGGAACGCCGCACGGCGTTGGCGACAGCGACGACTGCTTCTTCCTGACCGATCACCCGTTTGTGCAACAGGCTCTCCATCTTCATCAGCTTGTCGCGCTCGCCTTCGAGCATTTTCGACACCGGGATACCGGTCCATTTCGACACGACTTCGGCGATCTCTTCTTCGGTCACCTTGCTGCGCAGCAACTGGTTTTCGCTCTTGCCGTGCTGGTCGACCATTTGCAGGCTGCGCTCCAGATCCGGGATCACCCCGTACTGCAACTCGGCCATGCGGTTCAGATCGCCTTTGCGGCGTGCGGCTTCCAGTTCCTGGCGCGACTGTTCGATCTTCTGCTGAATCTGCGCAGAACCCTGTACCTCGGCTTTTTCCGAGTTCCAGATTTCCTCCAGATCGGAATATTCACGCTCGTGACGCTCGATTTCTTCCTGGAGTTTTTCCAGGCGTTTCTTCGCCGCGTCGTCGCTTTCTTTCTTCAGTGCCTGGGATTCCACCTTCAACTGAATCAGGCGCCGCTCCAGACGGTCGAGCACTTCCGGCTTGGAGTCGATCTCCATGCGAATGCGGCTCGCCGCCTCGTCGATCAGATCGATCGCCTTGTCCGGCAACTGCCGGTCAGTGATATAGCGATGGCTGAGCTTGGCCGCGGCGATAATCGCGCCGTCAGTGATAGCCACCTTATGGTGAACCTCGTAACGTTCCTTGAGGCCCCGCAGAATCGCGATGGTGTCTTCTTCGCTCGGCTCGTCCACCAAGACTTTCTGGAAACGTCGCTCGAGCGCCGCGTCCTTCTCTATATATTGGCGATACTCATTGAGCGTGGTCGCGCCAACGCAGTGCAACTCGCCGCGAGCCAAGGCTGGCTTGAGCATGTTGCCGGCGTCCATCGAGCCTTCGCCTTTACCGGCGCCGACCATGGTGTGCAGTTCGTCGATGAACAGAATGATCTGCCCTTCCTGCTTCGACAGCTCGTTGAGCAAGCCTTTGAGGCGCTCTTCGAACTCACCGCGATACTTGGCGCCGGCAATCAGCGCGCCCATGTCCAGCGAGAGCAGGCGCTTGCCCTTGAGGCCGTCCGGCACTTCGCCGTTGATGATGCGCTGGGCCAGACCTTCGGCGATTGCGGTTTTACCCACGCCCGGCTCACCGATCAGCACCGGGTTGTTTTTCGTACGGCGCTGCAAAACCTGAATGGTCCGACGAATTTCGTCGTCACGGCCGATCACCGGATCAAGCTTGCCGTCTTCGGCGCGCTTGGTCAGGTCGACGGTGTATTTATCCAGTGCCTGACGCGACTCTTCGTGGTTGGCGTCATTCACCGCTTCGCCGCCACGCAGGTTGTTGATCGCGTTTTCCAGGGCTTTCTTGCTCACGCCCTGGCCGAGCAGCAACTTGCCCAACTTGCTGTTCTCATCCATCGCGGCGAGCAGCACCAGTTCGCTGGAGATGAACTGATCACCTTTCTGCTGGGCCAGACGGTCAGCCTGATTGAGCAGGCGCGCCAGATCCTGCGACATGTTCACGTCGCCAGTCGGGTTCTGGATTTTCGGTAATTGATCGAGCTCTTTGGTCAATTCTTTGCGCAAGCTGTTGACGTCGAAGCCGACCTGCATGAGCAGCGGCTTGATCGAACCGCCCTGCTGTTCAAGCATGGCTTGCATCAAGTGCGCCGGCTCGATGGCCGGATGATCGTGGCCAACCGCCAACGACTGGGCGTCGGACAAGGCCAACTGTAATTTGCTGGTTAAACGGTCAATACGCATGGGTCACCTTCCTTTTGAGCAGGCCGGACCTAAGAAACCATCCTGAATAAAGAAACCTGCCAGATACCGCTATAGATGCGGTCGATTCTGCAAGATTCAAGCGTCGGAGAGTTGATGCAGATCAGACAGTCTAGCGGGTGAGCCAGATCAGGGAGGCAAAGCGACCGGTGCGCGAAGCACGGCGATACGAGAAGAAGCGCGGATCAGTCACGGTGCAGAATCCGCCACCATAAACAGCAGTGACACCACGCTCAGCCAGACGCAGGCGCGCCAACTGATAGATGTCGGCCATGAACTTGCCGGCATTGCTGCTCGGTACAAAGGCTTCGGCTGCTTCAGGCAACTGACTGACGAAGACTTCGCGCACTTCCGCGCCAACTTCAAAGGCCTGCGGGCCGATGGCCGGGCCGAGCCAGACGAGAATGTCTTCAGGCGCAACATCGAGGCTATCGAGGGTGGCTTCAAGCACACCCGCCGCCAGACCGCGCCAACCGGCATGAGCCGCAGCGACGCGAGTACCCGCACGATCGCAGAACAAGGCCGGCAGACAATCCGCAGTCATCGCCGCGCAGGCGATACCCGGCGTTGCGGTCCAACTGGCATCTGCAGTCGCAACAATGCCCGGATCAGCATGCGCGACGGTAATCCCATGCACTTGCTGCAACCAGGCAGGCTTTATAGAGAAGTGATCGGTCAACCGCCGACGGTTCTCGGCCACCGCCTCCGGACGATCATCGACGTGATCGCCCAGATTGAGGCTGTCGAACGGCGCCTCGCTGACACCACCCTCACGGGTGGTGACACAGGCTTTGACGCTGGCCGGCGCAGGCCAGTCCGGCGTCAGCCAGTTCATCCGATGAACGCCTCGCGATCCTGCTTGAGCAGGGTCAGCAGCCAGACGAAATCTTCCGGCAGCGGCGATTCCCAGCTCATGCGCTCACCGCTCGTCGGGTGATCGAGTTCCAGGAAGCGCGCGTGCAGGGCCTGACGCGGGAAATGCTTGAGCGATTCCACCATGGTCGGGTTCGCCGCCGGGGGAATGCGGAAACGCCCGCCGTACGCCGGATCGCCGACCAACGGAAAGTTGATGTGCGCCATGTGCACGCGAATCTGGTGGGTGCGACCGGTTTCCAGTTTGACCCGCACGTGAGTGTGGGAACGGAAGCGCTCCAGCACGCGGTAGTGGCTGACGGCAGGCTTGCCACCTTCCATCACCGCCATGCGCTGGCGCTGCTGGCCGTGACGACCGATCGGCGCGTTGATCTTGCCACCGGCAGTGACCACACCGATCACGATGCACTCATAGATGCGGCTGACGCTGCGGCTCTGCAACTGCGCGACCAGTTTGGTCTGCGCCTGAATGGTCTTGGCCACCACCATCAGACCGGTGGTGTCCTTGTCCAGACGATGCACGATACCGGCGCGCGGGACATTGATGATGTCCGGCACGTGGTGCAGCAAGGCGTTGAGCAAGGTGCCATCGGCGTGACCGGCAGCCGGATGCACCACCAGGCCCGCAGGCTTGTTGATCACCAGAATGTCGTCATCTTCATAGACGATGTCGAGTTCGATGTCCTGGGCGATCCACTCGCCCTGGGCCTCCTGCTCGGCAGTCAGTTCAAGGATGGCACCGCCATGCACGATGTCGCGCGGGCGGATGACCGCCCCGTCCACAGTCAGGCGACCTTCTTTGATCCAGGCGGAAAGGCGCGAGCGTGAGTGCTCAGCGAAGAGTTGGGCGGCGACTTGATCGAGGCGTTGGCCGCCCAATTCGGACGGCACCTCTGCGCTAAGTTCAATTTTATCGGACATGCTCGGACTGGGCGTCGGCACAGCCTTTGGTTTCGGCTGCGCGCTTGTGGTTAAATACGGCGTCTTTTGCCCCGAGGCTTTTCAACGGGGCGCTCATCATAACAGGACGGCCCCGCCCAAGACAGCGGCCGTCATAGGGACGCAAGCCGCCATGCAAGTGAAACACCTGCTGCTGATCGCCATCCTCGCATTGACCGCTGCTTGCTCATCGAAGGAAGTCGTAGACGAAAACCTCAGCGAAGCCGAGCTGTATCAGCAGGCTCAGACTGATCTGGACAACAACAGCTACACCAGCGCCACAGCCAAGCTGAAGGCTCTGGAGTCGCGTTATCCGTTCGGTCGCTACGCCGATCAGGCCCAGCTGGAGTTGATCTACGCCAACTACAAGAACGCCGAGCCGGAAGCTGCAAAGTCTGCCGCCGAGCGTTTCATTCGTTTGCATCCGCAGCATCCGAACGTGGATTACGCGTACTACCTCAAGGGTCTGACTTCGTTCGACCAGGACGTCGGCCTGCTGGCGCGCTTCCTGCCGCTGGACATGACCAAGCGTGACCCGGGCGCCGCCCGCGACTCGTACAACGAGTTCGCCCAGCTGACCAGCCGCTACCCGAACAGCCGCTACGCGCCGGACGCCAAGCAGCGCATGATCTACCTGCGCAACCTGCTGGCGGCCTACGAAATCCACGTGGCCGATTACTACCTGACCCGTCAGGCCTACGTCGCCGCCGCCAACCGCGGCCGCTACGTGGTGGAAAACTTCCAGGAAACCCCATCGGTCGGCGACGGCCTGGCGGTGATGACCGAAGCCTACCAGCGCCTGCATCTGGACGACCTGGCCGCCACCAGCCTGGAAACCCTGAAGCTCAACTACCCGGACCACCCGAGCCTGCAGGACGGCCAGTTCGTGCCGCGTGTTGCCGAAGCCGACAACCGTTCGTTCCTGAGCAAGGCGACCCTGGGCCTGATCGAATCGCGTCCACCGCTGCCGCCGGGCGAAACCCGCGCCAACCAGGACGTGCAGAAGCAGTTCCAGGACGCGAAAGATGCGATCCCGAACGAGCTCAAGCCTAAAGACGAGAACGGCGACGTGATCGAAGAGCCGGAGCCGGAATCCACCGATACCGACCGCTCGTGGTTCAGCTACATGACTTTCGGCGTGTTCGACTGACCACACCGGCTGTATGAAAAAGGGAGATCTGCGGATCTCCCTTTTTTATTGCCGCGCTTTAATAGGCTGTGCGCTGATCGGGTCCTTGGCTAAACTGGCGGATCATCAGTCGAAAAGCCGCCCATCATGCTTCGTTTATTGTTCTGGATTGCCCTGATCTTCGCCGCCATCTGGTTGTGGCGTAAATTCAAGGCGCCCGCCTCCGCTTCGCCATCCGGGCGCGCCTCGCGCGAGCAAGACGCCGCGCCGATGGTGCGTTGCGCCCATTGCGGCGTGCACTTGCCGCGCGACCGCGCGCTGGGCAATCAACCACAGTGGTATTGCAGCCAAGCTCATCTTGAGCAAGGCCCAGGCGCCAGTGATCGCTGAGGCCGCCCCCGCCGACAGCAAACAGGCGCAGCGCCTGCTGCGTCTTTATCATCTTTACCGCCTGAGCATCGGCATTACGCTGGTGCTGCTGATCTCCAGCGACATGGACAACCGTCTGCTGACGTCTGCCAACGACGAACTGTTGCGCGGCGGCAGTTGGTTGTACCTGGTGCTCAATATCCTGCTGGTGGTGTTTCTGGAGAACACCCGGCGCCCGGCTCAATTGCTCAGCCTCGCGCTGGTCGACGTCCTGCTGCTCGGTGGTCTGTTCTATGCAGCAGGCGGTGTGGCCAGTGCGCTGGGCAATTTATTGATCGTCTCGGTGGCGATCAGCAATACCTTGCTGCGCCGGCGCATTGGCTTGCTGATCGCGGCCATTGCTGCCCTGGGCATCGTCGGTTTGAGTTTCCTGCTGAGTTTCAGCCACCCGTTGAGCGCCAACGAGTACCTGCAAGCCGGCACCCTCGGTGCGTTATGTTTCGCGGCCTCACTGCTGGTACAGGGTCTGATTCGCCGCGTTGAGGTCAGCGAAACACTGGCCGAACAACGCGCCAGCGAAGTGATCTGCCTGGAAGCCCTCAATGCGCTGATCCTGCAACGCATGCGCACCGGCATTCTTGTGCTCGATGAGGCACGCCGCATACAACTGGCCAACCACAGCGCCCAGACCTTGCTCGCGCATACGCACCTTCAGGGTCAGTTGATCGACGATTGCGCGCCGGCCCTGGTCGATCGCCTGCAGCTGTGGAGGAATAACCCGACGCTGCGCCCGCAAAGCCTGAAGGTGGCCGGTAACGGCCTCGAACTGCAGCCGAGCTTCATCGCCCTCGATCAGCGCCCGAACCAGCAGATTCTGGTGTTTCTCGAAGACCTGGCACAGATCGCCCAACAGGCCCAGCAGTTGAAGCTGGCCGCGCTTGGACGACTGACCGCCGGGATATCCCACGAAATCCGCAACCCGCTGGGCGCGATCAGCCATGCCGCACAGCTCTTGGCCGAGTCCGAGGAACTCGACAGCGCCGATCGGCGTCTGACGCAGATCATTCAAGACCACTCCCAGCGCATGAACCGAGTCATCGAAAACGTCCTGCAACTGTCCCGCCGCCAGCAAAGTGAACCGCAACGGCTGGACCTCAAGCCATGGCTGCAACAGTTCGTCGCCGAAAGCCGCGAACACGCGACCGAACGTCAGCAGATTCATTTGCGGATCGATTCCGGCGACTTCAATACCCTGATGGACCCCGACCAGCTCACTCAGATTCTCGACAATCTGTTACGCAACGGCTGGCGTCACAGTGCCTTGCTGCATGATCAGGCCGAGGTCTGGATGACCCTGTTCATCGACCCGGACAGCCAGTTGGCGGTGCTGCAAGTGCGGGACAACGGCCCCGGCGTGCCGCTCGCCGAACAGGCGCATCTGTTCGAACCGTTCTTTACTACCAGTAGCCAGGGCACCGGCCTTGGGCTTTATCTGTCCCGTGAGCTGTGCGAAAGCAACCAGGCGCGCCTAGACTTTCAGTCACGCCAAGACGGCGGCTGCTTTCGCATCACCTTTGCTCACGGACGGAAACAAAGTTGACTACGAGCCCACGGCAAAAAATTCTTATCGTCGACGACGAACCGGATATCCGCGAACTCCTGGAAATCACCTTGGGGCGGATGAAACTCGATACCCTCAGCGCGCGTAACCTGGGTGAGGCCCAGGCGCTGCTGCAGCGCGAGCGTTTCGATCTGTGCCTGACCGACATGCGCCTGCCCGACGGCACGGGGCTGGACCTGGTGCAGCACATCCAGCAACGTCATCCACAGCTCCCGGTGGCGATGATCACCGCCTATGGCAGTCTGGAGACTGCGATCAACGCGCTGAAGGCTGGGGCCTTCGACTTTCTGACCAAGCCAGTCGACCTCACGCGCCTGCGCGAACTGGTCGCCACGGCCCTGCGTATGCCGGTGGCGGGCGGCGCGAGCAGTTCGATCGACCGACGCCTGCTCGGCGACTCGTTGCCCATGCGCAACCTGCGCAAGCAGATCGACAAACTCGCCCGCAGCCAGGCGCCGGTGTACATCAGCGGTGAATCGGGCAGCGGCAAGGAACTGGTCGCACGCCTGATTCATGAGCAGGGCCCGCGCGCCCAGCAGCCCTTTGTCCCGGTCAATTGCGGGGCGATTCCCTCGGAGTTGATGGAAAGCGAGTTTTTCGGCCACCGCAAAGGCAGTTTTACCGGTGCAGTGGAGGACAAACCGGGGCTGTTCCAGGCCGCCCATGGCGGCACGCTGTTTCTCGATGAAGTGGCGGATCTGCCGTTATCGATGCAGGTCAAACTACTGCGGGCGATTCAGGAAAAAGCCGTGCGCAGCATCGGCGGCCAGCAGGAAACCGTGGTCGATGTGCGCATCCTCAGCGCGACGCACAAGGACCTTGATGCGCAGGTCAGCGCCGAACGTTTTCGCCAGGACCTTTATTACCGGTTGAACGTGATCGAGCTGCGCGTACCCTCTCTGCGCGAGCGCCGCGATGACATCGAAGTGCTGGCCGCGCATGTCCTCAAGCGATTGGCCAGGGACACCGGCCAGCCTGTCGCGAGCCTGCATCCGCAGGCGCTGGAAAGCCTGAAGAATTACCGCTTCCCCGGGAACGTGCGGGAACTGGAGAACGTACTTGAACGGGCGCATACCCTGTGCGAGAACCGTATCATCGAATCTCAGGACTTGCGACTGAGCGAAGGCAATTGCGCGGCGGAGGGTGCGATTGCCGACCTTACGCAGATCGACAACCTGGAAGATTATCTGGAAAACGTCGAACGCAAGCTGATCCTGCAGGCATTGGAGGAGACACGCTGGAACCGTACGGCAGCGGCGCAGCGCTTGAGTCTTTCGTTCAGGTCGATGCGCTATCGGCTGAAGAAATTGGGCCTGGATTGAAGGGCCCCTTCGCGAGCAGGCTCGCTCCCACATTGGAATGCACAATCCCTGTGGGAGCGAGCCTGCTCGCGAAGGCGGCCTGCCCGATTACCTGACTAAATGCGGCCCTCAGGCGCATAAGGCGCCGGGTCGATAATCGGCGCCCGCCCCAGCATCACGTCGGCAAACAGCTGGCACGACGCCGGCGCCAGCACCAGGCCGTTGCGGTAATGCCCGCAGTTCATCCACAAGCCATCGAACCCTGGCACCCGGCCAATATACGGAATGCCTTCCGGCGACCCCGGACGCAAGCCGGCCCAATGCCCGACGACCTCGGCCTGCGCCAGCGCCGGCAACAACTCGATTGCCGAAGCCTTGAGGCTTGCCAGCGCCACGTCGGTTGGCGTCTTGTCGTAGCCTTCGTGTTCCAGCGTGCTGCCGATCAGAATATGCCCGTCGCGACGGGGGATCGCATAACGGCCCTTGGCCAGAACCATGCTCGGCAAGAAGTCCGATGCGCACTTATAGAGAATCATCTGGCCCTTGACCGGCTCGACCGGCAGCGTCAGGTCCAGCGTCTTGAGCAAATCGCCGCTCCACGCCCCGGCCGTCAGCACAACCTGATCACCTGTGATGATGCCGCTGGATGTTTCCACGCCGACAATCCGCTCGTGCTCGCGAACGAACCCGCTGACCTCACACTGCTCGTGAATCGTCACGTTGGGCAGTGCCAGCAGCGCCGCTTTCAACGATTTCACCAGACGCGGATTTCGCACGTTGGCGACATCGGCCATGTAGATCGCCCGGGAGAATCCGGCACCCAGCACCGGCACCGCATCGTGCGCCGCCGAGATGTCCACTGCCCGCAGCGGGCGCTGTTCCCGTTCGGCCCAGGCAAGCGCTTCGGCTTCGTCATCCAGGTCCAGCCAGTACAGGCCGGTGGTGTGCACTTCAGGATCAACGCCGGTATCGGCAAACAGGCGCTCGCCCAACTGTGGATAAAAATCCTGCGACCAGTGTGCCAGTGCGGTAACTGCCGGGCTGTAGCGCCACGGGTACAGCGGCGAAACGATGCCGCCGCCGGCCCACGACGATTCCCGGCCGACGTTCGAGCGATCCAGCAGCACCACGCTGCGCACTTCGGAGGCGAGATTGTAGGCGGTCAGCAGGCCGATCACCCCGCCACCGACAATCACCACTTGCTGTTGCCTGGTCATGTTTAATCCAATCAAAAAGAACACAGGGGCGCAAAAGGCGCCCGAAAATAAGCGACTCAGCGACCCCAGCAGTCTTTGCTGGTCAGGCCGGTGGCCGCGTTGTTCATGGCTCTGACACCGGTATTGCTCAAGGTCAGATCACCGCACTTGTCGGTGGCCATGGCCGAACCCGCTTTGCGTGTGGCGGTCAGCAGGAACGTCTGGTCAGTGAGGGTCGGGGTAATGGTGTAGAAGTCATTGCCGGTGCTGAGCCCGGTTACGCCCGTGTAGACATTGTTTTTCGTGTAGAAGCGTTCGAGGGTCTGCGCCTGCTCCGAGAGCAAGCCCGCCACTTCGGCGCGGCGCCCCTTGTTCACGTATTCGGTATAGCGCGGTGCGGCAATGGTGATGACGATCCCGATGATCGCGATCACGATCATGATTTCGATCAAGGTGAATCCTCGGATGGATCTGCGCATGCCTCAACTCTCGCTTACTGTATTTGTCGCCACATGATACGACGGCTGCCGCCGCCGGATTTTTCCACCAGGGTGGTAATGCCGCCACTGGAGTCGTTCACAATCTTGCGTGTTGCACTGTTGACGATGGCATTAAGGGTAGGAATGCCGCCGGTGAACACCACGCCGCTGGAAATCGTGTCGTTGCCGTCGACCACGCCATCGGCGTTGGTATCGAGCACCGCATAGTTGAGCATCTTACCGCTGAACGCCTCGAGTTCGACCAGTTTACCGGTGCCGAAGCTGGCACAGGGGTCCGTGGTGTCGACGCTCGCCGTGGTGAAAATGATCCGCCCCAGCACCAGACTGGCCTGATTGATCACTCGCTCACCAATCAGCGCGTTGTTATACACCAAGGGCAGATACCAACCCTTCTCTCCCGGATAAGTCGTGTCGTTCTGCGTGGTCGTCACGAACTGTCCGGAGCTGCCCGAGAACACGCCGGTAATGGCCTGAGCCTGCAGACTGCTCACGGTAATCTGGCCGGAGCCGCCCTCGGCATCCCACACCGAATAGAACGCCTGTAAATCTTTGTTGGTCTTGTCGGCCGTTTCATTGAACTTGCCGGTGCCGACGAAAATCTGTTTGCCACCCTGCGCGTTGTCCGCCAGCAAGGGTTGCGCGGTGATCGGTTGCGTGGCCCCGCCCGCCGTGGTGAACAACGGTTTGCCGGCAAACGCCACGCCCCAGCTGTCCGCCGCCGTGGCACTGAGATCGAATTTCCACAGGCGCCCTTTGAGGTCGCCGCCATAAGCCGCCTGGACTACGTTCTGCGAATTGACCCGCAGCTTGACCGAGGACAGGCCATTGGTGGTTTCAGTGCTGTCGACGACAATCTTGCGGATCAGCGAACCGTCGCGCACATCCAGCACATACAGCGCGGCGACGCCCGAATTGCTGCCGTAACCGTTGGCTATGAACGCCGCCCAGCGTCCATCGGCCAAGCGTGCCACTTCCGGTCGCGCGTAGGCATAACCCAGATCATTGAATGCGTTGCTGGTGCTGGCGGTCGTCGGTGCACTGACCTCCCACAACGCGCGCACAACGTTGCCCGCCGACGCGTCATACAGTTGCAATGCATAAAAGGTTTTGCCGCCGGCGCCCGTGCCGCCGATGGCCAGGGTTTTCCACGCGCCACTGATTTGCGCGTCGTACACGCCGAGCTGACCGTCGACGAGAAACTTGTGACTGACGCCGTTGACGTAGTTCGGATCGGCAATGAATCGCAGCGACGGCAATACACTGGACGGCATGTAGGCGTAACGACGGGTACCGTTGGCCGCGTTGATGACATTGACGAAGCCGTCGTTGGCGTTCACCACCAGACTGGCGCTCATGTTCGTGGCCTTGGTCGTCAGGTAGGCGCTGTAGGAGGTATCACCCGCCAAGTCAGAGGCGGTTTGGTCGGTGGGCGAGGCCAGCACCAGCGGCGAGTTGATGATGTCGCCCAACAGCACACTGCGCACCTTGAGCCCGGTCTTGTTGGTGCCTTTGCTCCACTCCACCAGGTCGATGCCGCTGACGCCCGTGGGCAGGCCCTGGCCGAGCGCGGTCTGCTGGGCAGGGGAAAAATTGCCAAAGGCCAGCGTGACCGCCGCGTTGTTCGCGGTGTTCCAGGACTGGAAGGTTGGCGCGGTGGCGCTCGGGACAATGGTCGTATCGGTGCTCCAGAGCGTCGCCGAAGTATTGACCGCGCCTGCCGCAGTGAAGCCGAACGACTTGATCGTTCCGCGCCAATCCCTGGGGTCGTAACTGGTCTGGAAATAACTGGTGCCGCTGGCCAGCGTTGTGCCGCTGGTCACCCCGCTGCCGCCGGAACCGGCCCTGGACGTGATATCCCTGAGTGCCGACGACAGCGCAGCATTCAGTCCGGTGCTGTCGGTGGCCTGGTAGTACCTGCCCTGCCCGTAACTGGCGGCATCCGACAGCATATCGTTGTCAGCCGCAAAGCCTACGGTGTAGGTGTTCATGTTCTGCCTGGGGAAGTCCACCGCGTTCCAGCTTTTGCCGGCCGCATCGGTACCGGTCGAACGCATATCAATGTCGAAAGCGAATTTGGCAATGTCGTCCAGATACAGCGTGTCGTTTTCGCCATCGCCGCTGAGGTTATCGCCGTCATTACTGAGGCCGTCCCAGTTCGGCAAGCGATTGCCACCCAGCGGGTCATTGCCCGGGAAGGTGCGATCGTAGGTCGGCAAGCCGTCGGTAACCACCACGCCGTAATTTTTCTGGCAGCGGTACTGAATCGGGCTGGTGTACGTGCCCGGTGTACCGTTGTAATAAGGCGCCATGCCGCGCATGTAGCGGCTGACTTCGTAATAGGTTTCGGCCAGCGGCGTATTGGCCACGGCATTCAAGCCGTTGATCGATGAAATCAGTGCGTTGTAGTTGGTGTCAGCCTGCGCCTGGGTGACGCTTCCGGAGACGGGCGACAAATCGCTGATCGAGCGGGCAATGAAACCGCCATTGCCAGGGTTGGTGCTGTTGGCCGGATTGAACGTCGACAAGCCGATGCGCAAGGTACGGTTGCTGCTGACCAGTGCGGTGGAAACGTTGCGCGCGACGTTCATGCGGTAATCGTTGGGAATTGCACCGGTGGTGAAGTCACGGGTTCCGGTGCTGATGGCCTGGCTGACGATCCAGGCAATGTAATCGGCGGAATAACGGGTGTTCTCGTTGCCTACCGGGTCTGGCAGTTTCAGGCACAACGGCACCGGGCTGTTGTTGTAGAACGCATAGGCGCCCCCCGAGCAGCCGGAGGTCGGCAGGCTCGATAAGAATACGGTGTCGCCGGTAATCTGCGGCGCATTCAGCGCAGAGCACAATCCCAGGAAGGCATTGCATTCCCGGGCCGGCGTGCGATTGATGGCAGGATTGAAATCCGTGTCGTAGATAATGCTGTTCATGCTGCCGGAATCATCGATCAGCAGCATCACGTTCGGCGCCACCGCCGCGGCGCTCAACAGCGGCGATTCGGACGGCGTGAACCCCCAGGCCGGCGCCGCCAGATAGAGGCTCGCCAGCATGCCGAGCAGCAGCCCTCTGTAGCGCTCAATACTTCGCATAGACACTCTCCACCACACTGCGCGAAGTGCCGACAATCCCGACCGCGGTCACTCGATACAGAGTGGTCGAGGTATTACTGGGCACGTTCACCGCGGTGACGGTCGTGCCGATGTTCTGCACCCCGTAAAAGCCATTACCGGCGGCGATCCAGGTTACGCCGGACGCCGAATTGAACCCCGCCGCACTGACCACCGATGACTCGGCCGGCGGCAAACACTGGGTGCCACTGCACACTGGCAATGCGTAGCTGTCCAGTTGCACTGCGCTCTCACCGACACGCAACGCCGCTTCGGCGGACTGGAACGATTGATTGCGCAGACTCACGCTGCCGGCCATTTTTTCCTGCAGGTTGGCGCTTTGCATCGATGACAGTCCGATCAAGGTGAGCAACAGCAAAAACACCAGGCTGACCAGCAAGACCATGCCGTGCTGTGTTTTCCGCCGATGCAAGGAAATCCTCATCGCCGCGCCCTCACGGCAAGCGGTTGCGCAAAGCGGCAACCACGTTGAAGGTTTGATTGCGCACCCGATTGTTCGGGTCGGTGAGGGTCAGGCTCAGGCGGACGCTGCGGATGCGCGCCGGATCGCCAGGATTGCTGCTGTAGGTCGAGGCCGCCACATCCGTCGCGGAACTGGCCAGACCGAAGGTGACGTTGAAGGCGCTGACGTTGTTCACCAGCACTTGCTGCGCCGGATTGCCGCCGCCGGTGCCCATGAGGATCTGGTTATTGCTGAAGCTGTAGAGCAGACGCCGGATCGGGAAAGCAATCTGCCCCGTGGTCGGGCTACGCAATCCGCTGTAGGCAACCGCACTGTTGCGACAGTCGGAAATCACCGTCCAGGTCGGCGTCCCCCCGCCGTTGCCGACATCGGCCGTCACCAGGGTCAGTTTGAGATTGGCATTATCCCAACTGATCGGAGTGAGCTGCGCCGCATTGAAATCCCCTGCCGAACTGGAGTCGACGATGGTGCCAAGGCAGCCGAACATGCCGACCATGCGAATTTCCTGAATCATCTTGCTGAGAACGAAGCGCGCGTCCTCCTGCATCGCAGCGGCGCTGTTCTGACTGACGTAAGTGTTCTTCGCCGCGATGAAAATCTGCACCACTCCGAGCACGACGATCAGTCCCAAGGCCAATGCGACCAGCAACTCGATCAGGCCGAAACCACGACTGGAACGCTTCATGGTGTCGCCACCGGATCGACCGTCGCCCGGCTGGTCAGCACGAAACTGCGTTGCGCACTTGCGGTGTTGGCCGCACGGGCATCGCTCCAGGTAATCGTAATGGTGTAGACCCGCTGGTTGAGGGTGATGCTGCCCGTCGCGGTCGGACCGCCGAAGTTGGCGATATTGGTGGTGAAGTCGTAGAGATCCTGGTCTCGCGTTACGCTGAGGTTGCCCGAGGTGGGCGGCGTGACGGTGTAGTTGGCGCCGGAGTTGGCGCGAATGCGGTCCATCATGTCGTAGGCGATGAAACTGGCCTGACTGGTCATGCGCGAGCTGTCGGTGTACTTCAGCGCATTGAGTTGCACCGCCGCCGCGCCCAACAGCCCGACGGTCAGAATCAGCAACGCGACCAGCACTTCGATCAGCGTCATGCCCTCCTGTGCTTTTTTGCTCCCTGCCCTCATCCGCAATTTCCACCCAATTGAATGCGTCCGTTCAAACACACGTTCAGCGTCCTGCTTTGCGTGCCCAGCGTGTAAGCGATGACCACCGCCGTCGACGGTGCCGCCAGACCACCCAGATTATTGAAATCGAGCGCGGTCACTCCTGAGGTTAGCGTCAGAGTCGCGCCGCTGCTCATCGCTGGAACAACCCGCAACACATTGGCCGGATTGCCAGTACTGTCGTAAACCGCCAGCTCACCGGTCCAGACGCTGCCGCCCGCAGTCGGGCGCAGGCGAGTCGTCACCCCGCGGTTGATGGCTTCGAGGCGAGCAAAATTGATCGCACGCTGCAGGTCGCCCATTTCGGTATCGGCCTTGCTGCTCTGAATCGTTCGGGTAAAGGCCGGCACCGCCAAGGTGACGAGAAGCAACAACACCGCGATGGCGATCAGCAACTCGACCAGCGTGAAACCTTTTGTACGAAGATCCATCGATGCCCTCCGTTGCCGTCGGCTATACCTGCTTCTACACGCTAGAACATTCGCTCGGCACGCGCCGACTGATTTGCCCTGCGCGGCGCACGGAATGCGCCGTTCACACCATTCCACGGAGGGATTTTTCATGCCGCAACACGGTTTCAGCCTGATTGAACTGCTTATGGGACTGGCGATTGGCGCAATTGTTCTGCTGCTGGTCAGCCCGGCCTTCGCCGCGCTCAAGCAAGCGACTCAGCGCGACCACGCGGCGCAGTCACTGATCGAAGGTATCCGCCATGCACGCACATTGGCCATCACGCACAATCAGAGCGTGGTGATCCATGGCATCGACGGCGACTGGAGTCAGGGTTGGCGGATCATTCTGGACATCAGCGGCAAAGGACCGCAAGACAGCAGCAATCCGCTGTTGGTGGAGCGCGCCAGTGAGGCGAAGGTGCCGATTGTCGGCAACTGGTGGGTGAGCCGCTATGTGCGGTTCAGTCATCTGGGGCAACCGCTGATGCCCGGACGGCGGTTTCAGGCGGGGACGTTGCACATCTGCTCACCGCGCGAACCGGTCAGCCAGCGCCAGATTGTGCTGGCGGCGACCGGTCGCGTGCGCCTGGGCAGTCAGGAGACCGAACAGGCGCTTTGCGACAGACACAGAAACGTCAGATCGAACGAACGCGCAGCTCTTTCGGCATCGAGAATGTGATGTTCTCTTCTCGACCGGCCAGCTCATCGGCACCGGTTGCGCCCCAGGCCTGCAATTGCTGGATTACGCCGCGCACCAGAACTTCAGGAGCCGAGGCGCCGGCGGTAATGCCGATGCGCTCGACGCCATCGAACCAGCTCTTTTGCAGGTCTTCGGCGCCGTCGATCAGGTAGGCAGGGGTCGCCATGCGCTCAGCCAGCTCACGCAGACGATTGGAATTGGAGCTGTTGGGGCTGCCGACCACTAATACCACGTCGCATTCGTCGGCGAGTTGCTTGACCGCGTCCTGACGGTTTTGCGTGGCGTAGCAGATGTCGTCCTTGCGTGGACCGCCGATGGCCGGAAAGCGCGTGCGCAGCGCATCGATAACCCGACTGGTGTCGTCCATCGACAGAGTCGTCTGCGTAACGAAGGCGAGTTTCTCCGGGTTACGCACCTGCAACTCGGCCACGTCTTGCTCGTCTTCGACGAGGTAGATCGCGCCGCCATTGCTGGCGTCGTACTGGCCCATGGTGCCTTCGACTTCCGGGTGACCGGCGTGGCCGATCAGGATGCACTCACGACCGTCGCGGCTGTATTTGGCCACTTCGATGTGCACCTTGGTTACCAGCGGGCAGGTGGCGTCGAACACTTTCAGGCCACGACCGGCGGCTTCGTTACGCACGGCTTGCGAAACACCGTGGGCGCTGAAAATGACGATAACGTCATCGGGTACCTGATCGAGCTCTTCGACGAAGATCGCGCCACGGCTGCGCAGGTCTTCAACAACGAACTTGTTGTGCACCACTTCATGGCGCACATAGATCGGCGGCCCGAAGACTTCCAGAGCGCGGTTGACGATTTCGATCGCCCGGTCCACACCGGCGCAGAAGCCACGGGGGTTGGCGAGTTTGATTTGCATGCTGTGCCTCGTGTCTTGCGCGCGAAAACAATGGAAAACAAACTGTGGGAGTCTGCTTCTGTGGCGAGGGGATTTATCCCCGTTCGGCTGCGTAGCAGTCGTAGACCGTCAACGGACTCATTTCAGAATCGCGTTGACTGGTCTGGGGGCGCTTCGCACCCCAGCGGGGATAAATCCCCTCGCCACAGAGGCTCACTCTCACATTTTCAGATCGCTTTGACGGAAATGATTTCCACGTCAAAGGTCAGCGTTTTGCCTGCCAGCGGGTGGTTGAAGTCGATGGTCACTTGCGCGTCGTCGAACTCTTTCACCACACCCGGCAGTTCAGTATTGGCCGCATCATTGAAGATCACCAGCAAACCCGGCGACAACTCCATGTCGACAAACTGCGAGCGCGGGATGATCTGTACATTCTGCGGGTTCGGCTGGCCGAAGGCGTTTTCCGGTTCGACGGTCAGCGTACGCTTGTCGCCCGCCTTGAAACCGAACAGCGCCGCTTCGAAACCCGGCAGCAGGTTGCCATCGCCCACCTTGAAGGTAGCCGGTGCCTTGTCGAACGTGCTGTCGACGGTGTCGCCGTTTTCCAGGCGCAAGGCAAAGTGCAAAGTGACTTCCGTGTTCTGGCCGATGCGTTGCTCAGCCGATACCTGTTCAGTCATGAGCAGCCTCTTCGGTTTTCTTCGGTTTGAACATGTCCAGTGCCAGCATGATCGCGCCAACGGTGATCGCGCTGTCAGCGAAGTTGAACGCCGGGAAATACCAGCGGTTCTGCCAGTGCACCAGGATGAAGTCGACAACATGGCCCAAGGCAATGCGGTCATACAGATTACCCAGCGCGCCACCCAGCACCAACGCCAAGGCGACGGCCAGCCAGGTTTCGTTGCGCCCCAGGCGCTTGAGCCAGACCACCAGCACCGCACTGACCACAATCGCAATCAGCGCGAACAGCCAGCGCTGCCAGCCGGAGCTGTCAGCCAGGAAGCTGAACGCAGCGCCGGTGTTGTAGGCCAGGGTCCAGCTGAAGTAATCGGGAATGATCACGATCTGCTGGAACATTTCGAGCTTGTCTTCGAAGTAGAACTTGCTGGCCTGGTCGATGACCAGTACCAGCAAGCTCAACCACAGCCAGCTCAGCCGTCCGAAACGACCAACGGCATCAGGCATAGTGACGAACCTCGCCAGCGCCGCTGATGTTGTCGACGCAGCGACCGCAGATTTCCGGATGCTCCGGGTTCACGCCGACATCTTCGCGGCAGTGCCAGCAACGGGCGCACTTCGGGAAGGCCGACTTGACGATCTTCAGTTTCAGACCGCTGACTTCGGTTGCCACCGCATCGGCCGGAGCCTGCACAAATGGCGCAACGCTTGCCGTCGAAGTGATCAATACAAAGCGCAGTTCGTTGCTCAGCTTGGCCAGATCGGCGCTCAGCGCCTCTTCGGCAAACAACGTCACTTCGGCCTGCAGGTTGCCACCGACGGCTTTCGCCGAGCGCTGGATTTCCATCTCTTTGTTGACCGCGACTTTCACTTCCATGATGCGATCCCAGTAGGCGCGACCCAGCTCGAAGCCTTCCGGCAGCTCGGTCAGGCCTTCGTACCAGGTGTTGAGCATGACGGACTCGTTGCGCTCGCCCGGCAGGTATTGCCACAGTTCGTCGGCGGTGAAGGCGAGGATCGGCGCGATCCAGCGCACCAGCGCTTCAGAGATGTGGAACAGCGCGGTCTGGCACGAGCGACGCGCCTTGCTGTCGGCACCGGTGGTGTACTGGCGGTCCTTGATGATGTCGAGGTAGAAACCACCCAGCTCCTGCACGCAGAAGTTATGGATCTTCGAGTAGACGTTCCAGAAACGGTATTCGCCGTAGTGCTCTTGCAGTTCGCGTTGCAGCAACAGTGTGCGATCCACTGCCCAGCGATCCAGCGCCAGCATGTCTTCGGCCGGCAGCAGGTCGGTGGCCGGGTTGAAACCGGTCAGGTTGGAAAGCAGGAAACGCGCGGTGTTACGGATGCGCCGATAGGCATCCGCGCTGCGCTGCAGAATCTGCTCGGACACCGCCATTTCGCCGGAGTAGTCAGTCGATGCAACCCACAGACGCATGATGTCGGCGCCCAGGGTGTCATTGACTTTCTGCGGAGCGATCACGTTGCCCAACGACTTGGACATCTTGCGACCGGACTCGTCGACGGTGAAGCCGTGGGTCAGCAGTTCGCGGTACGGTGCGTGGTTGTCGATAGCGCAACCGGTCAGCAAGGACGAGTGGAACCAGCCACGGTGCTGGTCGGAGCCTTCCAGGTACAGGTCGGCGCGCGGGCCGCTCTCGTGACCCATCGGGTGCGAACCACGCAGGACGTGCCAGTGCGTGGTGCCCGAGTCGAACCAGACGTCCAGGGTGTCGCTGATCTTGTCGTACTGCGGCGCTTCATCGCCCAGCAGTTCGGCGGCGTCGAGCTTGAACCAGGCTTCGATGCCTTCGACTTCAACGCGCTTGGCGACTTCTTCCATCAGCTCGACGGTGCGTGGGTGCAGCTCACCGCTTTCCTTGTTGAGGAAGAACGGGATCGGCACGCCCCAGTTGCGCTGACGCGAGATGCACCAGTCCGGGCGGTTGGCGATCATCGAGTGCAGGCGCGCCTGGCCCCAGGCCGGAACGAACTTGGTGTCTTCGATGGCTTTGAGCGAGCGCACGCGCAGGGTATCGCCGCTGGTTGGCTCTTTGTCCATGCCGATGAACCACTGCGCGGTGGCGCGGTAGATCAGCGGGGTTTTGTGGCGCCAGCAGTGCATGTAGCTGTGTTCGATGACGGTGGTGTGCATCAGCGCACCGACTTCGGTCAGTTTTTCAACGATCGCCGGGTTGGCCTTCCAGATGAACTGGCCGCCAAAGAATTCCAGCGACGGCACGTACACGCCGTTGCTCTGCACCGGGTTGAGGATGTCGTCGTTGACCATGCCGTATTTTTTGCAGGTCACGAAGTCGTCGACGCCGTAGGCCGGGGCGGAGTGAACCACGCCGGTGCCAGCGCCCAGTTCGACGTAGTCAGCCAGGTATACCGGCGACAAACGATCGTAGAACGGGTGACGGAAGTTGATCAGCTCCAGTTCTTTACCGGTGGTGGTGGCGATGACCGAACCTTGCACGCCGTAGCGCGCCAGGCAGGCTTCGACCAGCTCTTCAGCCAGCACCAGCAGCTTGTCGCCGATATCGACCAGGGCGTAGTTGAATTCCGGGTGCACGTTCAGCGCCTGGTTGGCCGGGATGGTCCACGGGGTGGTGGTCCAGATCACGATCGCAGCAGGTTTGCTCAGCGACGCCAGACCGAAGGCGGCAGCCAGTTTGGCCTCGTCAGCGATCGGGAACGCCACGTCGATGGTCGAGGACTTTTTGTTCTCGTATTCGACTTCCGCTTCAGCCAGGGCCGAACCGCAATCGAAGCACCAGTTCACCGGCTTGAGGCCCTTGAACACGAAACCACCCTTGACGATTTCGGCGAGGGCGCGAATTTCACCGGCCTCGTTCTTGAAATCCATGGTCTTGTACGGGTTGGCGAAGTCGCCCAGCACGCCGAGGCGGATGAATTCGGATTTCTGCCCTTCGATCTGCTCGGTGGCGTAGGCACGGCACAGCTCGCGGGTTTTATCCGCGCCCAGATTCTTGCCGTGGGTCACTTCAACCTTGTGTTCGATCGGCAGACCGTGGCAGTCCCAGCCCGGCACATACGGCGCGTCGAAACCCGACAGGGTTTTCGAGCGGATGATCATGTCCTTGAGAATCTTGTTCAGTGCGTGACCGATGTGGATCGTGCCGTTGGCGTACGGAGGGCCGTCGTGCAGGACGAACTTCGGACGATCCTTGCCAATCTCGCGCAACTTTCCGTACAGGCCAATACTGTCCCAGCGCTGCAGGATCTGCGGTTCGCGCTGTGGCAGGCCGGCCTTCATTGGGAAGGCGGTGTCCGGAAGGTTTAGCGTGGCTTTATAGTCGGTCATTTAAGGCTCTTCATTAGCGATGGGCGCTAGGTGCGGCTAGTGCACGGGCGGCGGCGACATCCGCGTTGATCGCCGTTTTCAGCGCCTCCAGGGAGGCGAATCGCTGCTCTTCACGCAGCTTTTGGTGGAAAACCACCGTCAAACGCCGGTCATACAGATCGCCGGCAAAATCTAAAAGATGGACCTCAAGGTGGGCCTTGCCGTCACCTTGTACCGTGGGCCGCACGCCGATGTTGGCGACGCCGGGCCAGGTTTTGCCGTCGATGTCGACATTCACCAGATACACCCCGGTGAACGGTACGCGACGGCGCTTGAGTTGAACATTGGCAGTGGGCGTACCCAGTTGCCGGGCCAGCTTCTGGCCGTGCAGCACGCGACCGGCAATCCGGTACGGACGGCCGAGCAAGCGTTCGGCCAAGGCAAAATCGGCAGCGGCCAAGGCGTTGCGCACTTGCGTGCTGCTGACGCGAAGGCCGTCCAGCTCGACGGTCTGCGCAGCTTCCACGGTAAAACCGTGCATTTGCCCGGCTTGCAGCAGGAAATCGAAATCACCGAGGCGGTCGCAACCGAAACGGAAATCGTCACCGACCTCCAGATGCTGTACGCCAAGACCGTCGACCAGAATGGTATCGACGAACTCACTGGCGCTGAGCTTGCTCAGGCGCTGGTTGAACGCCAGGCACAAGACCCGGTCGACGCCTTCGGCGGCCAGCAATTGCAGTTTGTCACGCAAGCGCGCCAGCCGTGCCGGTGCGGTCTCGGGAGCAAAGAATTCCCTTGGCTGCGGCTCGAAAATCACCACGCAGCTGGGTACGCCCAACTCGAGCGCACGCTCACGCAGTCGGGCCAGGATTGCCTGGTGACCACGGTGAACACCGTCAAAGTTGCCAATAGTGGCGACGCAGCCCCGATGCTGGGGGCGCAAGTTGTGGAGGCCTCGAACCAGCTGCATAACGCGCTTCTTGCTCATAAAGTGGTCGATTATAACCACACCCGACGGTCGGCGACAGGCAACACCGTAACGCAAAGTGATCGAGCCGACAAAACTGCCGGCCGGCGTCTGGCCTTAATCGCTAAAACCTCAGCTCAAAGCCTTGCGATTAAAGTCGCGCAGGCGGAAACCGAGCAGCAGCAACATGCCGAAGTACGCCACCACACCCGCCACCACCAAGGCCCCCAGACGCAGGAATCGCTCGAGCATGTGGCCCTCGTCCCAGGCCGGCATGAAATGCATGCCGGCCAGCAACACCGCCGACATCACAGTCACGGCGACAACCAGCTTGAAAGCGAATTTGCCCCAACCCGGTTGTGGCTGATACATGTTCTGCTTGCGTAACTGATAGAACAGCAGACCGGCATTCAGGCAGGCGCCAGCACTGATCGCCAGCGCCAGACCGGCGTGAGCTAGCGGCCCGATCAACGCCAGGTTGAACAGTTGCGTGCAGACCAGGGTGAAGATTGCGATTTTCACCGGCGTGCGGATGTTCTGTTGCGCATAAAAGCCCGGCGCCAGCACCTTGATCACGATAATCCCCAGCAGCCCGACAGAATAAGCAATCAGCGCGCGCTGGGTCATCTCGGCGTCAAAGCCGCTGAACTGGCCGTACTGAAACAGCGAAACGGTCAGCGGCTCAGCCAGAATCCCCAATGCCAATGCGCACGGCAGCACCAGCACGAAGCACAGGCGCAGGCCCCAATCGAGGATCCGCGAATACTCGTGGCGATCCTTGCTGGCGTAAGTTTTGGCCAGCGTCGGCAGCAGAATCGTGCCGAGTGCCACGCCCAATACGCCAGACGGCAGTTCCATCAAGCGGTCGGCGTAGTACATCCACGACACTGAGCCGGCGACCAGAAACGAGGCGAAGATGGTGTTGATGATCAACGAAATCTGGCTGACCGACACACCGAGAATCGCCGGCAACATTTGCTTCATCACCCGCCACACGCCGCTGTCGCGCAGATTCAGCCGCGGCAACACCAGCATGCCGATCTTTTTCAGGTGCGGCAGTTGATAAAGCAATTGCGCCAGGCCGCCGACCAATACCGCCCAGCCGAGGGCCATGACCGGCGGATCGAAGTACGGCGTCAGGAACAGCGAAAACACGATCATGCTGACATTGAGCAGGGTCGGCACGAAGGCCGGCACCGAAAACCGGTTCCAGGTATTGAGAATCGCACCGGCCAGCGAGGACAGGGAAATCAGCAATATATAAGGAAAGGTCACCCGCAACAGATCGGAAGTCAGCTGGAATTTTTCTGGCGTATCGGTAAAACCCGGCGCCGTGGCCCAGATCACCCAAGGCGCGGCGATCATGCCCAGCACGGTGACCACTGCCAGCACCAGGGTCAGCAAGCCCGACACATAGGCAATAAAAGTGCGCGTCGCCTCTTCGCCCTGCTGGCTTTTGTACTCGGCGAGAATCGGCACGAAGGCCTGGGAAAAAGCCCCTTCGGCAAAGATCCGCCGCAGCAGATTGGGCAGTTTGAAGGCAATAAAGAAGGCGTCCGTGGCCATCCCGGCGCCGAATGTCCGTGCGATCAGCGTGTCACGAACAAAGCCCAGAATCCGGGAAAGCATCGTGATAGAGCTGACGGCGGCCAACGATTTGAGCAGATTCATTGAGAGAGTTTGTGCCTGTCGATAAACAGCAGGCGAACAATGCGCCTACTTGTGCGATACTCCGCGCCGCAGCAGCACAGAGCCAAAGCTCGCGAGTTTACAGGTCAAGCGCCGGAAATAAATATCCCGCCTCTTTATACCTACCACTTAGCGGAACGATTCAAGTGCCCTTGACAAGACAAGTCTTCATCGGCATGATTCGCGGCCTATTTTGTTTGCTATTTCCTAAAAAGTCTTTCGAGGAGCTCGACGGTGGCCAACTCACCTTCCGCCAAAAAACGTGCAAAACAGGCTGAGAAGCGTCGCAGCCACAACGCCAGCCTGCGTTCCATGGTTCGTACCTACATCAAGAATGTAGTTAAGGCCATCGACGCAAAAGACGCTGAAAAAGCTCAAGCTGCATACGTTCTGGCTGTGCCAGTTATCGACCGCATGGCCGATAAAGGCATCATCCACAAGAACAAGGCTGCTCGTCATAAGAGCCGTCTGAATGGCCACGTCAAAGCGCTGAAAGAAGCTGCTTAATCGACGTAGTCATTAAAAAACCGACCTCAGGGTCGGTTTTTTATTGCCTGTGATTTGGTGAATGCGACGCTAAAAAATGTAGGAGTGAGCCTGCTCGCGATAGCGGTGTCTCAGATGAAGATTTCTATCTGACACACCGCTATCGCGAGCAGGCTCACTCCTACAGTTGGATTGGTGGTGGTTATTGCTGGACCGGCACCCACGGCAGAATCGGAATGGCAGTGACCGCATTCTGCGGACTGCCCTCGATCAGGCGATCGCTGTAGACCAGGTACACCAGCGTATTGCGCTTCTTGTCGAGAAAGCGCACCACTTGCATGGTCTTGAACACCAGCGAGGTGCGCTCCTTGAACACCTCATCGCCATCCTTCAGCTCGCCTTTGAATTTGATCGGGCCGACCTGCCGGCATGCGATCGACGCTTCAGCACGATCTTCGGCCAGACCCAGCCCACCCTTCACACCGCCGGTCTTGGCGCGCGACAGGTAGCAGGTCACACCTTCAACTTTCGGATCATCGAATGCCTCGACCACTATCCGGTCATTCGGCCCGACAAATTTGAACACTGTCGATACCTGGCCGATTTCCTCGGCCGAAGCCAGCAATGGCATTGCCATCAGCAAGGCCAACAATCCTTTTGCTACGCGCATCGAGTTTTCCTTAGACCAGAATCAGGTTGTCACGGTGAACCAGTTCCGGCTCCGCCATGTAACCGAGCAAACCGACAATCGCATCCGACGACTGACCGATGATTTTTTGTGCTTCCAGCGCACTGTAGTTGGCCAGGCCACGGGCGATCTCACGACCGTCCGGCGCCACGCAAACCACCATTTCGCCACGACGGAAGCTGCCCTGCACCAGCTTGACGCCGACCGGCAACAAGCTCTTGTTACCCTGGGACAGCGCCGACACTGCGCCATCGTCCAGCACCAGCGTACCGCGGGTTTGCAGATGCCCGGCCAGCCACTGCTTGCGCGCCGCCAGCATGCCACGCTCAGGCGAGAGCAAGGTGCCGATGCGCTCGCCAGCCTTCAGACGGTCAAGCACTCGCTCAAGACGCCCACCAACAATAATCGTGTGCGCCCCGGAACGTGCCGCCAGTCGCGCCGCGCGCAACTTGGTCTGCATGCCGCCACGCCCCAGCGCACCGCCGGTACCGCCCGCCACTGCATCCAGCGTCGGATCATCGGCGCGCGCCTCAAAGATCATCTTCGCATCAGGGTTGTTGCGCGGATCGGCATCGAACATGCCGTCGCGATCCGTGAGGATCACCAGCAGATCCGCCTCAACCAGGTTGGCCACCAGCGCCGCCAGGGTATCGTTGTCGCCGAAACGGATTTCATCGGTGACCACGGTGTCGTTTTCGTTGATCACCGGGATGACTTTCAGCTCGACCAGTGCGCGCAAGGTGCTGCGGGCGTTCAGGTAGCGCTTGCGGTCGGACAGGTCGTCGTGGGTCAGGAGAATCTGCGCGGTGTGCCGGCCATGCTCGGCGAAGCTCGATTCCCACGCCTGCACCAGCCCCATCTGACCAATTGCGGCGGCCGCCTGGAGCTCGTGCATCGCACTGGGTCGCGCGGTCCAGCCCAAGCGACTCATGCCCGCCGCCACTGCCCCGGAGGACACCAGCACCAACTCGACGCCCGCCTCGTGCAAGGCCACCATCTGCTCGACCCAGACACCCATTGCCGCACGATCCAGCCCTTTGCCATCAGCCGTCAGCAACGCGCTGCCGATCTTCACGACCCAACGCTGCGCACCTGTCACCTTGCTCCGCATCATCTTCAACCTTAGCTTGAGGACAGCGCGACCCAGCACTGCCCGTGACGTTAATCGTGGTTATTGGTGACCAACGATCGATTTTCGGATACTAAAACGCCGCTCGATTGAGCGGCGTTCAAGTTTATCGCAACAGATCAGTCACGCACGTAAATGATTTCCGGACCGTCTTCGTCATCCACATCTTCTTCGTCCCAGTCATCGTCGCCGATGTCATGGACCGACTTCACGCCGCTGCGACGCAGGGCACGCTTGTCATCCAGCGCTTGCAACTGCGCACGCGCCTCGTCTTCGATGCGCTGATCGAGATCGGCCAGCTCTTCCTTGTACGCAGGGTCTGCGGCCAGACGGTCGGCACGGTCTTCCATGTAACGCATGATGTCGTGGCACAGACGCTCGGTACCGATCTTGGCGATGGCCGAGATCACGTAAACCGGGCCGGTCCACTCCAGACGATCAACGATTTCCTTGACGCGGGCATCGTGCTCTTCTTCAAGAATCTGGTCGCACTTGTTCAGCACCAGCCAGCGATCACGCTCAGCCAGCGACGGACTGAACTTGATCAGCTCGTTGACGATCACTTCTGCCGCGTCCGGAGCACTGGAATCGTCCAGCGGCGCCATATCGACAAGGTGCAGCAGCAAACGCGTACGCGCCAAGTGCTTGAGGAAGCGAATACCCAGGCCGGCACCGTCGGAAGCGCCTTCGATCAGACCCGGAATGTCGGCAATGACGAAGCTTTTCCAGCGATCGACACTGACCACACCCAGGTTCGGCACCAGCGTGGTGAACGGGTAGTCGGCGACTTTCGGCTTGGCAGCCGACACCGAACGGATAAAGGTACTTTTACCGGCGTTCGGCAAGCCCAGCAGACCGACGTCGGCCAGCACTTTCATTTCCAGCTTGAGATCGCGCTGCTCGCCCGGCTTGCCCGGCGTGGTCTGACGCGGCGCACGGTTGGTACTGGATTTGAAACGGGTGTTGCCCAGACCGTGCCAGCCGCCCTGCACCACCATCAGTTTCTGACCAGCCTTGGTCAGGTCGCCGATGACTTCCTGAGTGGCAGAGTCGATCACCGTGGTGCCGACCGGCACACGCAGGATCAGGTCTTCACCCTTCTTGCCGGTGCAGTCGGTGCTGCCACCATTGGAGCCACGCTCGGCATCGAAGTGGCGGGTATAACGATAGTCGACCAGGGTGTTGAGGTTTTCGTCGGCCATCATGTAGATGGAACCGCCGTCACCGCCGTCACCGCCGTTCGGGCCACCGTTTTCAATGAACTTTTCACGGCGGAAACTCATGGCGCCATTGCCACCGTCGCCAGCCTTTACACGAATCGATACTTCATCAACAAACTTCATAACCAACGCCTCTCGCCGTACGGACGAGCCGAAAAACAATCAAGACATAAGACTCTTGCAAAAATGAGCGCAGCGACCCCAAAACACGACCTGCATCGCACGCCGACAGCCCATACAAACAGCTTTGCAAGAGACTCACCCCACAAACGAAAAAGCCCCGTCGCGAGACAGGGCTTTTCCAGCGATCTCGCAGTTAGGCTGCGACAACGCTCACGTAACGGCGGTTGAACGCGCCTTTTACTTCAAACTTGATCACGCCTTCGATTTTCGCGAAGAGGGTGTGATCCTTACCCATGCCTACACCGTAACCGGCGTGGAATTGGGTGCCGCGCTGACGCACGATGATGTTGCCCGGAATGATTTTCTGGCCGCCATACATCTTGACGCCAAGGCGTTTGGCTTCTGAGTCGCGACCGTTACGGGTACTACCACCAGCTTTTTTGTGTGCCATGAGTTCAATTCTCCTAGTGAGGAATTAGGCTGTAATTAAGCCTGAATACCGGTGATTTTGATCTCGGTGTACCACTGGCGGTGGCCCATACGCTTCATGTGGTGCTTACGGCGACGGAACTTGATGATGCGGACTTTATCGTGACGACCTTGGGAGATCACTTCAGCCACAACGGTAGCACCAGCAACAACTGGAGCGCCGATATTCACGTCGTCGCCATTGGCAACCAACAGAACGCGATCAAAGGTAACGGATTCGCCGGTAGCGACTTCCAGTTTTTCGATCTTCAGGTATTCACCTGGGGCGACCTTGTATTGCTTGCCGCCAGTAACGATTACTGCATAAGACATGGTATTTCTCCGATAATCCTGCTCACCCAGCTCTTTATAGGAAGAGGTATTGGCTGGCATGGCTGCATGGGGCTGGAAGGCCCGCTAGCAATTGCGTAAGGCAGGTGCTGCCCAGGAAGTTCAGGGTGCGCGATTGTACGCAAGCCGCCGTACGCTTGCAAGTAGCCGTCCATCGCGCCTTGACAGGTCCGGATGGGGGTCCTAGCATGCCGCGCAACCCTTCTGGAGCGACTCTCGCTGATGCAACCCCAAGCTTTCTACCGCGCGGTGGCGGACGATTTTAGCGCCGTCGACGGCATCATCAAGAAGCAGCTGACGTCTCGAGTGCCGCTGGTATCGAAAATCGGCGATTACATCACCTCGGCTGGCGGCAAACGCCTGCGTCCTTTATTAGTTTTGCTGTGTGGCAAGGCCCTGGGTCGCGAAGGCGACGATCTGCGCCTGCTGGCCGCCACCATCGAATTCCTGCACACCGCAACCCTGCTGCATGACGACGTCGTCGACATGTCCGGCATGCGCCGTGGCCGCTCCACCGCCAACGCCATGTGGGGTAACGCTCCGAGCGTGCTGGTCGGCGACTTCCTTTATTCGCGCTCGTTCGAAATGATGGTCGAGCTGGGCTCGATGCCCGTGATGAAAATCCTCTCCCAGGCCACGCGCATCATCGCCGAGGGCGAAGTGTTGCAACTGTCCAAGGTGCGCGACGCCAGCACCACCGAAGAAACCTACATGGAAGTCATCCGCGGCAAGACCGCGATGCTCTTCGAGGCTTCGACCCATAGCGCGGCGGCCCTGTGCGAGGCAAGCCCTGAACAGGCTGAAGCCTTGCGTACCTTCGGCGATCACCTGGGCGTGGCCTTCCAACTGGTCGACGACCTGCTCGACTACAAGGGTGACGCAGAAACCCTGGGCAAGAACGTTGGCGACGATCTGGCCGAAGGCAAGCCGACCCTGCCGCTGATCTACACCATGCGCGAGGGCACGCCTGAACAGGCGGCGCTGGTGCGCCAGGCGATCCAGAAAGGCGGGATCGAAGATCTGGAGAGTATCCGCATCGCCGTTGAAGCCTCCGGTTCGCTGGAATATACCGCGCAACTGGCCCGCGATTACGTAGCCCGTGCGATCAAATGCCTCGAAGCACTGCCAGCCAGCGAGTATCGCGATGCGCTGGTGGAACTGAGCGAGTTCGCGGTAGCCCGCACGCACTGATTGCGAGCTTTGTGGCGAGGGAGCTTGCTCCCGCTCGGTTGCGCAGCGACCGCACGGTCAACAGGGCTGCTTCGCAGCCCAGCGGGAGCAAGCTCCCTCGCCACAAAAGCCCCTCATCACCCGCCTCGCAATAAAACCCTATACAATGTGCGCCCTTTAGCCCTCCTGATACCCAAGGAATCTTAGTGAGCACGTTGCCACCCTGCCCGAAATGCAATTCCGAATACACCTACGAAGACGGTAGCCAACTGGTCTGCCCGGAGTGCGCCCACGAGTGGTCCGCCAGCGGCGAAGCCGAAGTGGCGTCCGATGATGCTGTGAAAAAAGATTCGGTCGGTAACGTTCTGCAGGACGGCGATACCATCACCGTGATCAAGGACCTGAAGGTCAAGGGCACGTCCCTGGTGGTCAAGGTCGGCACCAAGGTCAAGAACATCCGCCTGTGCGACGGCGATCACGACATCGACTGCAAGATCGACGGCATCGGCCCGATGAAACTCAAATCCGAGTTCGTCAGAAAAGTCTGAGCCTTGCGTCATCCATCCCGCGCCAGCCGTGGGATGGAGCTTCGCCTTCCCCGCTTTGCCTCAATGAATCCCTATTTTGCCCCCTTCGCGAGCAGGCTCGCTCCCACAGGACTCCCGCAGAAAAAATCACGATCCGCCAATAGGCACTTGCTATTTGATGAATAAGAATTATTCTCATTGAAACCTTTCAAGGAGATGAGACCCATGACTTATTTGATCGACGCCTGGCTGGATCGCCCACACCCATACCTCAGAATCCTTCATCGGGAAACCGGAGAGGTCTGTGCGGTGCTTGAAGAAGAAGCCCTGCATGAATTGCAAGACCAGGGGGATCTGGACGTCAGCAGCCTGAACTCCAGCGAGCCGCTGGTACTTAAGGAGTTGGTGCGCAATCTGTTCCTGTTCTGCTATGCCCGGGCGTTGCGCCCGACCACTGAGCTGCACAACAAGATTGAAATATGAAACGGCAACATGTCGGAGCGAGCCCTGTGGGAGCGGGCTTGCTCGCGAAGAGGCCATAACGTTCAACATCATCGTTGAATGACACACCGCCTTCGCGAGCAGGCTCGCTCCCACATTAGCCCATCATCGCGACAGGCTCGGGATTACAGAACGTCCAGCAGCTCGACGTCGAATACCAGAACGCTGTGCGGCGGGATGCTGCCAACGCCTTGAGCGCCGTAAGCCAGTTCGCTCGGCACGTACAGACGCCATTTGCTGCCGGCATTCATCAGTTGCAGGGCTTCGGTCCAGCCAGCGATCACGCCGCCAACCGGGAATTCGGCAGGCTGGCCGCGCTCGTAGGAGCTGTCGAACACGGTGCCGTCGATCAGCGTGCCGTGGTAGTGAGTGCGCACTTGATCTTCACGGGTCGGCTTGGCGCCGTCGCCCTGGGTCAGCACTTCGAATTGCAGGCCGGAGGCCAGGGTGGTGATGCCGTCACGCTTGGCGTTTTCAGCCAGGAATGCCAAGCCTTCGCCAGCAGCCGCTTCAGCCTTGGCTGCTGCTTCGGCCTGCATGATTTCGCGGATCACCTTGAAGCTGGCGGACATTTCTTCCTGGCCAACACGGCTTGGCTTGCCGGCGAAAGCGTCGGTCAGACCGGCCAGAATCGCGTCCAGGCTGACGCCCGGTGGCGGGTTGTCGCGCAGCTGGTCACCCAACTGACGGCCGATACCGTAGCTGACGCGGGTTTCGTCGGTGGACAGATTTACTTCGGACATGACACTGCTCCGCTGTGCGGACGGCCAAAAAGACTTGCCGTGCGTGCACAGCGCGTCCCGGCGCGCCCGGAACCAAAAGGGCGAGCAGACTAGCACAGATACCCAGGCATTGGGGCCGTGCCTACAGGGCCGAGCGCCAGGCCAGCGGTACTTTCAGACTTTCATTGATGCCACCGCCCAGGCCACACATTTCATCGTGCACCGAGGTATGGACCAGATTGAAGGGCAGCACCGGAAAAGCGTGCAACACGTCCCGCGCATGCTCGACCGAACGCAGGGTGAGAGTTTTCCCCAGCGGACCGTTCAACGGATATGCCGCCCCGTGCATCCGCGCTTCAAGCAGATAGATCCCGCCTTCCATGGAGATCAGATTCAATTCATCGACCTTGCCGGCGACGGCAAACGCATTCAACTCTTGCAGGTTCATGAGCGCACCTCACACCGTTGGCGAATCGTACCGTTACAGGGATAGGCCGACGTGCCTCAAAGCACAAGCCACAAACGAAACCGCCCGTCTGTTTCGCAACAGACGGGCGGTTTCCTTGCAGCCTTGATCGGCTGTCGATCAGTGCTTGGTGACCTTGTCGAGGTAACCCATGGCGAATGCCGAGATCACAAACGTCATGTGAATGATCACGTACCACATCAAGTGCTCGGGATCGACGTTCTTGGCATCCATGAAGATGCGCAACAGGTGAATCGAGGAAATCGCCACGATCGAGGCGGCGACTTTCATCTTCAGCGACGAGGAGTCCATGGTGCCCAGCCAGCTGAGCTTCTCTTTGCCCTCGTCGATGTCCAGTTGCGAGACGAAGTTCTCGTAGCCGGAAATCATCACCATCACCAGCAGACCGCCCACCAGCGCCATGTCAATCAGCGACAGCAGCACCAGAATCAGTTCCGATTCGGCCATCGCAAACACGTTGGGCAGGATATGGACGATTTCCTGGAAAAACTTCAATGCCAGCGCCAGCAGACCGAGGGACAGGCCGATGTAGATCGGCGCCAGCAGCCAGCGCGTGGCGTACATTGCATTTTCGATAAAGCGTTCCATTGAATCTCACACAAGGGGGCTGGAAATGGCGACGAGTATAACAGTCCCCTGTGACAGCCAGAAACCGCCGAAAAATCCGCCACCTGCGGGCGTGTGTGTGACAAAGTTTTTCTGCTAGTGTCCAAGTCATCGACAGCCCAGCGACAGTGGACAGGACGCGTGGAAATGGATGTGCGATTGCCAATGACGACCGCCGGAATCTGCCTTGCCCTGCTGGTGGGCGGCTGCTCGCCCGGCGATGAAAAGCACGTGGCGAAGCTCGAGGAAAAAACCGCTACATTCGAACAGTCACTGGACGCCATCGGCGATCCGAAGCTCAAGGACGCGATCACCGAACTCGGCGGTTCGCTGCTGTTGCTGGAAAGAGCCCAACTCAAGCTCGATGACATCGCGCCGCACACCGAATACGGCGCAGACGCCCTTGCCGTGCTAAAGCACTACCCTACTCCACAGGCGTTGGTCGATACGTTTATCAATGGCCTGTTCGTGCTGCACAAGGACGCCAGCTCCGATTACCTCACCGATCTGCAACCCGTGTTCCCCTTCAACCTGAACATCCCCGGCGGGTTTCTGTTCCCCCATGGCATCGAGTGGCGTTCGGTGACGCTGAGCAACAAACGCGTCATTGCCTTTCAGCCAGAGTGGTCGGAAACCGATCCCGGCATTCAGCTCAGCCCTTCCAGTTCCAACGTAACCAACCCCGATGACCTGACCGTGACCTACCCGTTCATCGACGGCCTCAACGTGGACAAAAAAAGCCTGCCGCAGCCGGTCAGCCTGCAAGGTGAGGTCGAAGTCATCGCGCCACGGCGCCTGTACAGCTTCGATCTGACGCACAAAGACGTTGGCCAGACTCGCACCCACGATAACCTCAGCGTCAAACTGCTCAAACTTGAAAAGAACTACGCCGAGGTCGAAGTCAGCAACAGCCTGCCGCTGGCCCCGGAAGTCGCCGAGACGCGCATCAATCCGCTGATTGTCCAGGCCCGCGACGCCAGCGGCCAGTATCTGGTACGCGCCGGTGCGATCAACGAAAGCCCGGAGCAGGTCGCGTTCTACCGCAAACAACTGGCGCAGTTGCAACAGCAAAAGAGCTGGAGCGATACGCTGGAGAAACAGCTCGGCGACGATCAGCAAGCCTTTGAAAAAGCGCATCCGCGTCGCTACAACAAGGTTTACTTTCACGGACCGATCGAAACGCTGGAAGTCAGCGTGCTCGATTTCTCCGCGGCGACGGTAACGCGCAAAACCCTGGACCTGCCGATTCGCACCTTCAACCCGCACACCACCGCAAAAGCCGTTCAGCCGTTGGACCTGCCGGTAGTGGTTTACGACGATCTGGCCGCAAACTGGCTCAAAGGCGCGGACCTGACGCAAGAGCAACTGAAGGCTGGCGTGCGTATCCATCAATCGGTGGAAGAGCCGAGCGCGGCGCGCATCGAGTTTTCCCACCGCCGCACCTTCAATGACGAATTGCTCGGCGATGAACTCAATCCCGGCGTCAGCCCGGTGACATTCTTTACTGAAAAGCGCGGCGGCAAACTCGACGAGCCGATCGAACTGCCGCCCGAGGCGTATCAGGTCGATCCGCTGCAAGCGACCATTACTTACGATCTGAACCTGTTCCCGGAAACCCCGGCGATTGCCGTGGGTTCGATGCCGTTGTTTCTGGCCACGATCGCAAAGCAGTCCCATGACGCCAAGTCATTGCCCAAAGGCCTGGCGATCAAGGACAACACGCTGGTGGTAGACCTGAAAGCGTTCCCGGCCAACGAGTGGCGTTTTTTCGTCAAGGATGACAGCGGCCACTATCTCAAGCAGATGCTGTCGGTCAGCCACGACGCCAGCGCAGAAGGCCCGGCGTTGCTCGGCGTGCACTATTTCTATGGCCACCCCACCCGCGTGGAAACCTATCAGCGCACCGACCTGACCACCGTGCAATACGGCTTCGAGGTCAAGCTCGACAAGGCGCCGGTGGACGAAGCGGCCCCTTAACCGTTGAGACTGCGCCCGCGGCCGCCATTGATCTGCCGCAACTGAGCTTGCAGGTGCAGACTCCAGATCTGCGGATCATCGGCCAGTTCGTAGCCATGCAGGGTCAGGCTTTCGACGATGGTGTCGAGAATCGACTCGGCAGCGACCGGCCCATGGAACGGGCCCTGGGCTTTGATCGCGGAAGGTTGTTCGCCGGCCATGCCGGCGGCGAAGAGCAGCGTCCAGAGGCCGTTATCGCCGGCCAACGGCTTGACGGCGCATTCGATCCGGGTCACCAGACCCAGGCATTGACGGGTGAGACAGAGGTTGCGCGACATGGCGGCGACCCTCGGTGAAGCCGGTATTCAGCCCCCACGGGAGGACTGGCTCGATCCAGTGATACTGTCGATATCCTTGACCTGAGAATAGAAGAAAAGTGTCCGGCGCACGCCAAATGAAACCAGAAGGCGCCGAATGGTCATTGTGTGAAGTTTGACGCCAGAGTAGTGGCGTTTTCCCCGAAGATCACCACAAAAAACAATTGAGGCAAAACAACTGTGGGAGGGGGCTTGCTCCCGAAAGCGGTATGTCAGGCAACAGATTCGTCAACTGATAGACCGCTTTCGGGAGCAAGCCCCCTCCCACAAAGTTCACTGCAAGCCTGTCAAGCCGGTTTCGCTTCGGCGAGGGCCTCCTGCGCCAGTTCTTTCTCGGCCTCCTTCAAGTCCTCTTCGCTGATCATCTCGGCAATGTCGCGCAGGCGCTCGACCACCCGTGCATTGATGCTGCCTTCCGGGAATTCGCCGTCGGCATTTGGCTCGCCCGCCGGTTCGCCGGCCAGCAGGCTAAGCGCCTCGTCGGCCTGACGCACGGCGTAGACATGGAATTGCCCGGCGCGCACCGCCGCCAAGACTTTCTCATCGAGCATCAGCGTGGCGACGTTGGCGTGCGGGATGATCGCGCCTTGCTCGCCGGTCAGCCCGCGTGCCTCGCAGAGACGGAAGAAGCCTTCGATCTTCTCGTTGACTCCGCCGACCGCCTGCACTTCACCGAACTGGTTGATCGAGCCGGTAATCGCAAAACACTGCTTGAGCGGGGTTTTCGACAGCGCCGAGATCAGCGTGCACGCCTCGCCCAGCGATGCACTGTCGCCATCGACGTAACCGTAGGATTGCTCCAGCGCGATGCTTGCGGAAATCGCCAGCGGGAATTCCTGCGCGTAACGGCTGCCCAGGTAACCAGTGAGGATCATCACGCCTTTGGAGTGGATCGGCTGGCCGAGGTTGACCTCGCGCTCGATGTCGACAATGCCGCTGCCGCCCGGGTAGACCGTGGCGGAAATCCGCGCCGGTACGCCGAATGCAGAGTCGCCGACCTCAAGCACCGTCAGGCCGTTGCACTTGCCGACTGCCGCGCCGTCGGTGTCGATGAGGATGATTCCGGCAAGCATGTCGTCGAGAATCCGCGCCGATACGCGCCCGGTGCGGGTGGCCTTGGCTTTGAGCGCGCGTTCGATGTGGCCGGCATCGGTCATTTCATCGCTGGCCAAGTGACGAATGAAATCCGCCTCGCTGACCAATTGGAACAGGTCGCCAATGCGCGCCGACAAACGCCCCTGATGCTCGGCCAGCCGCGCGCTGTAGGTCGCCAGGCGCGCCACCGCATCGGCCGTCAAAGGCGCCATGCCTTCTTCCGAGGTGCGGGTTTTCAGCAACTGGGCGAACTGCTCGAGGCTTTCATCGACCATCGGAATGTCTTCGTCAAAATCGACCAGCACGCGGAACATTTCCTGGAAGTCCGGATCGAGGTCCTGCAGCGTGTAATACAACTGACGCGCACCGATGATGATGACTTTGACCTGCAACGGAATGTGCTGCGGGTTGAGGGTCACGGTGGCGAAACGGCCCATCTCGCCCAGCGGCGATTCCATTTTCAGCTTGCGCGATTGCAGGGCGCGCTTGAGCGCATCCCACACGAACGGCTCGCTGAGCATTTTTTCCGCTTCCAGAATCAGGAAGCCGCCGTTGGCCCGATGCAGTGCGCCCGGGCGTAGCTGCCGATAGGTGGTGTAGAGCGCGCCCTGGTCGGTGGTGTACTCGATGCGGCCGAACAGGTTTTCGTAAGTAGGGTGCGGCTCGAACACCACCGGCGCGCCACCGCTGGCCGGATGACCGACCACCAGGCTTGGCGCGTATTGCTCTTCGAGTAACTTGCGGGCGACGGCATCGGTCTTGCTGTCGTCGACCAGTTGCTCGACCACGGTTTTCAACAAGTAAACCTGCATCGCCTGCAAGTACCCGCAGACGGCAGCGTTTTCAGCGTATTTTTCCGACAGCGGCGCCAGCAATGGCTGCAAGGCCAGCGTGATGGTCTCTTCGTTGAGCTGGCGCAGTTGATTGTTTGATTCGCGCTTCCACTGCGGCAGGCTGGCGAGTTCTTCGTTCAGGCGCTCTTCGAGGCCGGAAATATCCGTGTGAAAACGCTCGCGCTCGGCTTCCGGCAACTGGGCAAACTCGGCTTCGTCCAGCGCTTTGCCTTCAAGCATCGGCGTGAAGGCGATGTTGCTGCTGTCGCGGTACAGGGCGACGTCTTTTTCCAGGGCCAGGCGCTCGATGATATCCAGCGCCTTGTCGTAGCGCTGGTTGAAGGCGCGGTCGATGGCGCTTTTCTTCTGCTGGTAGGACGGATGCTCGAAGACCGCCGGAAAAGTCGCCAGCAGGTTGTCGATAAGACCGTTGATGTCGCCGATGAACGAGGCGGCGCTGCCGGACGGCAACTCCAGTGCGCGCGGTTCGCGCGGCTCATCGAAATTGTTCACGTAGACCCAGTCTGCCGGGGTCTGCAGGCGCTTGCCTTCGGCCTTCAGGTAGCGTTTGACGAACGAGAAGCGCCCGGTGCCGGGCTCGCCCATGACGAATACGTTGTAACCGGGGCGTGGCATGGCCACACCGAACTGCAAGGCTTCGACCGCACGTTCCTGGCCGAGCACACCGCGAAAGGGCTCCAGATCATTGGTGGTAGTGAAGCTGAACTGTTCAGCGGAAAACGGACGAGTCAGCGCTTCGGGCGCAAGACGCAGGCTGGCAGCAACAGGATCAGGCATCGGGCTTCCTTAACAATCAGGCGGGGCAAGTAGCGGCATTCTGGCGCTGCCCGTGCCCTACTGGCAAGGCGCGCCACCAACAAAGCATAGACAAGTGGCCGGGCCTGCGACGCGCCCCTTGAAACCGGGGTTTATTCCAAATATTTTGTAAAAAATCACGGAACCGCTGGAACGTGCCTAAACTCCAAACTGCGCGGCTGGAACTAATACCGGCCCCCTGACACTTTTGGCGCTGTCGCAGACCGCGTCAAAAGGGCCAGAACCCTGTCCATTGGTATGCACATAAAGAGAACAAAGCTATGAAACGGATTCTTCTCGGTACTCTCTTCACCGCTGTATCCATCAACGCAATGGCGCAAGCCCCGGGCGGCCCGGATTGCGGTTGGGGCAACATGCTGTTCGAAGGTCAGCGTGGCACTCCGGCGCACTTCCTTGCTTCTACCACCAACGGCACTTCCGGTAACGCCACGTTCGGTATGACTTCCGGCACCAACGGTTGCTCGACCAACGCGTCGCTGACTTATGGCGGCAAATCCTGGTTCGCCATGAATGGCATGATGAACGAGCTGTCCGAAGACATGGCCAAAGGCAACGGCGAAGCGCTGACGACTTATGCCGTGGTACTGGGCGTAGCACCGGAAGATCGCGCGCACTTTGCGCAAGTGACTCACCAGCACTTCCAGCAGATCTTCAGCAAAGCTGACGTGACCGCTGAAGACGTGCATACCAACACCCTGGCGGTACTCAAGGCAGACCCACGTCTGGCCAAGTACGCAACTCAGGCTTAAGCTCGACCCCACCCGCTTCTTTCGGGAAGCGGGTTTTATTTTTTATGGCCCGCCCTTTTTTAGCGATGCCAGCTCAGTCGAAGACATGCGCTGTACCCTGTGGCGAGGGAGCTTGCTCCCGCTGGGATGCGAAGCGGCCCCGCTCTTGAAAAAACAGGGAGCGCTGCGCACTCCAGCGCGAGCAAGCTCGCTCGCCACAGCGGCTGAACGGTATTTACGGCTTGGGATCTTTGTTTTTCTTTCGATAAGTTGCCACCTATGCTCAAACGCCTTGCCTGGCTGGCGCTCTGTGTCTGCGCCCCGCTGTCCGCCGCGCCTCACATCGATCCTCAACGTTTGCAGCAACTGGCCAACGACCGCTTCTGGATTTCCCTCGGTCATTACGAAACCGCCAAGCTCGGCGGCTGGCGCAGCTATGTCAGCGATAAAAAGTTCTTTCTGGCGCCCGATGGCAACGAGCATCCCGAGCGCGAACTCGCCGCCACCGTGCAGGCGTTGTACGCCCCGGCCAGCCTCGGCGAGCAACACGCGCAATGCGTTTACCCGGCGCGTACGCGCTGGCTGAAGGCGCAGCTCAACCTGACCGATCTGCCGACGCCGGCCTGCGTCGAGTACAAGAAATGGTTCAAGGACGTCTCGCCGCACAGCGCAGTGATGATTTTCCCGGCGGCGTATCTCAACAGCCCTTCGTCGATGTTCGGCCATACCCTGCTGCGCATCGATCAGGCCGACGTGCAAGCCGACAAGACTTCGCTGCTCAGCTACGCAATCAACTTCGGCGCCTATATCGAAGGCTCCGACAACAGCATTCTCTATGCCTGGAAAGGCCTGATGGGCGGCTACCCCGGGCTGTTCGCGCTGGTGCCCTATCAGGAAAAACTCTCCGAATACCGCAGCCTGGAAAACCGCGACCTGTGGGAATACCGGCTCAACCTGACTCAGGAAGAAACCGCCCGCATGGTCGAGCATGTGTGGGAGTTGAAGCAGATTCAGTTCGACTATTTCTTCTTCGATGAAAACTGCTCGTATCGCTTGCTCGAACTGCTGCAAGTGGCGCGGCCGAGCCTGCGCCTGACCGAACAGTTCCCGCTGACCGCGATCCCCACCGACACCGTCAAAGCGGTGAAAGAGGCCGGACTGGTCGAGCACATCGAATACCGGCCGTCTCGCGAGCGTGAATTGCTCAGTCGCGCCGAGCCGTTGAGCGACGACGAACAGCAGTGGGTGCTGAAAGTCAGCGCCGATCAACAAGTCTTGCAGGAGGCGACGTTCAAAGCGCTGCCCCGCGATCGTCAGGCGTTGATCGTCGATGCCGCCTATCGCCTTGAGCGTTACCGCGCCAACGGCCAGGAACGCGACCCGCAACGAGCGCAGCGCAGTTTCGAACTGTTGCGCGCGATCAACAAAAATCCGACACCGGAGCTGGACATCCCGCAGCCCGGTCTGCCCGAAGACGGCCATGAATCTCGCACCTGGCAGGCTGGCCTCGGTACTCGCGGCGATCGCGCGTTTGGCGAGTACGGCTTGCGCATGGCCTATCACGACCTCAACGACAACGCTGAAAGTTTCCCCCTCGGTGCGCAGATTGAAATCCTGCAGTTGAAACTGCGCCAGTACGAAGGCAACGACTGGCAGTTGCAACAACTGGATCTGGCGACGATTCGTTCGCTGACACCGCGCAACGAGCTGCTGCAACCGTGGTCGTGGCAAGTTACCGGCGGTCTTGAGCGGGTGCCCGGCAAGCATGATGACGAAACGCTGGTCAGCCACGTCAACGGCGGCGGCGGCGGTACGTGGCAGTTAGGCGAAGACGTGCTCGGGTTTGCCCTCGGCACGGTGCGGGTGGAACACAACAATGACTTCGCCGAATTCGTCTCCCCAGCGGGCGGTTTCAACACGGGCGTGCTGTGGAAAAACCCGCTGGGCAACTTGAGCCTGGAAGCCAAGGGCGATTATTTTTTCAACGGTGAAGTGCGCCGCAGCCTGAGCCTGAATCAGCAGTGGGAACTGTCGCGCAACCTGGGATTGCGTTTGAGTGCGCAGCGCGAGTTCAGCCAGCTCGCCAGCCCTGAGACTGAAGTCATGCTGGAAGTGAAGTGGTATCACTATTGATCCAGAACACAGCACAAATCCCCCTGTGGGAGCGGGCTTGCTCGCGAAGGCGTCGTGTCAGGCAACTCAAATATTGACTGGCACACCGCTTCGCGAGCAAGCCCGTTCCCATATTTGCATTTGTGCTGTTCAACAAATTACTGACATGCCTTTCACCAGCGTCCGACCAATCCCCTTCTAGACTTCCCTTATCAGTCAAAAACCGGCGCGGGAGAATGCGATGTGGCGGTGCGTGAGTGTGTTGGGCGTTTTACTGGTGCTGGGCGGTTGCCAGACCACTCATGAAGATCTGATCGCCAAGGGTTATCCACCCGCCTTCGCCGACGGTTTTGATGACGGTTGCATCAGTGGCCGCCAGGCGGCCGGCTCAATCAGCGGCGAATTTCGCAAGAACGTGCCGCGCTATCTCAAGGACGAGCAGTACGCCGAAGGCTGGAGCGACGGTTTTCGCCAGTGTCAGGCGATGCTCGAAAACCGCGATCGCGAGCAATATCGCAACGCGCATTGGGACGAGCGCGAGCGCGCCTGGCAGCAGCAGAAAGACCAGGACGCCGGGCGGGCTTATCGCTCGCCCTAGGTCGCTGGCAGATATCCGGTGAAACCAAATACCTGCGAGCATGGCCCAAACCTCATAGAGGAGGACACCATGAGCCGCGCTTTTGTTAACGAAGATAACGCCGCCGCACAAGCCGATCAGCCCGTCGAGCGTCAGGTCAGCACGCAGCCCAATTACGTCACCCCACAAGGGCTGGCGCAATTGCAGGCGAAAGTCGCCGAGCTGCAAACCTTGCACGCCGAGCAAACCGCCAGGGGCGAACAGGCCGACAAACAGCGGCTGGCGGATTTGCAACGGGATCTGCGCTACTTCACTCAGCGCCTGAGCAGTGCCCAAGTGGCGCTTGCCGCGACCTCGACCGACAAAGTGCAGATCGGCAGCCGGGTGACTTTCGCCGACGAACACGACACGGAACATCGTGTGCAACTGGTCGGTGAAGATCAGGCCGACGCCAGTCAGGGCCTGATCAATTGGGCTTCACCGCTGGGCCGGGCCTTGCTCGGCGCCCGGCGCAACGATGAAGTGTTGTGGCAGCGTCCTGCCGGCGATCAATTGATTGAAGTGATCCGCATCGAACCGGCTTAAACCACGCCCTGGGCCAGCATCGCATCGGCGACTTTGACGAAACCGGCGATGTTCGCGCCTTTGACGTAATTGACCTGGCCGTTTTCGTCGCCGTAATGCACGCAGGCGTGGTGGATCGACTGCATGATCGCGTGCAGCTTGCTGTCCACCTCGCCCGCTGTCCACAGCAGACGCATGGCGTTTTGCGACATCTCCAGACCGCTCACCGCGACGCCGCCTGCATTGGAAGCTTTGCCCGGCGCAAACAAAATCCCGGCCTCGATAAAGATATCCACAGCCGCAAGCGTAGTCGGCATGTTCGCGCCCTCGGCCACACAGACGCAGCCGTTGCGCAGCAATGTGCGTGCGGCGTCGGCGTCGAGCTCGTTCTGCGTGGCGCATGGCAACGCGATGTCGCACGGCAGCGACCAAGGATGCTGTGCGGCGCGGAACTCCAGACCATGGGCGTCCGCCAGTTCACTGATGCGCCCGCGTTTGACGTTCTTCAATTCCAGCAGCGCCCGCCACTGCTTCTCGGTCAATCCGGCTTCGCAATACAACGTACCTTCAGAGTCGGACAGGGAAATCACCTTGCCGCCCAGGTCCATTACCTTGCGCGCCGCGTATTGCGCGACGTTGCCGGAACCGGAAATCGCCACGCGTTTGCCCTCCACGCTCAGCCCGCGTCGCTTGAGCATTTCCTCAGCGAAATACACGCAGCCAAAACCGGTGGCTTCCGGACGGATCAGGCTGCCGCCATAGGTCATGCCTTTGCCCGTCAGTACACTGGTGAACTGGTTGCTCAGGCGTTTGTACTGGCCGAACAGGAACCCGATCTCACGCGCACCGACACCAATATCGCCGGCCGGTACATCTACGTCAGCGCCGATGTGGCGATACAACTCGCTCATGAACGCCTGACAGAAACGCATGACCTCGGCGTCACTCTTGCCCTTCGGATCGAAGTCCGACCCGCCCTTGCCGCCGCCCATGGGCAGCGAGGTCAGGGAATTCTTGAAAGTCTGTTCGAAGGCGAGGAATTTCAGCACGCCCATGTTCACCGATGGATGGAAACGCAAGCCGCCCTTGTACGGGCCGATGGCGCTGTTCATCTGGATACGGAAACCGCGATTGACCTGGACCTTGCCCAGATCGTCGACCCACGACACGCGAAACACCACCGCACGCTCCGGCTCGCAGACGCGCTCCAGAATCCCCGACGTCAGGTAATGCGGATGGGCTTCGAGAAACGGCCACAGACTGCGCAGCACTTCTTCGACGGCCTGATGAAATTCGGGTTGATCCGGGTCGCGTTTTTTCAGGCGCGCAAGGAAGGATTCGACGGATTCGATCATGGGCAAAAGTCTCGGCAAATTTGTTGTCGTTGGAGGAGATTGAGCCGGACTGTAACAAACGCATTGCGCACAGGAATAGAGCAAAATGTCGCAGTTATGAAATTAAATGGTGCACAGGATATAAATCAGCGGCGTTTTTGGGGGATTTTGCACGGAACAGGGATTACCAATTCTGGTTTCGCACTATCAGGGATACCGCTATCGCGAGCAGGCTCACTCCTACAATTGGGAATGCGTTCCCCCTGTAGGAGTGAGCCTGCTCGCGATAGCCCCACCACGGTTCAGCTGAAAAAACTCAAAAAAAAAACGGAGCTCGAAGGCTCCGCTCTTTCTGCAACCAGCCCGATATCAGGCCAGTTTCTTATGACGTACCCGGTGTGGCTGGGCAGCCGCTTCGCCGAGGCGCTTTTTGCGGTCGGCTTCGTACTCGGTGTAGTTGCCTTCGAAGAACACCGCTTGCGAGTCGTCCTCGTACGCCAGGATGTGCGTGGCGACACGGTCCAGGAACCACCGATCGTGGGAGATCACAATGGCCGCGCCCGGGAAGTCCAGCAGGGCTTCTTCCAGCGAACGCAGGGTTTCCACGTCGAGGTCGTTGGACGGTTCGTCGAGCAGCAGGACGTTACCGCCCTCCTTCAGCGTCAGCGCCAGGTGCAGACGCCCGCGCTCACCACCGGAGAGGTCCTTGACGAACTTCTGCTGGTCGCCGCCCTTGAAGTTGAAGCGACCGACGTAGGTGCGCGACGGGATCTCGTAGTTGCCGATGCGGATCTGGTCAGAGCCGTCGGAGATCTGCTGGAACACGGTCTTGCTGCCGTCGAGGTCTTCGCGGCTCTGGTCGACGCAGGCCAGTTGCACGGTTTCGCCGATTTCGATGCTGCCCGAATCTGGCGTTTCCTTGCCCATCAGCATGCGGAACAGCGTCGACTTACCGGCACCGTTACCGCCGATCACGCCGACGATGGCGCCCTTGGGCATGGAGAACGACAGGTTGTCGATCAGCACGCGATCGCCATAGCCCTTGGTGACGTTCTTGAACTCGATGACCTTATCGCCCAGACGTGGGCCGGCCGGGATATAGATCTCGTTGGTCTCGCTGCGCTTCTGGAATTCCTGCGATTGCATTTCTTCGAAGCGTTGCAGACGGGCCTTGGATTTCGACTGACGAGCCTTGGCGCCTTTGCGCACCCACTCCAGTTCTTCTTTCATAGCCTTTTCGTGGGCCGACTGCTGCTTGGATTCCTGGGCCAGACGATCGGACTTGGCTTCGAGCCAGCCCGAATAGTTGCCCTCGTAAGGAATGCCCGCGCCGCGGTCGAGTTCCAGGATCCAGCCGGCGACGTTGTCGAGGAAGTAGCGGTCGTGCGTGATCGCGACCACAGTGCCCGGGAAGTCGTGGAGGAAATGCTCCAGCCACGCCACGGAGTCGGCATCCAGGTGGTTGGTCGGTTCGTCGAGCAGCAGCATGTCCGGGGCGGACAGCAGCAGACGGCAGAGGGCGACACGGCGCTTTTCACCACCGGAGAGGAATTCGACCTTGGCGTCCCACGCCGGCAGGCGCAACGCATCGGCGGCGACTTCCAGTTGGCGCTCAAGGTTGTGGCCGTCGCTGGCCTGCAGGATCGCTTCGAGCTTGGCCTGTTCGGCGGCGAGCTTGTCGAAGTCGGCATCCGGGTCGGCGTAGGCCGCGTAGACCTCGTCCAGACGCGCTTGCGCATCCTTGATCACGCTGACCGCTTCCTCGACCACTTCACGCACGGTCTTGGCCGGGTCCAGTTGTGGCTCTTGCGGCAGGTAACCGATGTTCAGGTCCGGCATCGGACGGGCTTCGCCTTCGAATTCGGTGTCGACGCCGGCCATGATTTTCAGCAGCGTGGATTTACCCGAACCGTTGAGGCCGAGCACGCCGATCTTGGCGCCGGGAAAAAAGGACAGCGAAATGTTTTTCAGGATTTCCCGCTTCGGCGGAACAACTTTGCCCAGCCGATGCATGGTGAAGACGTATTGAGCCATGGAGAACCTTGGGTCAGTGACAGATGAATGATTGCAGCACAGGCGATGCCTGGCCAGACCATGCGCGCCGTTCACGTGATGGTTATCAATGCGCGCGCGCGGAAAAAGTCTGAGTCTAGGAGCTGGAACGCTCCCGCGTAACCGGCAAAGCTACCTTAATGATGAAAGGCAGTCCAGCCGCGCAGGGCTGGCACTTCGCCACGACTCAAGGCATGCTAGCCGCCCTTTGGGCGTCCGGCTTATAGTGCACGTCGCGCCAGTCCAGCCAATCCGCAGGATCACAGCTTGTCCAATGTCAGTCCGCCCGCCTCTGTGAGCAGCGCCCAACCGGCGCCCGGCTCGCCCCTGCGCGGGACATTGAAGGGTGCGCTGGCGACTTTGGTGTTGCTGTTGCTGGCGTTATTGTTCTGGCAACTGCTCGACCAACTGCGCGAAACCCAGAAGAACCAGCGCCAGTACACCATCGATTACACCGCCGACCTGGCCGCCCAGGTCAGTCTGAACATGGCGTTGAACGCGCAGATCGCACTGAATCTGCTACCGATCGTCGAGCAACCGCAGACAACCGACGAACAGCAGGTGTTGCTGCGCAAGCTGCAGCAATCGCTGCCGGACCTGCGCAGCATGGCCTTGCTCAGCCCATCGGGAAAAATCATCAGCGACAGCGCTGCTGACAGCCCCGACGCCGACTATCTCGCCGAACTGGTGCGCCGCAGCCGCGCCCAGGCGCACTACTTCAGCAACGCCAGCGACGGCTCGGTGGTGCATCTGCTACTGCGCCAAGCCAGCGGCAGCACGCGCGGCTACTGGGCGTTGCGGTTGACGCCGACGTTCTTCGACTCACTGACCCAACAGGGCGAAACCGGCCTGCGTCCGCTGTGGCTGGTGGAAAACCGCGTCAACCAGCAAATCATCAGCCGCGACGACGCCCAGCCTTCGGCCAGGCCCGGGGTTTTGACCCCGGACGATCTGGCCAACACCGTCCTGACCGTGCCGCTGAGCAGCAGCGACTGGCAATTGCGTGGGCTGTTCGACCGCCAGCGCGTGCTCGAAGAACTGCTGCCGGCGTTCATCGGCAAATGCCTGCTGGGCCTGGCATTCTCAATGCTGCCGGTGATTGCGCTGCTGAACATGCGCCGTCGTCAGCGTCAGTTGCACGAAGGCCGGCGACGTTATCAGGATATTTTCGAAGGCACCGGCGTCGCCCTGTGCGTCCTCGACCTGTCCGGGCTCAAGCAGTTTTTTGACAAGGCGCAGATCCAGACCGGCGATCAGCTCAAGGCCTGGCTCGACCAGCCCCGCCAGCGCCAACAACTGCTGCAGGAGTTGCGCGTCACCGAGGTCAATCAGGTGGCGCTGCAACTGCTCGACGTCCATTCCTGCGACCAGGCCTGGCAGTTGCTGATCGACGGCCAGCCGCACCCGCACTGTGCGATCGGCAATCAGATACTCGATGCCGTACTGCTCCAGCAGAAACAACTGGAGCTGGAAATCAAGCTGCCGCACCCCAACGGTCGCGACCAACACCTGTGGATGGTGCTGCGCTTGCCGCAGGAGCAACACGACTATAAAGCGGTCATCCTGAGCATCAACGACATCACCAGCCGCAAGCTGATCGAATTGTCCCTGCTGGAACGCGAAGGTTTCTGGTCGGACGTGGTGCGCACCGTGCCCGATCATCTGTATGTGCAGGACGTGATCAGCCAGCGGATGATTTTCAGCAACCACCACCTCGGCCAGACCCTCGGCTACAACCGCAGCGAACTGCACCAGATGGGCGAGTATTTCTGGGAAATCCTTCTGCATCCGGAAGACGCCGACTATTACCATCGCTCACGGCAAATGCAGCGCCACGCCGGTTACAGCCAGTTGCTGCAATGCCAGTTGCGTTTCCGCCATCGCGACGGCAAGTGGCGGCGCTTCGACATTCGCGAACAGGCGCTGGCCCGCGACAAGCACGATCAGGTCACGCGGATCATCGGCGTGGCCAAGGACATCACCGAACAGATTGAAGCCAGTGAATCGCTGCGCGACAGCGAGCAGCGCTACCGCATGCTCGCCGAGAGCATCAGCGATGTGATTTTTTCCACCGACAGCAAGCTCTCGCTGAACTACGTCAGTCCGTCGGTGCAGGCGGTGCTGGGTTACAACGCCGAATGGATTTTCCAGAACGGCTGGCAATCGACCATCGCCAACCCGGGGCAACTGAACGGCATCTACAGCCTGATGGACCGCGTCAGCAAAGCGCTGGACAAGCCCGAGCAACTGGCCCTGCTGCGCAGTCAGGTGCAGACGCAATTGTTCCTGTTCGACTGCCTGCGTGCGGACGGCCGCAAGATCCCGATCGAACTGCGCCTGGTGCTGGTGTGGGACGAACACGGCGCGTTCGAAGGCGTATTGGGCGTCGGCCGTGATATCAGCCAGCAGCGCCGCGCGGAAAAAGACCTGCGCATGGCCGCCACGGTTTTCGAGCATTCAACCTCGGCGATCCTGATCACCGACCCGGCCGGCTACATTGTCCAGGCCAACGAAGCCTTCAGCCGGGTCAGCGGCTATGCCGTCAGCGAAGTGCTCGATCAACTGCCGAACATGCTCACCGTCGACGAACAGCAGGACGCACACCTGCGCTACGTGCTCAAGCAACTGCACGAGCACAGCACCTGGGAAGGCGAAGTCTGGATGAAGCGCCGTAACGGCGAGCACTACCCGGCGTGGGTCGGGATTACTGCGGTGCTCGACGACGAGGGCGACCTGGCCAGTTACGTGTGTTTCTTCAGCGACATCAGCGAACGCAAGGCCAGCGAACAGCGCATTCACCGCCTCGCCTACTACGACGCCCTGACCCATCTGCCCAATCGCACGCTGTTCCAGGATCGCCTGCACACCGCGCTGCAAGCGGCCGAACGGCAGAAATCGTGGGTGGTGCTGATGTTCCTCGATCTCGACCGGTTCAAACCGATCAACGACTCCCTCGGCCACGCCGCCGGCGATCGCATGCTCAAGGACATGGCCACGCGCCTGCTGGCCTGCGTCGGCGAAGACGACACCGTGGCGCGCATGGGCGGCGATGAGTTCACCCTGCTGCTGCAACACCGTTCAAGCCGCGAACTGGCCCTGAACCGGGCGATCCACGTCGCCGAGCAAATCCTCGGCAGCCTGGTGCGCCCGTTCGTCCTGGAGGGTCGCGAGTTCTTTGTCACCGCCAGTATCGGCATCGCCCTCAGTCCGCAGGACGGCAACGAACTCAGCCAGTTGATGAAGAACGCCGACACGGCGATGTACCACGCCAAGGAGCGCGGCAAGAACAACTTCCAGTTTTATCAGGCCGACATGAACGCCAGTGCACTGGAGCGCCTGGAGCTGGAAAGCGATTTGCGCCATGCCCTGGAGCAGAACGAATTCGTCCTGTATTACCAGCCGCAGTTCAGCGGCGACGGCAAACGCCTGACCGGCGCCGAGGCGCTGTTGCGCTGGCGGCACCCGCGGCGCGGGCTGGTGCCGCCGGGCGACTTCATTCCGGTGCTGGAAGAACTCGGTCTGGTGGTCGACGTGGGCGACTGGGTGATCAGCGAGGCCTGCCGGCAACTGAAAACCTGGCATCAGAACCGCGTGCGCGTGCCGAAGGTGTCGGTGAATATTTCCGCACGGCAGTTCTCCGACGGCCAACTGGGCACGCGGATCGCCACGATCCTGCGCGAAACCGGCCTGCCGCCGGCCTGCCTGGAGCTTGAACTGACCGAAAGCATCCTGATGCGCGAAGTCAGCGAGGCGATGCAGATTCTTGCCGGACTGAAAAATCTCGGACTGAGCATTGCGGTCGATGACTTCGGCACCGGTTACTCGTCGCTGAATTATCTCAAGCAGTTCCCGATCGACGTGCTGAAGATCGACCGCACCTTCGTCGATGGCTTGCCATCCGGCGAGCAAGACGCGCAAATCGCCCGGGCCATCATCGCCATGGCCCACAGCCTGAACCTGGCGGTGATCGCCGAGGGTGTGGAAACCCATGAGCAACTGGACTTCCTGCGTGAACATGGTTGTGATGAGGTTCAGGGGTATCTGTTCGGGCGGCCGATGCCGGCCGGGCGGTTTGAGGCGCAGTTCAGCAATGATGCGCTCTTCATGTTCGATTGATGGAGCTAACAGCTCCGATCAATCGAACATGAAGAAAGCTGCCAGCTTCAAGTAGCAAGCTACAAGCAAGAGCGAATCAGCTTTTGCTTGCCGCTTGTGGCTTGCAGCTTGTGGCTTGTGGCTTGTGGCTTGCAGCTTGAAGCTTGAAGCTTGAAGCCCGCTTATCCACAACCTGACTGTGTTTCATAGCCCTTATAAAAGCGGTTGGGTTAGAATGCCCCCCTTTTCTGCCCCCCCGATCCTTGAGGACCGCCATGTTCAGCCGTGATTTGACTATTGCCAAGTACGACGCCGATCTTTTTGCCGCCATGGAGCAAGAAGCTCAGCGCCAGGAAGAACACATCGAGCTGATCGCTTCGGAAAACTACACCAGCCCAGCGGTGATGGAGGCTCAAGGTTCGGTTCTGACCAACAAGTACGCCGAAGGCTACCCGGGCAAGCGCTACTACGGCGGTTGCGAGTACGTCGACGTGGTTGAGCAACTGGCGATCGACCGTGCCAAGGAGCTGTTCGGCGCCGATTACGCCAACGTTCAACCGCACGCCGGTTCGCAAGCCAACGCCGCTGTGTACCTGGCCCTGCTGTCGGCCGGCGACACCATTCTGGGCATGAGCCTGGCCCACGGCGGTCACCTGACCCACGGTGCCAGCGTTTCCTCGTCGGGCAAGCTGTACAACGCCATCCAGTACGGTATCGACGCCAACGGCCTGATCGACTACGACGAAGTCGAGCGCCTGGCGGTAGAACACAAGCCGAAAATGATCGTGGCCGGTTTCTCTGCCTACTCGCAGATTCTCGATTTCCCGCGCTTCCGCGAAATCGCTGACAAAGTCGGCGCCTACCTGTTCGTCGACATGGCCCACGTGGCCGGTCTGGTCGCCGCTGGCGTCTACCCGAACCCGGTGCCGTTCGCTGACGTCGTGACCACGACCACCCACAAGACCCTGCGCGGTCCACGTGGCGGTCTGATCCTGGCGCGCGCCAACGCCGAGATCGAGAAGAAGCTCAACTCCGCAGTATTCCCGGGCGCCCAAGGCGGCCCGCTGGAACACGTGATCGCCGCCAAAGCGATCTGCTTCAAGGAAGCGCTGCAGCCTGAGTTCAAGGTTTACCAGCAACAAGTGGTGAAGAATGCCAAGGCCATGGCCGGCGTGTTCATCGAGCGCGGTTTCGACGTGGTTTCCGGCGGTACCGAAAACCACCTGTTCCTGCTGTCGCTGATCAAGCAGGAAATCTCCGGTAAAGACGCCGACGCCGCTTTGGGCAAAGCGTTCATCACCGTGAACAAGAACTCCGTGCCTAACGATCCACGCTCGCCGTTCGTCACCTCCGGCCTGCGCTTCGGCACCCCGGCTGTGACCACTCGTGGTTTCAAAGAAGCTGAGTGCAAAGAGCTGGCCGGCTGGATCTGCGACATTCTGGCAGACCTGAACAACGAAGCGGTGATCGACGCCGTTCGTGAGAAAGTCAAAGCCATCTGCAAGAAACTGCCGGTATACGGCGCGTAAATCGCAACGTTAAACCCGCAGCATGAAAAACCGGCCAAGTGATTGGCCGGTTTTTTTTCGGCTGAATGAAACATCAAAAGATCAAAAGATCGCAGCCTTCGGCAGCTCCTACAGGGAAATCGCATTTCAAACGTAGGAGCTGCCGGAGGCTGCGATCATTGCTTTTGGATCACCGGTAAGACCGGCCATGCCAATTTCATCTTTCCCTCTTGTAAACAGGAAAAACCCAAGCCTAGACTGCGCCTGCACTGGACATACCGGTAAGACCACAATAATTAAGTCCTGAATCCGATGCGCCAAGCGTGCGGCAGCCAGGACACCGACCCAGGATTCCTCCCATGCTCAGATGGTGCTCGCGTTCAATCTTCCTCCAAGTGGTTCTCGGACTGATGCTCGGCATCGTCTGCGGGCTGACCCTTCCTGAATACTCGGCCCAGCTCAAACCGCTCGGCGACGGTTTCATCAAACTGATCAAGATGCTCATCGGCCTGATCGTGTTCTGCGTGGTGGTCAGCGGCATCAGCGGCGCAGGCGATCTGAAGAAGGTCGGGCGCATTGGTCTCAAATCGGTCATTTATTTCGAAGTGCTGACTACCCTCGCGCTGATTATCGGCCTGGTGTTCGCCTTCAGCACCGGTATCGGCAGCGGCGCGAATATTCATCTGGAGCAACTCTCCACCGCCGACATGGGCGACCTCGCCGAGCGCGGCCAGCACCTGCACACCACCACGCAATTCTTGATGGACCTGATCCCGACCTCGGTGATCGGCGCCTTCGCCGACAACAACATTCTGCAAGTGCTGCTGTTCTCGGTACTGTTCGGCAGTGCGTTGAATCTGGTTGGCGAAGCGGCTTCCGGAATCTCGCGGCTGATCAACGAACTGAGCCATGTGATCTTCCGCATCATGGGCATGATCGTACGTTTGGCGCCGATCGGCGTGTTCGGCGCCATCGCTTTCACTACCAGCAAATATGGCCTCGATTCGCTGCAGCATCTGGGCAGTCTGGTCGGCTTGTTCTACCTGACCTGCATCGCCTTCGTCGCGCTGATTCTCGGTCTGGTGATGCGCGTCTCCGGCCTGCGCATGTGGCCGCTGCTCAAGTACCTGCGCGAAGAATTGCTGATCGTCATGGGCACCGCCTCCTCTGATGCAGTGCTGCCGCAGATCATGCGCAAGCTCGAACACTTGGGCATCGGCAGTTCGACGGTAGGGCTGGTGATTCCGACCGGTTACTCCTTCAACCTCGACGGTTTTTCGATTTACCTGACCCTCGCTATCGTCTTCATCGCCAATGCTACCGGTACACCGCTGGCCATGGCCGATCTGCTGACGATTTTGCTGGTCTCGCTGATTACCTCCAAGGGCGCCCACGGCATCCCCGGTTCGGCATTGGTGATTCTTGCGGCAACCCTGACGGCAATCCCGGCCATTCCCGTGGTCGGACTGGTGCTGGTGCTGGCGGTGGACTGGTTCATGGGCATCGGTCGCGCGCTGACCAACCTGATCGGCAACTGCGTCGCCACCGTGGCCATCGCTCGCTGGGAAAAGGACATCGACGTGCAGCGTGCGAACAAGGTGCTCAATGGCGAGCAAGGCTATAACTTTCAACCGAGAAAAACGGTCGCCCAAGCGGCGGCGAAAGAATTTTGAATGAGCGCCGTGCCTGCCAGACCGCAGGCACGGCGAATGGAGCCAATACGTGATTACTTCATCAACCGTCGTCAACTCAGTGGTGGAAAAACTGCGCGCCGCCCTGGCCCGCGGGCAATGGCGCTCCGGCGATATGCTGCCGGGCCAGCGCGAACTGGCCGAACAATTGGGCATCAGCCGCCCGAGCCTGCGCGAGGCGGTGATTGTTCTGGAAACCCTCGGCCTGGTGCGCTCGATGCCGGGCAAAGGCGTGGTCGTCCTCGACGCGCAACTGATCGACAGCCAGAGCCACGACAGCGCAGTCGCCGGCGCGAGCCTCGAAGACGTGCTGCAACTGCGCTACACCCTGGAGCCGTTCATTGTCGGGCTGGTCGCGCAATCGATCAGCAGCAAGGAAGTTGGCCAGTTGCGCCTGACCCTGATGGACATGCGCGAAGCCCTCGAGGCCGGCGACAGCGAAGCCGGGGTCAGCGCCTACATCGCCTTCCACGAAGAGCTGTTCGCACTGACCTCGAATCCGATTTTCCAGAGCGTGGTGCAGCAGACCAGCAACGCCCTCAAGCAGAGCGCCGAAGTGCTGCGCAATTCACCGGAACATCTGGCCGAGCGGCTGGAGGAAAACGAAGCCGTGGTCCGCGCGATTCGCAGCAAGAACAGCGCCCAGGCCAGCGCCGAAATGCGTCGGCACATTCTGCGTGAAGGTCGGCGCATGGGCATTGAGCTGAATATCCCGGATGACAACCTGCCCCACTGATCCTTTGGAGACCGGCCATGAACAGTTTCGCTTCCGCGCCGCACCCGCACTCGACCGCCCTGCCCTTCTCGCGCCTGCGGATGCCGGTGGAGGACCTTTACCCACGACTGTTCGATGCGATTCTCGAGCAGCGTATCGATGCCGACAGCCGTTTCACCGAGGACAGCCTGAAGGATATGTTTAGTGCCAGTCGTGCCGATGTCCGGCGAGTGCTGACGCAACTGGCCCATGAGCAGATCGTAGTGCTGCGGGCCAATCATCGGCCGCGCGTGGCGGCGCCTGATCGGGAATTGATCAGGCAGACCCTGCATGCACGGCGGCTGGCTGAGATCACGTTGGTACGGTTGGCGTGTCAGCGTCCGCGGGTAAATGAATTGAAATGCTTGCGCACCTCGGTTGAACGCGAGAAGCGCGCCGTCGAGCAGGACCGGCGGGGGGCGGCGATTCGTTTGTCGGGGGAGTTTCACCTGCAGTTGGCGCGGATGGCGGGGAATGTGCCGTTGGCGAATTTTCTTGGCAGCCTTGTACCTGTTACGTCATTGGCGGTTGCGCGAAGTGCGGGCCAGACGCATAGCTGCTGCGCGTGGCAGGAGCATTCAGCAATTGCTGATGCCGTTGAACGCGGCGATGCGGTGAACGCAGAGTTTTTGATGAATCAGCATTTGGATCAGCTGGCACAGACACTGCTGGGTTCAACGATCAAACACTGTGCTGCCGGTTAGATCGCCTTCGCGAGCAAGCTCGCTCCCACAGTGGACTGCGTTCTGTCAGTAGGAATGCGGATCCATTGTGGGAGCGAGCTTGCTCGCGAAGAGGCCCTTCCAGCCTGCAAATATTCAGCTCTGCTGCGCAGCCACCCTGGCAAACCCCACCCGAATCTTCTCTTCCGGCAACTCATCGGCAATAAACACGATCACGCTTTCCCGCGCCTCACCCTCGGCCCATTCGCTGTCCCAGTCGAAACCATAGAGTTTCAACACGCCCTGAAACACCAGGCGCCGATCCTCACCGGCAATGTTCAGCACGCCTTTGTAACGCAGCAATTGTTTGCCGTGTTCTTCCAGCAGCTCATTCATGAACTCGCTGAGCTGATCGATATCCAGCGCCTGATCGGTGCGCAGCACCACACTGGAAATGCGGTCGATGGACGGGGCCTTGCCCACCGGACGCAGACTCAATCCACCGCCAAGATCGGCATTCAAGTTAAAGCCGCGCACATCGAGCAATTCGGCCAGATCAATGTTGCCATGCTCGACCACACGAATCGGCGCGCGGCGGTTGATCCGCGTCAGCCGCTCGCTCAATGCGTCGAACGTCGCTGCGTCGACCAGATCGGTCTTGCTCACCAGCAAACGGTCGGCAAAACCGATTTGCGCCTGAGCGATGGTCTGGGTCAGGTGCACGTCGGCGTGGGCGGCGTCGACCAGAGTGATGACGCCGTCGAGCAGGTAACGCTCGCGCAACTCTTCGTCGATGAAAAACGTCTGCGCCACGGGCGCCGGGTCGGCCAGACCGGTGCACTCGATCACCAGTCGGTCGAAAGCGATCTCGCCGCTGTCCAGGCGCTCGAGCAGTAAATACAGCGCCTTGGTCAGATCAGTGTGAATGGTGCAGCAGACACAGCCGTTGGCCAGTGTCATGACTTGCACCGGCTCGTCACCCAGCAACTGAGTATCGATACCGGCGTCGCTGAATTCGTTTTCGATCACGGCGATTTTCAGGCCGTGCTCGGCTTTGAGCAGATGACGCAGCAACGTGGTCTTGCCGGCGCCAAGGAAGCCGCTGAGTACCGTGACCGGTATGGGAGAGGACAAATGCTTTCTCCTTCACAAAATGAATGGACAACACAAAAACAAATGTGGGAGCGGGCTTGCTCGCGAAGGCGGTGGATCAGTCAACACCATCATCGACTGACACTGCGCTTTCGCGAGCAAGCCCGCTCCCACAGGGGGATTGCATCAACCCGAGGCTGTCAGCTCAACAGCACTTGGGCCCACCCTTGCCACCGTAACGGGCTTCTTGACGTTCGCGAAAGAACATCTCGTAGCTCATCACCGGTTTGTCCGGGTGTTTGGTTTGCATATGCTCGACGTAGGTGTCGTAGTCGGGCATGCCGACCATCAGGCGCGCGGCCTGACCGAGGTATTTACCGAGGCGACTCAGGTCATTGAACATGGTGCAATCCTCTGGTTACGCATCCGGCAGGGCCTGGAATGGCGATTCTTTATCCGTACGCTCTTTTTTGCCCCAGGCGGCGATGCCAACCTTGAGCGCATAGAACAGGATGCTGAAGACCACGAACAGGAACAGCGTCGTGAGCGTTGCGTTGGTATAGGCGTTGAAGATCACGTGCTGCATCTGCTCAACGCTTTTTGCCGGTGCCAGCACCTGACCGTTGGCCAGCGCATCGCTGTACTTCTTCGCCAGGGACAGGAAGCCGATCGCCGGGTTGGCGTCGAACAGTTTGATGAAGCCTGCCGTTGTGGTGCAGATCAGCAGCCAGGTGGCCGGCAACAGGGTGACCCAAATGTAGCGCTGGCGCTTCATCTTGATCAGGACCACGGTGCCGAGCATCAGCGCGATACCGGCGAGCATCTGGTTGGAGATGCCGAACAATGGCCACAGGGTGTTGATGCCGCCCAGTGGATCGATCACGCCCTGATACAGCAACCAGCCCCACATCGCGACACAACCGGCGGTGGCGATCAGGTTGGCAGTCCAGGATTCGGTACGTTTGAGCGCCGGTACGAAGGAGCCAAGCAGATCCTGCAGCATGAAGCGTCCGGCACGGGTGCCGGCGTCGACAGCGGTAAGGATGAACAGCGCTTCGAACAGGATCGCGAAGTGGTACCAGAACGCCATGGTGTTTTCACCCGGCAGGACACTGTGCAAAATCTGCGCGATACCTACCGCCAGGGTCGGCGCACCACCGGCGCGAGCCAGAATGGTGGTTTCACCGATGTCATTGGCCACCGCTTGCAGCGCATCCGGCGTAATCGCGAAGCCCCAACTGGTAACGACCTGCGCGACCGAAACAACGTCACTGCCGACCACGGCTGCCGGGCTGTTCATGGCGAAGTACACGCCCGGCTCGATCACCGAAGCGGCAACCATGGCCATGATCGCCACGAACGACTCCATCAACATGCCGCCGTAACCGATGTAGCGAGCGTTGGTTTCGTTATCCAGCAGCTTCGGCGTAGTGCCCGACGAGATCAGCGCATGGAAGCCCGATACCGCACCGCAGGCGATGGTGATGAACAGGAACGGGAACAGACCGCCCTTCCACACCGGGCCTGTGCCGTCGACAAACTGCGTCAGCGCCGGCATTTTCAGCTCGGGCATGGTCACCAGAATGCCGATCGCCAGCGCAACGATGGTGCCGATCTTGAGGAACGTCGACAGGTAGTCACGCGGTGCCAGAATCAGCCAGACCGGCAGCGACGCTGCCACAAAACCGTAACCGACCAGCATCCAGGTAATCTGCACGCCGGTGAAGGTGAACGCCTTGGCCCATACCGGATCGGCGGCAATCTGCCCACCCAGCCAGATCGAACCGAGCAGCAGCAACACACCGACCACGGAGATTTCGCCGATGCGCCCCGGACGGATGTAGCGCATGTAAATGCCCATGAACATCGCGATCGGGATGGTCGCCATTACGGTGAAGATGCCCCAAGGACTCTCGGCCAGCGCCTTGACCACGATCAGCGCCAGCACCGCAAGGATGATGATCATGATCAGGAAGCAGCCGAACAGCGCGATGGTACCGGGAATCCGGCCCATTTCTTCACGCACCATGTCGCCCAAGGAACGGCCGTTGCGTCGGGTCGACATGAACAGGACCATGAAGTCCTGCACCGCGCCCGCCAGCACCACACCGGCAATCAGCCAGAGCGTGCCGGGCAGATAGCCCATCTGCGCTGCCAATACCGGGCCGACCAGTGGCCCCGCGCCAGCGATGGCCGCGAAGTGGTGACCGAAAAGAATGTGTTTGTTGGTCGGTACATAGTCCAGACCATCGTTGTTGAGCACGGCGGGGGTGGCCCGACGCGGATCCAGTTGCATCACATGGTTGGCGATGAACAGGCTGTAGTAACGGTACGCAACCAGATAAATGGCCACGGCAGCGACCACAATCCACAAGGCGTTGATCGCCTCGCCTCGGCGCAATGCCACTACGCCCAGGGCGCACGCTCCTACGATTGCCAGCACTAGCCAGGGTAAGTGGCGTAGCAGGCTATTATTATTTTTCATTTTTTTATTCCAGCCAGGGTGGACAAGAAAGACAGCCACCCCGAGTTTAGCGCTTACGGCGCCAAAGGCCATACCCCGACATTGGTCTAGACGCCTGGTTGATTGGCTGGCCGCCGCTTTCGGGGTCTATAGTCAGCGAACCTTCATGAGGATTACGCCATGAGTGAGCACCCCGCCAATCGCCGTCGCTTCAAACGTATTGCGTTCGATGCCCGCACCGAGCTGAGTCAGGGCGAGTACATCTGGCCGGTCACGCTGATTGACCTGTCGCTCAAGGGATTGCTGATCGAACGGCCGGAGCCGTGGCTGGGAGATCGTGAACAGGACTTTTTCGTCGACATTCATCTGAGCGAAGACGTCGATATCAAGATGGACGTGCACCTGGCCCATGAGGAAGACGGCCACTTGGGATTCATCTGTCGCCATATCAGCCTGGAATCGATCCAGCGTCTGCGGCGATTGATCGAGCTGAACCTGGCGGATGAAGCGGAACTTGAGCGCGAGTTGGCTGCGCTGATCGAGATCTAGAAATCACCACCGATCAAATGTAGGAGTGAGCCTGCTCGCGATAGCGGTCTGTCATTCAACCAATCATTGGCTGATATACCGCTATCGCGAGCAGGCTCACTCCTACAGGGGAATCGTGGTTATTCGAAAAGCGCGTCGAGGGCTTGTTCGAGGCGCGTCACTGCGATGATCTGCAACCCCGCCGGCGCTTCCTTCGGGGCGTTGCCCTTGGGCACGATGGCGCGCTTGAAACCATGCTTGGCCGCTTCCTTCAAGCGCTCCTGCCCGCTCGGCACCGGGCGCACTTCGCCGGACAAGCCGACTTCGCCAAACACCAGCAAATCATGCGGCAACGGCCGGTTGCGCAAGCTAGACATCACCGCCGCCATCAATGCCAGATCGGACGCGGTTTCCAGCACCTTGACACCACCGACCACGTTGAGAAACACATCCTGATCATGGGTCGGAATGCCGCCATGACGGTGCAATACCGCGAGCAGCATCGCCAAACGGTTCTGATCCAGCCCCAGTGTCACCCGCCGTGGATTGGCCAGATGGCTGTCATCGACCAGTGCCTGCACTTCGACCAGCATCGGCCGGGTGCCCTCCCACGTCGCCATGACCACGCTGCCAGGGACTTCTTCCTGGGCGCGGGTGAGAAAAATCGCCGACGGGTTGGAGACTTCTTTCAGGCCTTTGTCGGTCATGCCGAACACGCCCAGTTCGTTGACCGCACCGAAACGGTTTTTCACCGCACGCAACAAGCGCAGCCGGCCATCGGACTCGCCCTCAAAATACAGCACAGTGTCGACCATGTGCTCCAACACGCGGGGACCGGCCAGCGCGCCCTCCTTGGTGACGTGGCCGACGAGGAAAATCGCCGTGCCGCTCTGCTTGGCATAGCGCACCAGCAGCGCCGCACTCTCACGCACCTGGGACACGCCGCCCGGCGCCGATTGCAGCTGCTCGGTGAAGATCGTCTGGATCGAGTCGATCACCATCACCTTGGGTTTTTCCTGGCGGGCGGTGGCAATGATGGTTTCGATGCAGGTTTCGGTCATCACCCGCAACTGATCCTGGGGCAGCCCGAGACGGCGTGCGCGCATCGCCACTTGTTGCTGGGATTCTTCGCCAGTGACGTACAGCGCCGGCATGCTCTTGGCGAGGTTGCACAAGGTCTGTAGCAGGATGGTCGACTTGCCGATCCCCGGGTCACCGCCGATCAACACCACCGAACCATCGACCAGACCGCCGCCAAGGACACGATCCAGTTCACCGGAAGCGGTGGAAAAACGTGGAATTTCTTCGATGCTGACTTCGGCCAGCGTCTTGATCTGCGCCTGCTGCCCGGCCCAACCAGTGCGCCCGGTGGGTGCCGTGGCGCCGCCGCTTTCGATCATGGTTTCGGTCAGGGTGTTCCAGGCACCGCACTCACCGCACTGGCCGGCCCACTTGGGAAAGGTTGCGCCACACTCGGTGCAACCGTACATGCGCTTGGCCTTGGCCATCTCGATCCCCCGGCAAAAACCGCGATGATAACGCAGCCATCGCCGATCAGCGCGGTGCAGCGCTGCGGATTTCGCCGCTGGCCAGACGTGCGGCGCTGTTGCCCAGCGGATCTTCGGCATTGAGGTCGGCACCTTTGGCTTTCAGCGCGTCAAGCAGCTCCAGGCGCTTGAACAAACCTGCATACATGGCAGCGGTCTGCCCCGCGCCGTTGCGCTGGTCAGGGCTGCAATCGGTGGCCATCAAACGTCGGGCAATCTGCACCTCGCCTTTGAAGATCGCCCCCATCAGCGCCGTGTTGCCGCGCTGATCCTGAGCGCAGGCATCCGCTCCGGCAGCAAGCAAGCGCTCCACCGCTGGCGCCTGACCGTGATAGGCCGTGAGGATCAACGCGGTGTAGCCCTTGCTGTCGCGGGTGTCGAGGGGATAACCGGCCTCGATAAACGTCTCGAGCATCGGTACGTCGCCGCGCCGGGCGGCATCGAACAGATAATCCTGCAACTGCGCCTTGACCGACTCGGGACTCTGTTCGGCCAGCGCCGACCAGGACAGGCTGCCGAGCAGCAATAACAGATAAATACGCATACGCCGTCTCCTTGAACAGAACGGGGCCCGATTCAGGCCCCGCATGGCATGGCCGCGACAATCAGTCGGTGAGTTTTGCCGCCAGTGCCTTGACCCGGCTCAGGTCACCCTTGGCCACTTTGGTCACGCCGCTGCCGTATTCCGGATCGGCCTTATAAAGGAAGGACAGGATGATGTGCTTGCTCTCATCATCGGTGGTGGCCAGAGAGCCGCCGAAGCTATCGATCAGGTCACGACGCTCCTGCTGGCTGAACGAGCGATACAGATCACCGGCCTGCTTGAAGTTCTGCTCGCGCTGGATCTTCGCCTGCTGGGTGCTGCCCGTCAGTGCCAGCTGGCTGTAACGTGCCGTCTCGGTCTCTTCCCGTGGTTGCAGGCGGCTCGGCTGGTAATTGACCCCGGAGCGGCTGGCCCCGAAGTTCATCGCGCCATCCTGATTGCCGTTATTGACTGCAACTTTCGCGGCATTGATCGGCAATTGCAAAGCATTGGCGCCCAAGCGGTACATTTGCGTATCGGCATAAGAGAACACCCGACCTTGCAACAAACGATCTTCTGACGGCTCGATGCCGGGAACAATATTGGCCGGTGCCATTGCCACTTGTTCGGTTTCCTGGAACACATTGGCTGGATTACGGTTCAATACCATTTGTCCAACTTTTCGTTCTGGAACACCCGGCCATATCTTGGTTGCATCCAGCGGATCAAAATCAAACTTGGACAAATCTTGCGGTTTCAATACTTGAACGTACAAGTCCCACTTCGGAAAGTCGCCCTTGTTTATATGAGTCACCAAGTCATTGGTCATATGACTGTAGTCCTGACCCTGAACGTTGCTGACTTCTTTCGGCGTGAGGTTATTGATCCCCTGCAAACTCTTCCAGTGGAACTTCACGTAATGCACTTCGCCCTTGGCGTTGATCAACTTATAGGCGTGAACACCGTTACCGTCCATTTGCCGATAACTGGCTGGCGTTCCCGAGTTGGAATACAACTCGGTCAGCGTGCGCGTGGCTTCCGGCACGTGGGAGAAGAAGTCGAATCGACGCGAGTCATCGTCGAGGTTGGTGCGCGGGTCGGGCTTGAACGCATGCACCATGTCCGGAAACTTGATTGCGTCGCGGATGAAGAAGGTCGGGAAGTTGTTGCCGACCAGGTCCCAGTTACCGTCGGCGGTGTAGAACTTGGTGGCAAAACCGCGTGGGTCGCGCAGGGTTTCCGGGGAGTGGTTGCCATGCACCACCGCCGAAAAGCGCACAAACACCGGGGTGCTCTGGCCTGCGGCGAAGACCTTGGCCTTGCTCAGGTCGCTCAGGTCGTTGGTCACGGTGAAGGTGCCGTGGGCACCGGTGCCGCGCGCATGCACCACGCGCTCGGGAATGCGTTCACGGTCAAATCGCTGCAGCTTCTGGATCAACTGCACATCCTGCAGCAGCACCGGGCCGTTGGCACCGGCGGTTTGCGAGTTCTGATTGTCGCCGACCGCAGCGCCGTTATCGCGCGTCAGGGGCGCGGCATGCACGGAGAACGTCAACAGGCTGGCGGTGAGTACGCCGAGGGTGCGGCGATGGGGAAAAGCCCCGAGGCCAAGAGTGGGAGTCATATCAGGTTCCTCTGGTTGTTTTGGGCGCATCCAGGTGCGCCAACCAGAGGCTAGAGGGCTGAGCCGGCAAACATAAATAGAAAGTTCGTAAGGTCATGATTGAAAAAAATAGCTATCCGATCAGCCGGTTACGGCGTATTTCGCGCGCGATTAGTGGCACTTTGCAAACTAATCGAAAATTAATGTGTCGATAAAAACGGGCATTGTAAGGAGGTGTTTCGCGCAGGACGCGTTTGGCTGATTTACACTGCTACACCAACCTCATCTGTAACAAGGAAATAACCTATGGGCGTGCTAAGTGAGTTCAAGGCCTTTGCGGTCAAAGGCAATGTGGTCGACATGGCCGTCGGTATCATCATCGGTGCCGCCTTCGGCAAGATTGTTTCGTCGTTTGTCGGTGACGTCATCATGCCGCCAATCGGCCTGCTGATCGGCGGGGTCGACTTCAGTGATTTAGCCATCACGCTCAAGGCTGCCGAGGGCAATGCGCCCGCGGTGATGCTGGCCTACGGCAAGTTCATCCAGAGCGTTCTGGACTTCGTAATCGTGGCTTTCGCGATTTTCATGGGCGTCAAAGCCATCAACCGTCTGAAACGCGAAGAGGCGGTAGCCCCAACGCTGCCGCCGGTGCCGACCAAGGAAGAGGAACTGCTGGGCGAGATTCGCGACCTGCTCAAGGCACAGAACAATCAGCCCTGAAGGTCGTCACAACCGCTAACGGCACCCGCGAGGTGCCGTTTTTCTACCAGTAGTTTTCCACCGCAATCTGCCCGGGCCGACGGGTTAGACTCAGGCTCATGTGGCGCTTTTTCAGCAGCGCACGGGTGTCATCGATCATTTGCGGATTGCCACACAGCATGACCCGCGAATGCTCAGGGCTCAGCTCCACGCCAGCGACCCGCTCCAGCTCGCCGTTTTCGATGAGTGCAGTGATACGCCCGTTCAGCGCCCCTGCCGATGCCTCCCGCGTTACCGTGGGGATGAACTGCAATTTGTGGGCGTATTCACTCAGGTACTCGCGCTGCTTCAGGCCGGCGATCAGCGGCTGGTACGCCAGTTCCCGAGCTTCGCGCACGCTGTAGACCAAAATAATGCGCTCGAATTTTTCCCAGACTTCGAAGTCCTGCAGGATCGACAGAAACGGCGCCACCCCCGTACCTGTGGACAATAACCAAAGATCCCGGCCATCGTTGAAGCGATCCAGGGTCAGGTAGCCGAACGCCTGGCGATCGACCAGCAGCGTATCGCCCACCTGCAGCCGACTCAGCTCACTGGTGAACTCACCGCCCGGCACCACGATGGAGAAAAACTCAAGGAACTCGTCAAATGGCGACGACACCATCGAATACGCCCGCCAGACTATGCTGCCATCAGCCTTGGTCACGCCAAGCCTGGCGAACTGTCCGGCGCGAAAACGAAAACCCGCATCGCGGGTCGTGCGCAGGGTGAACAGGCCCGGTGTCAATGGCTGCACATCGAGCAAGGTCTGAATGGTGTATTTCTCTGCACTGGCGGTCATGGGCGTCTCCTACGAAGATCTGCCTACAGTGTCCCGCAAATTGGCCGGCCTAAACACCGATGATTGGTAATGGCATTCAGTACAGCGCCTGCATCGTTTGTGATTAGCAGTGAATGGACTTTAATCCTGAGCTTAAGATGACAGGTTAAATATTAACGAAAGACTCATAACCTTTAAGCCAAACGGCAGTAGTTTCAATTGCGAAAAAATCCACAGCTACTCGCAGGAAACATCCTACACTCCGTTGCGTGCCGCTTAATGGATCCAAGATGCAACTGTAAAAAAATGGAGAGTAGGTATGGAAACGTGGAAAGAATCGCAGCTGAAACTACTGTCTTATGCCAAGGGAATAGATGCCGCTTACCCGATCCTGCAGAGATTCGCCGAAAACCTCGGTTTCGACTATTGCGCAATTTCGGTCAGTTCACCCCGTCGGGAAGTACTTCTGGACACCTTGCGAATCAACAACTACCCCAAAGAGTGGAACTTGCAATATGACAAACAGAACTTTAAATGTATCGACCCAATAGTAGCTCATTGCAATCATTCAACGCTGCCCATCGTCTGGGAGCAGTCGGCTTTTTCCGGCACGCCTGAACTTTGGCAGGCATTACAGCAACATGGCTTGCAGCATGGCTGGTCACAGGCCTTTCATCACGAAGAAAGCGGGTTGTGCAGCGTCATCAGCCTGGCCCGACACAGCTGTCCGATCAGTGCACTTGAGCTGTATGAACACTTCGGCTACATCTTTTATGCCGCCAGCCACTTCAGTGAGCTGTTTATGCGGTCAATGCCAAAATGTCCCGCCAGGCCCTGCCACCCACGCCTGTCGCCCAGGGAGCTGGAGGTCTTGCAACTGTCAGCCGTCGGCAAGACTGCCTACGAGATCGCAAAGATCCTCAACCTGAGCGAGCGTACGGTGAATTATCACGTGAAAAACCTGATGGAAAAGCTCGACGCCTGCAACAAGATTTCCGCAGTCCTCAAGGCTGCCAAAGCCGGCTTCCTCTGATCCCTGCGCCTGGCATCGAAATGAAAACTTGCGGGTATTTACCAAGAAAAAAAAGTAACATTTACGCCCTCTCCGAGTGATGACGCACACCGCTTGCATCGCAGTCCACTCGGCCAGGTTGCGCCGCGCCACAGCCTGGCTGCGCGAACCCGCCGATTATCAGAGTCCCCGCCCCATGCCTTTGCTCGATACGCCCTTCGCCCAACTCGATTTGATCCGCCAACCCGAACAGCAGAACGAACCGCTGCAGGCGTTCGATGCGGCCGATGAATACTTGCTCAACTATCTGGCGGCGCAGCAACCGCCGGCGAGCACGCGGGTTCTGGTGCTCAACGACAGCTTCGGCGCGTTGGCGGCGAGCCTGCTGGGCAAGGTCGACGTCAGCAACAGTGGCGATTCGTACCTGGGGTTTCTGGGGCTGGAAAAGAACCTGCAGCGCAACGGTCACGCGTTTGATGCAATCCGCCCGATTCCCGCCAGCGAGCCCGTGGTCGGGCCGTTCGACCGCGTGCTGATCCGCGTGCCGAAAACCCTGGCGCTACTCGAAGAACAATTGATCCGCCTGCATGGCCAACTGGCCCCCGGCGCTGAAGTGATCGCGGCGGCCATGGTCAAACACCTGCCACGTGCGGCCGGCGATCTGCTGGAGCGCTATATCGGACCGGTACAAGCCTCACTGGCGGTGAAAAAGGCCCGTCTGCTGATCGCGACACCCGAAGCCAAGGCACCGGCCGTTTCGCCCTACCCTTCGACCTATCGGCTCGACGAACCGGCAATCGAACTGCGCAATCATGCCAACGTATTTTGCCGTGACGGCCTGGACATCGGCACGCGAGCCTTTCTCGCGCATTTGCCGAAAAACCTTGGCGGTGCGCGCGTTGCCGACCTCGGCTGCGGCAACGGGGTACTGGCAATCGTCAGCGCGCTGGACAATCCCCAGGCGCACTACACGCTGGTCGACGAATCGTTCATGGCCGTGCAATCGGCCGCAGAAAACTGGCGGGCCGTGCTGGGTGATCGCGAAGTGACCGTGCGGGCTGACGATGGTCTGGCCGGGCAAGCACCGCAATCGCTGGACGTGGTGTTGTGCAATCCGCCCTTTCATCAACAGCAAGTGGTTGGCGACTTCCTCGCCTGGCGCATGTTCCAGCAGGCGCGTGAGGCGCTGGTGGTGGGCGGTGCGCTGTACATCGTCGGCAATCGTCACCTGGGTTATCACAGCAAACTGGCGCGCCTGTTCCGCGGTGTCGAACAAGTCGCAGCCACGCCAAAATTCGTAATTCTCAAAGCGCGCAAGTAACTCACGGACAAAAAAAACCCTCCGCAAGGAGGGTTGCAAAGCCGTTCCCGAAGGCGCCGGGACGGGGTGTTTCAGTGCGTGGTCAAGCCGGCCGCGTTCATGAACAGGCGCATCAGGCTGGCGGCGATAAACAGCACGCCCACACTGCCGACCCAGATCAGCGCCAACCAGCCGAGCCGCTGCCACAGCGGTTTTTTTTCGGCTTCTTCAATGTCGTGCAGGGAATGTTTGCCGGTCATTGCATCGATCTCCGTTAAGCAGAGGCGTCACTGAGGACGCCTTCGCGAGCAGGCTCGCTCCCACAAGGGAAGCCCAGCAGCAGACTAGTGATAACCGTCTTCATGGGTGACCTTGCCGCGGAACACGTAATAGCTCCAGAAGGTGTAACCCAGGATGAACGGGATGATGAACAGCGTGCCAACCAGCATGAAGCCCTGACTTTGCGGCGGTGCGGCAGCGTCCCAGATCGAGATCGACGGCGGCACGATGTTCGGCCACAGACTGATGCCCAGGCCGCTGTAGCCGAGAAAGATCAGTACCAGCGTCAGCAGGAACGGTGTGTAGTTGGCATTGCGCGCAACCGCGCGGATCAGGCCGTACAAGGTGACCAGCACCAGAATCGGCACCGGCATGAACCAGAACAGGTTCGGCATGCTGAACCAGCGTGAGGCGATTTCCGGGTGCGACAGTGGCGTCCAGATACTGACAATACCAATCACCGCCAACAGCACGAATGCCAGCGGCCGCGCCAGATCATGCATTTGCTCTTGCAGCTTGCCTTCGGTCTTCATGATCAGCCAGGTACAACCGAGCAACGCATACGCCACTACCAGTGCGGCGCCACAGAACAGCGTGAACGGTGTCAGCCAGTCCAGCGAACCACCGGCGAACTGCCGATTGACCACGGGCAAACCGTCGATGAATGCACCGAGCGCCACGCCTTGAAAGAAGGTCGCCGCGATCGAGCCGCCGATGAATGCCTTGTCCCACAGATGGCGTTTTTCATCTTTGGCCTTGAAGCGAAACTCAAAGGCCACGCCGCGGAAAATCAGCCCCATCAGCATGAAGATCAGCGGCAGGTATAGCGCCGACAGCACCACCGAATAGGCCAGCGGAAACGCCCCGAACAACGCAGCGCCGCCCAGCACGAGCCAGGTTTCGTTGCCGTCCCAGACCGGGGCGACGGTGTTCATCATCACGTCGCGGTCGGTCTTGCCGGGGACGAACGGGAAGAGAATGCCGATGCCCAGGTCGAAGCCGTCCATGACCACGTACATCATGATGCCGAAGATGATGATCACGGCCCAGATCAGCGGAAGATCAATACCCATGAGTCAAATCTCCTTGGTCAAGCGAGTGTTGTCTTCGTGTTCGCCGTCGCCCGGATCGTCGGCCGCAGACAGTGGACGCGCCGGTGTACGTTTCTGGCCCGGACCACCGTCCGGCGTATCGCTGCCTTCGCTGATCTTCGGCCCCTTGCGCACCAGGCGCATCATGTAGCCCAGGCCCGCGCCGAACAGGGCGAAATACACCACGACGAACATGATCAGGGTGATGCTCATCTGCATGAAGCTGTGATTGGACGAGGCATCCGCCGTTCGCATCAAGCCGTAGACCACCCACGGCTGACGACCGATTTCGGTGGTGAACCAACCGGCAAGTATCGCAATCAGGCCGGACGGCCCCATCCACAACGCCAGATGCAGGAACGGTCGCGAGGTGTAGAGCGCGTCACGCTTGCGCAGCCACAGGCTCCACAGCCCAGTGAAAATCATCAGGAAGCCAAGGCCGACCATGATCCGGAACGACCAGAACACGATGGTCGAATTCGGCCGGTCTTCGGGCGGGAATTCCTTGAGCGCCGGCACCTGCTTGTCCAGCGAGTGGGTGAGGATCAGGCTGCCCAGGTAAGGAATCTCCACGGCAAATTTGGTGCGCTCTTCTTTCATGTCCGGCCAGCCGAACAGAATCAGCGGCGTGGCTTCGTCGCCAATGTTTTCCCAGTGGCCTTCGATCGCAGCGATTTTCGCCGGCTGGTGTTTGAGCGTGTTGAGGCCATGGAAGTCGCCAATGACCGCTTGAATCGGCGCGACGATCAGCGCCATCCACATCGCCATCGACAACATGGTGCGAATCGCCGGGTTGTCCCGGCCGCGCAGCAAGTGCCAGGCCGCTGAAGAGCCGACAAAGAACGCCGTTGCGATGAACGCGGCGGTGGCCATGTGCATCAAGCGATAAGGGAATGACGGGTTGAAAATAATGGCCAGCCAGTCGGTCGGAATGACCTGGCCGTTGACGATCTCAAAGCCCTGCGGCGTCTGCATCCAGCTGTTGGACGCCAGAATCCAGAACGTCGAAATCAGCGTGCCCACGGCCACCATCACCGTCGAGAAGAAGTGCAGGCCGCGCCCGACCTTGTTCCAGCCGAACAGCATCACCCCGAGGAAACCGGCTTCGAGGAAAAACGCCGTGAGCACCTCATAGGTCAGCAACGGTCCGGTGACCGCCCCGGCGAAATCCGAGAAGCGGCTCCAGTTGGTGCCGAACTGGTACGCCATGACCAGACCGGAGACCACGCCCATGCCGAAATTGACGGCAAAGATCTTCGACCAGAAATGGTAGAGGTCACGGTAGGTGTCGTTGCGGGTCTTCAGCCACAGGCCTTCGAGCACCGCCAGGTAACTGGCCAGGCCGATGGTGATCGCCGGGAACAGGATGTGGAACGAGATGGTAAACGCGAACTGAATTCGGGCGAGATCGAGAGCCTCTAAACCGAACATATGGCTTCCTCTGTCAGGTAGTACGGGTGGCGGACCCGGAGGCCTGCACCACTGCCCCCACGGATATGGAGTGCGGCGAATTCGGATTCGTTCTTTTTTTACAACCATCGCAACGCAGGGAGTCTGGCCAACTGGCCGTCAGATCAATTGCGCGAGCGGTCTTGATCTGGATCAAGCAACGTTAAAAGAGTAGTCCCATTTTCGCCGATGAACTGCGTGGTCGTTTGCCGCGTGACAAGTTGTCTCATTGCCGCAGCAGCTCGGCGACACAGTCCCTGTGGCAAGGGAGCTTGCTCCCGCTCGGCGATACAGTCCCCTGTGGCGAGGGAGCTTGCTCCCGCTCGGCGATACAGTCCCCTGTGGCGAGGGAGCTTGCTCCCGCCCGGCGACGCAGCCCCTGTGGCGAGGGAGCTTGCTCCCGCCCGGCGACGCAGCCCCTGTGGCAAGGGAGCTTGCTCCCGCCCGGCGACGCAGCCCCTGTGGCAAGGGAGCTTGCTCCCGCCCGGCGACGCAGCCCCTGTGGCGAGGGAGCTTGCTCCCGCCCGGCGACGCAGCCCCTGTG